>NZ_JBHSGK010000005.1:0-349061 GCF_042654445.1 Bacillus daqingensis
TTCAAAAATTGACAGAGAATGATTCATTCTCTTTCCTTCTTCTTGTCTTTTGTTTAGTTTTCAAAGGACAGCAAATGCCGCTCTGTCTTAAGAGCGACTTATTACATTTTATAACAGCGCTTCAAATAAGTCAATACTTTTTTTGAACTGTTTGCGCCGCTGTGATGCTGTGTTCCTCAGCAGCGAGATTAAATATATCACGGAAGTTTTACTTCCTGCAAGTCTTTTTTCGTATTCAGAATTCTTATTTAACTCGACCTGCTTTTCTTTCAGCAAAATCCGTTTAAAAAGAGGGTGTTCAAGGCATTTTTCAATGAACATCTGCGCATGAAAAGCGTCAGAATCTGCTTCGTTTCTTCTATATAAGAATGAGACGCCGTTTCCATTTGTCACGGCAAAGCCCCATACCGATGATCTGGTACGAGGCTCAGAAGGCAGCTGTTAAACCGGCTGCACGTTCTTTAGAACAATCCCGCTCTCCGGGATCGTGGGAATTGTCGTCAGGCTGAACGAAAGGTTTTGCTCGGGAAGGTCGTAGCTGAGATGTTCCTGAAGCTGCAGAACGCTTTCCTTTAAAAGCTCGACCGTCATCCACTCACCTGCACAGCGGTGACCGAAATCAAACTCGCCTCCGCCTTGAGGAATAAACTGAAAAGGGGTGCCCTGCCATCCTTCGAAGCGGGATGGCTGAAACCGTCCGGGATTTTCCCATTCATCCGGATGATGGTTCGTACCATATAAATCTAACAGTGCAAGCGTCCCTTCTTTAAACGTGTGCTCTCCCATCGTAAAATCCTGCTTTACCCGGGCAGCTGTGAATGGAAAGAACGGATAGTACCGGCGAACTTCCTGCACAAAGCGTTCACGAGCTTCCTCTGACTGGAGCTTGGCAGCTTCTTCCGGGTATTCATGCAGAGCTAAAGCGGCAAACGCCACATATACGGAAATGGCCGTAATCGGGCGAATCAAATTCAGCAGTTCGACAGCAGCTGTTTCTGCATCCAGCAGCTCTCCATGATGATCACGGTGCAGACTGAATGCTTCCAGCGGTGTGCCCGCTGCGTCGCTCCGTTCTCCGTTCCGCACCTCCTCTACATATGAGGCCATCCACTTCTCTGCATCAGATCTAGCCTTCCAGCCTTTTAAATGTCGGATTCCGATATGCGCTGGAGTTTCAAACATCTCGCTGATCTGATCAGCACGGTCTTCCGGATTTTCCTCAAGCGGCACACCTGTCCATTCACAGGCTGCTTTAAACAATACGGTTTTTACTTTTTCATACAGCTGGATCTCGTCCTGCTGTTCCCAGGCGCGAGCATCCTTCTGCCAGTGTTTTGCAAACAGCCGGCGGATCGTCTGAAGGTCATCCGGCTTCATCACCCGCATGAACATCGCTTTCCGATGATGATGGGCTTCCCCATCCAGGCTTTGTACGCCGCCTTCTCCAAAAAGCGTTTTCTGCACAGGCTTTGGCGCTGCTCCCTCACGCTTAAATTTATCCGTATCGTAAAAAAGCTCGGCCATCTCGCTTCCTGTCAGGCAGATGGCTGTTTCTCCGAGCAGCTTCGTCTCAAAGATATTGGCATCCATTGTATAACGGCGGTTCAGGATAAACTGATAGCCTTCCTTGAGCAGCTTCAACGAATGATCTATGCCTTCTTCTGATGGAATACTGCGCTTGTTGTTAATAAATATCAAATCCCTCAGGTGCATGTTGTACGACAACTATTACTTTTCCTTCGTCCAGCTTTTCTTCCAGTTCTTCTGCGTGATATTCTTCAAATCCGAGTTCCTCCAGCTTTGCGCGCAGTTCATCCCCTTTTTTACGGAACAGGTTGCGCGCAGCAGTGCCAAGCGTCTCTTCATCCAATCCGATGGTGTTTGCTTCCGCATCGTCCGCAATTCGATCCGTTCGATCCTCATCGTGGGTAATGATGTAAATGTCGTCCTCGTTGATGTTTTTGCTTTTCAGTGACTGAATGGCTTCGACGACCTCCTGGTCATTGTGAAACTCTTTAAAAATCGGCTGCATCATGCTCATCCTCTCTATAACGTATAAGTTCTGCTGTTTTAGCAGCGTTAGTAGAGGTGTACCACGTGCAGGAACTGGAAAAACATTTTTAGCATAATTAGGTAAAAGTGCGCTGTTCGCTGCCTGTCAAAACCTTCAACAACGTTTACACGCTGAGGACATCGACGCATACAAAAGAGAACCGGCAGCGGTGATGCCGCGCCGGTTCTGAGCGTATTGATAAAGTCACGTTAGGTGAATAGTTTTGCATCTGCCTGTATCTGCGGGCACTTGTTTTCCGGAGAAAATGGGCTCAGCTAACCGCTTCGTTTTGGTTCTCCAAAAATCGAGTCATTCGATTTTCGCCTGCTGCTGCCGATTGGAGCTTACCTATGCCCGCGTTTCGTATGCGAATCGCGATGCCGGCGCTTCACAACGTTCTCCGGGAGCGCGAAGCGCAGTCGATTCTCTTGCAGCTCGAACGCTGAACGGCCGATCACACGAGCGGAACTTCATCGCCGTTTAATGTGGATTAGTAAGCTGAGCAGGCAGCTGGTTAAGAGGAGGCTGCTGCTTCTGAGGAGGCCGATGCTTCTACAATATACAGATTGGCATGACTTGCAAGGTCCAGCTCTTGGCCAGACTCAAGCCGCACGACAGGGCGCAGCGGATTTTCCGGGCGAACGTAGAGAACTTCTGCCGAGCTTTCATTGTTAAGCTGAACCGACTGCCCGACAGTGAGTACCGCCAGCTGTCCAGTAAAGCAGGCGGTCATCGCCGGGTCGAGTCCGGGAAATTCCCCGGCAGCCAGCTGCTCCAAAACGTGATAGGGAGACATTTTGGCCCGGTAAAGCCGTTCTGCCGTCATTGCATGAAACGTATCCGCAATGGCGTTGATGCGCGCGAAGGCATGAATTTTGGTTTTGGAAACGCCAAGCGGATAGCCGCTTCCATCCAGACGCTCATGATGCTGCAGGACACCGAGCATCGCTTTTTTATTGAAGCCGGGCACCTTCTCCAGCATACGGTAGCTGAGCACCGGATGCTTTTTCAGTTCATCGAATTCATCTTTGTTAAGGCTCCCTTTTTTCTGAAAAGGATCATAGGAAAGGCGCGACATGCCGCAGTCTGCGAGCATGCCGGCCAGACCGACTTGAATCACGTCCGCTTTCTCATAGCCGAGCCAGCGGCCGAGCATCGCACTGTAAACCCCGACAGCCACAGCATGATAATAAATGTAATTCGTTTTATCACTGAAGTGATACAGCTCCAGCAGTTCACGGTTTGTCGGCTCCTTTTCATAAAGCGGCAAAAAGAGCTGCCGCATTGTATACGGCTCGATCGGAAGGCGGCCCTGCCATTTTTGAAATTCCTTTTTAAACAGCTGCACCGTCCGCAAGTAGCGGTTCGTAAAGGAATCATTGTCATCCAGCAGACTCACCTTTGCCGGACCTCTCTTCTTTTGCTTTTCCTGCAGCTGACGCTCCGGCTGAAAGGCTGTGCCGTCAACAAGCTTCGCTTCCGTATGCACACTTTCTACAAGAAACGTCTTTAAGATGTGGAGATGCTCCTCCTGCAAAACCGTTTTTTTTGGCACCAGCGGCTTCGCAGTCAGCTTCATGACGTCTTGCTGCAAAATGCACCCTGGTACCAGATCCTCTACATACACGTGCATGAAACCCGCTCCTTTTTATCTCTGCTGTCTCTTATCATGACTCTAAAGCAGGACTAAAGTCAAGCTATAGAGGATATAACAAGGTCTAACGACTCATTATAAAAGCCTTTACTGCTTCTATCGGACAGCTGGCTATACTTGTGAACACTTCCTGCCATGCAATAACCAAAAGGATGAAGCGCCTTAGCATCGATGTACCCAAAACGGCAAAGAGGGCGGCTCCGGTAAACATCCCGGGAGCCGCCCTCTCACGTTATTCGTCGTTCTCGCTTTCGCTTTCTTCTTCGGAAGCTTCTGCTTCCGGTGCTTCTTCGAGCTCATCTGATGTGTGCTCGCCTTCTTCAATTTCCTGCGTTTCTTCATCCTCGCTGATGTTAACTCGTGCGACGGTCGATACATATTCCCCGTCGGCTACCCGGATCAGACGCACACCCTGCGTATTACGTCCGGTCTGTGAAATTTCCGCTACATGCATACGGATCACAACCCCGTTCGTCGTGATAACCATGAGATCATGATCTTCTGCCACAACCTTCAGAGAGACAACGCTGCCGTTCTTATCGGTGATGTTGCACGTTTTAATCCCTTTACCGCCCCGGGACTGTTCGCGGTACTCCTCAATTGGTGTCCGTTTTCCGAAGCCTGATTCGGTCACAATGAGTACATCCTGGTCCGGATATAAAATATCCATTCCGACCACTTCATCGTCTTTGCCGAGCTGAATGCCTTTTACCCCGGCTGCCGTACGGCCCATGGACCGTACGTCCTTTTCGTGGAAACGGATCGACATCCCCTGGCGCGTCCCGGTAATCAGCTCCTGGTCACCGTTTGTCAGCCTGACGCCATGCAGCTCATCTCCTTCACGCAGCTTGATGGCAAACAAGCCGCCGCGGCGGATGTTTTTAAACGCCTTCAGCTCCGTTCGTTTCGCCACGCCGTATTTCGTCATGAAGAACAGCGAACGCTCCTCTTCTTCAAAGGACGAGATCGGGATAACGGTACTGATATATTCATCCGGATCAATCTGGAGCAGGTTGATGATCGGAATTCCTTTAGAGGTCCGCTTCTGCTCCGGCACCTCATAGCCTTTAATCCGATACACCTTTCCTTTGTTCGTAAAGAACAGGAGGTGATCGTGCGAATTCGTGATAAACAGGTGGCGTACGAAATCTTCGTCATACGTTCCCATTCCTTGGACGCCCCGTCCGCCGCGCTTCTGGCTGCGGTAGGTCGAGACAGGAAGCCGCTTGATGTAGCCTTGATGGGAAAGTGTGATCACGACGTTTTGACGCGGAATCAGATCCTCATCCTCAAACGTATCTTCACCGATCGTAATGATCGTACGGCGGTCGTCACCGAAGCGGTCCCGAATTTCGGACAGCTCCTCGCGGATAATTTCCAGCACCTTTTCTTCGTCGGCGAGAATCGCGCGCAGCTCCTCAATTTTCGCCATGAGGTCTTTATACTCGCCTTCGATTTTATCGCGCTCGAGGCCGGTGAGACGCTGCAAACGCATGTCAAGAATCGCCTGTGCCTGTTCATGAGACAGCTCAAACCGCTCCATCAGCCCGTTTCTGGCGATGTCTGTCGTTTGAGACGCACGAATCAACTCAATGACTTCATCAAGGTGGTCCAGCGCAATCCGCAGTCCCTCCAAGATATGTGCACGGGCCTCGGCTTTTTTCAGCTCGTAAGCTGTTCGGCGTTTAATGACAACCTTCTGATGCTCCAGGTAGTGAGACAGCACTTCTTTCAGCGGGAGCACCTGCGGACGTCCGTCAACGAGTGCGAGCATGTTGATCCCGAAGCTTGTCTGCAGTGCTGTCTGCTTATAGAGGTTGTTCAGCAGCACGTTGGCATTGGCATCGCGGCGCAGTTCAATCACGATACGCATACCTGTCCGGTCCGACTCATCACGCAGATCAGTAATGCCGTCAATTTTCTTATCGCGGACGAGCTCTGCGATCTTCTCAATCAGCCGGGCTTTATTCACCTGGTACGGCAGTTCGGTTACGATAATCCGCTGCTTGCCGTTTTTCTCTTGAATATCCGCTTTGGCGCGAATTAAAATCGAGCCTTTGCCTGTCTCATAGGCGCGACGGATGCCGGAAATACCGACGATTTCTGCTCCAGTCGGGAAATCCGGCCCGGGAATATGCTCCATCAGATCAACTGACGTCAGCTCCGGGTTCTCACTGAGAGCGAGCACACCGTCAATGACTTCATTTAAGCTGTGCGGCGGAATGTTCGTCGCCATTCCGACGGCAATACCTGACGTGCCGTTGACGAGCAGGTTTGGAAAACGGGCCGGCAGCACTTTCGGTTCGTGCTCGGAGCCGTCATAGTTTTCCTGGTAATCAATTGTATCCTTATTGATATCACGCACAAGTTCCATGGAAATCTTTGACATTCTTGCTTCTGTATAACGCATCGCTGCTGCCGCGTCTCCATCGACGGAACCAAAGTTTCCGTGTCCGTCTACGAGCATGTTGCGGTAGCTGAAATCCTGCGCCATCCGTACCATTGTTTCGTATACGGCAGAGTCCCCGTGCGGGTGATACTTACCGATTACTTCCCCGACGATTCGGGCAGATTTTTTATACGCTTTATCGGCTGTAATGCCGAGTTCATTCATTGCATAAAGAATACGCCGGTGCACCGGCTTCAGTCCGTCACGCACGTCCGGCAGCGCACGGCTGACGATAACGCTCATCGCATAGTCCATAAATGATGTGCGCATTTCCTGACTGATATTAATGTCGTGTACCCGATCATTTCTGTTTTCCTGGTCCGCCATTCATGACCCTCCATCCTCCGGGCCGTGAAAGCCCGTATTCAGCAGCTGTGCCGCCTGTTCGACTATGTAGGCAGGACAGCATGCTGCCCCGCCGTATTGGTAAAACGCTGCCCGTGCTTCTGATGAGCACGGTGCCAGCCGTTGTTAAATATCGAGATTTTTCACGTAGTGGGCGTTGGCCTGAATAAAGTCGCGGCGCGGCTCTACCCGGTCTCCCATCAGCGTTTCAAATACTTCATCTGCAAGCATCGCGTCATTCAGGTTCACCTGCAGCACGGTTCTCATATCCGGGTTCATTGTCGTTTCCCAAAGCTGAGTCGGGTTCATCTCCCCAAGACCCTTATAGCGCTGCAGCGCCGGCTTTGGAGTCGGATCGAGCTCGCTCAGCACCCGCTCCATTTCTTTCTCATTGTATGCATAATGAATCGCCTTGCCCTGCTTAATCTGATAAAGAGGCGGCTGGGCAATGTAAATGTAGCCTTCCTCAATCAGCGGCCGCATGTAGCGGTAGAGGAATGTGAGCAGCAGCGTGCGGATGTGCGCGCCGTCGACGTCGGCATCCGTCATAATGATAATTTTATGGTAGCGTGCCTTGGAAATATCAAAATCCTCGCCGATCCCGGTGCCGAGTGCTGTAATGATGGCCCGAATTTCATTGTTGGACAAAATTTTATCCAGACGTGCTTTTTCGACGTTAATGATCTTACCGCGAAGCGGCAGGATCGCCTGAAAATGACGGTCGCGTCCCTGTTTGGCAGAACCGCCCGCGGAATCACCCTCAACGATGTAAATTTCACTGATCGACGCATCGCGTGATGAGCAGTCTGCAAGCTTGCCCGGAAGCGCACTCACTTCAAGCGCCGATTTACGCCGTGTCAGCTCCCGTGCTTTCTTCGCCGCATCTCGCGCGCGTGACGCCATCAAGCCTTTATCGACAATCTGCCGGGCAACCGTTGGATGCTCGGCCAGAAACTTGGCCATGTGCTCCGAGAAAAGCGAATCGGTGATCGTTCTGGCTTCGCTGTTGCCGAGCTTCGTTTTCGTCTGGCCTTCGAACTGCGGATCCGGAATTTTAACCGAGATGATCGCCGTCAGCCCTTCCCGGACATCGTCGCCGATCAGATTCGGGTCGTTTTCCTTAAACAGGTTGTTCCGGCGGGCGTAATCGTTAATAACACGCGTCAGTCCGGTTTTAAAGCCGGACTCGTGCGTTCCGCCCTCATGCGTATTGATGTTATTCGCAAACGAATAAATGTTGCTGGAGAAGCTGTTGTTGTACTGCATTGCCACCTCGACATGAATGCCTTCCTTGTCGCCTTCAAGGAAGATCGGCGGCTCGTGCAGCGCCTCCTTGGTACGGTTTAAGTGTTCGACGAACGACTGAATACCGCCCTCGTAAAAATATTCTGCTTCGCGCCCATTCTCACGCTCGTCCTTTACGAAGATGCGCAGTCCGCGGTTCAGGAATGCAAGCTCACGCAGCCGGTTTGCGAGAATATCGAACTCAAATTCGGTCGTCTCGGAGAAAATCTCCTCGTCCGGCCAGAACGTGATCACGGTTCCCTGTTTATCTGTCTCACCGATGACCTGCAGCTCCGTATGCGGAATACCGCGGCGGAAATCGATGAAGTGAATTTTACCGTCAAGATGAACGTTTACCTCAAGCTTTGTGGACAGGGCGTTAACAACCGAAGCCCCGACCCCGTGCAGACCGCCGGAAACCTTGTAGCCGCCGCCGCCAAATTTACCGCCGGCGTGCAGAACCGTCATGATTACTTCTACAGCAGGACGGCCCATTTTTTCGTGAATACCGACCGGAATCCCCCGGCCGTTATCCTCAACGGTGATCGAGTTGTCTTCTCCGATCGTGACGTGGATCGTATCACAGTGACCGCCCATCGCCTCATCGATGCTGTTATCTACAATTTCCCAGACAAGATGGTGCAGCCCGCGGCTTGTCGTGGAACCGATGTACATTCCGGGACGCTTACGGACAGCTTCCAACCCTTCCAGAACCTGAATTTGACTCTCATCATAGGACTGATTATTATCCACACTCATTGTTCCTCACCTGCATTTCTTCCCGCACGCTTATGGGCGGGTGGATTCTTCTTCTTCCGTGTTGGCAATCGTTTTATTTTCGGCCCGGCGTTTCAGCGTATGCGACGAGATCGGAGACAGATAGATGCAGTCATCGGTGACGACGATTGACTTCGCCGGATCACCGGTAACCTCCACTGTCTGCTTGGCGTCGCGGCTCCGCTTCATAAAGGCTCTGTTTTCCGCCGAAGCTTCCTCGCTCTGGTGATCGAGAATCGTGATGATCCGTTCTGCCTTCAATACGATATCTCCGCCTAGATGAATAAACATGGGGCGCCTCCTTATTCGTTCCGGACAATCGTTCCTTCCTGGACGTAAAACGTGGCCGCTTCGCGAAGCAGCTGGTGGTCGATTCCGTCGACGCTGGTCGTCGTCACGAACGTCTGCACTTTTCCTTTAATGGAATTCAGCAGATGCGTCTGCCGGTGGTCGTCCAGCTCAGACAGCACATCGTCCAGCAGGAGGATCGGATATTCGCCGGTTTTTTCATGTATCAGCTCAATTTCCGCAAGCTTGAGCGACAGCGCCGTCGTCCGCTGCTGTCCCTGCGAGCCGTAAGTCTGAATGCTGCGTCCGTTCACAAAAAACGCCAGATCATCACGATGTGGTCCGATCTGGGTCGTCCCGCGCCTGAGCTCCTGGTCGCGGACACGGCTGAATTCGGCGCGGAGTACGTCGGCAGTTTCTGCCGCATTCATGCCCGCTTTTGCCGGCACGGTCGGCTCATAGGAGAGCGTCAGCACTTCTTTCCCGCGGCTGATGTCGCGGTGAATCGGGGCTGCCCAGGCTTCGAGCGTGTCCAAAAAGGAAAATCGCCGGACGAGCAGCTCCGCTCCGGATTGAATCAGCTGCTCGGTCATGACGTCGAGCATTGCTTCATCCGGTGTCTTGCGTTTGTCACGGATATCTTTCAGCCATTGGTTGCGCTGCTTCAGTGCTTTGTAGTACTGAGAAAGATGGTACAGATAAACAGAGTTAATCTGACCCATTTCCATATCGAGAAACCGCCGGCGCACCTGCGGGCTTCCCTTTACAAGAGTCAGATCTTCGGGGGCGAACATGACGATCGTGCACGTTCCGATATAGTCGCTGAGTCGCTTTTTTTCGAGCCCGTTCACTTTTACCTTTTTGCCCTGTTTCGAAAAGACGAGCTCCATGTCAAACTTGCCGTGGCGGTTCGTAAAGCTTCCGCCCACCCGTGCAAACGGCTGATCCCAGCGGATCAATTCCCGGTCGCGCGGTGTACGGTGGGAGCGGGCCATGGCCAGTACATAGATCGATTCCATCAGGTTCGTCTTTCCCTGGGCATTTTCCCCAAGAATCACGTTCACCTGATCCTTAAAGGGCAGCGTGACGTCCTCATAGTTGCGATAGTCCTTCAGCTTCAGTTCATGTATATGCAAGAGTGCCTCCGCTACTCACCGATGATCGTCAGCTCCCCGATCCCTTCGATGACAACGTGGTCACCAGGATAGAGCTTCCTTCCCCGGCGGTCTTCGGCTTCCTCATTCACCAATACCGGAACTTCTGCCAAAAACGGCTTCGCCTCGCCGCCGCTTGAAATGACAGCTGCTTCTTTCAGCGCCTGCCCGAGCGTAATAAATTCGCCACGCACGGTAATTTCCTCGTTCATGCCCCGTCAACTCGCTTTCTGTACAAATACGTACACAAAATCTCTCACTATACATTGTACTAAAGATTGACGCATGACGCCAATATTAATTCTCAGTTTTGCGAACAAATGTTCCGGCATCAGCAGTTGGTTCTTTTTTTGTCTATTTCCGGCTTGTTGAGCCGTGTTTGTCTCGTTTCATCGCCCCCCTGCTTTATTGCTTTAAAGCCGGCAGCAGCTTAAAAAAACGCTGTTCCGAAAACGTCCGGAACAGCGGGTCGGCAAGTTTAAAATTAGTATGTCCGCACAGGCGAGAACAGGTGAAGCATGTAGTCACGGTCAGCCGGGCGCATGATAAACGGGCTCATTGCTCCCGTAAACTGGATCGTGACATCATCGGATTCAATCACGCGGAGGGCATCGATGATGTTTTTTCCGTTAAAGGAAATACGGAGCTCTTCCCCGCCGAAGCTGTCGCACGCTACTTCCTCGGTTACTTTACCGACTTCCGGTGTGACCGAGGTGATCTCAAGCGTTGACTCCCCGATGGACTTCAGGTTCACGACGTTATTTTTACCGTCTCTGGAAAGAAGCAGCGCACGCTCAATGGCCGCCAGCAGCTTTTTCGCTTGTACCTGAACCTCTGTTTTGGAGCTCGTTGGAATCATATTTTTCGTTGCCGGATAGTTGCCGTCCAGCAGCCGTGAGAAGAAGAGAATGTTCTTCGTTTTGAACAGGCACTGGTTGTCAGTCACAGTGACACTGATTGTATCTTCGGTGTCATCAAGAATTTTGCTGAGCTCCGACAGGCTTTTACCAGGAATAACGACGTTGGAGAATTCCATGTCTGCCGGGCTGTCTTCAAGTGCCGCTTCACGCATGGCCAGGCGGTGGCTGTCCGTCGCGGTGCACATGAGCTTGCCCTCTTCCAGTCCCCAGTGGATCCCGGTCAAAATAGGACGGGTTTCCGCAGTCGAAACGGCAAAAGCCGTCTGTTTAATCAATGCTTTCAGCAGATCTGTCTTCAGCTGAAACGCATTGCCCTGCTCCACTTCAGGAAGACGTGGAAATTCATCCGGATCGAGTCCATTCAAATTAAACTCGGAGCTTCCGGAGCTGATTTTTGTTACGTTCTGGTCGTTCACGCTCACTTCAACCGTCGTCTCCGGCAGCTTTTTGATGATATCAGCGAAATACTTTGCCTGGAGGACGATCGATCCTGGCCGTTCAATATCAACGATCTGATTGTCACCGTCTTCTGCAGGAATGTAAGCTTCAATGGAAATATCGGAATCACTGCCTGTCAGGGTCACCCCTTCGTCAAATGCAACGATCTTTAACCCAGATAAAATCGGCATAGATGCTCTGGAGGAGATGGCTTTTGAAACGTGCTGGATATTTTGAACGAATACGTCCCTCTGAATAGTAAATTTCATAACGTGGAACCTCCCTGATAAATATAATATTAATTAATGAACTTGCCGTAGTAATAGTACTAGGCGCTGTGGATTTGTGGATAACCACGCAAAGAGCCTGTAAGGTGAACTTATTCACATGTGGATAACCTGTGCATAAGTGCGTGCGGGATGTCCACATTTTACACAATCAGCCGGAGCGCAGCTGCGTTGTAATATCCTCTACCTGCTTTTGCAGCTCCGGGTCCTCCTGAAGCAGCTTGGAGATTTTTTCGTGTGCATGAATCACGGTCGTATGATCCCGCTTCCCAAAAGCAGCTCCGATTTTAGGAAGGGAGTGGTCCGTCAGCTCACGCGAAAGATACATCGCAATCTGGCGAGGGTAAGCGACGGTTTTTGTCCGCTTTTTCGCCTTCATATCCTCTACACGCACGCCGTAAGCCGCCGCCACGGAAGACTGAACGTCCTCAATCGTGATCTCACGGGATTTTGTATTCGGAATAATGTCCTTTAAAGCGACTGCAGCAAGATCGGCATTCATGTCCTGATTAATGAGCGACGAATACGCCACAACCCGGATCAAGGCGCCTTCCAGTTCACGAATATTCGTGTCGATCTGATTGGCAATATAGAGCATGACCTCGTTTGGAATATCGAGGTTTTCCGCTTTCGCTTTCTTGCGGAGAATCGCAATTCTCGTCTCCAGATCCGGCGGCGTAATATCCGTGATCAGTCCCCATTCAAACCTGGAGCGGAGCCGGTCCTCAAGCGTTGGAATTTCTTTTGGCGGACGGTCGCTGGAGATCACGATCTGCTTGCGTTCTTCATGGAGGGAATTAAACGTATGGAAAAATTCCTCCTGCGTCTGCTCCTTCCCGGCGAGAAACTGAATGTCGTCGATCAGCAGCACGTCCACGTTCCGGTACTTGTTGCGGAAATGTACCGCTTTGTTATCCCGGATGGAATTAATAAATTCATTCGTAAATTTTTCAGATGATAAATAAACGACTTTGGCATTCGGATTGTGATCAATCACATAGTGGCCGATTGCGTGCATTAAGTGTGTCTTGCCAAGTCCAACGCCACCGTATATAAACAGCGGATTGTAAGCTTTCGCCGGAGCTTCAGCTACGGCCAGAGAAGCTGCGTGGGCAAACCGGTTCCCGCTCCCGATGACGAACGTATCAAACGTATACTTCGGGTTCAGCATGTGCTTTGGCGGATCGTCGCCGTTGTCCGCCGGCGGTGCGGGCGGTTTTTTGGCCAGATCCGGTTCGGGCTCGGCTATCTCTTCTTTCGGAAGCACAAAGCGGGCTTCAAGCTCGGCTCCCGTCAGTTCCTGCAGTGTTTCCGTGATGATGGTAAAGTACCGGTTTTCGAGCCAGTCCCGTGCAAATTCGTTCGGCGCAATAATCGTAATCATATTGGAGCTCTGGTCGATCGCATCAGCTGCCGTGTCTTTGAACCACGTATCAAAGCTCGGTTTGCTGACCTTCTCCTCGATTTTGGCAAGCGCCTGCTTCCAGAGATCGTCTAAGTTTTCCACGCATGTCCCTCCTTCTATCCAGCCTGTTTTAGAACAGCCTATCCTTTCTATGTACAACCTCTGAACAACGTACCTGAATAAAGATACACACAGCGGAATGTGCAGAACATGTATTATAGAAGAAAACAGGGTTATTAACGCTGTACACATAATTGTGGATAAGCTTGTTAAGAGCATCTGTATAACTATCCACACGGTTATACACAACTGTGGATAGATTATGTAGCGCGTGGGGTTTTCCACGCGAAAAAACATCACTATCGTATCAAAAAAAAGCACGTATGGCAATCATCTTATGAAGTTATCCACACTATTCCACCCCTTGTGGCTAAAAATTATCCACAACACAAGATACTGTGAAAAACCCTTGGAGAGGACTGTGGAAAGAAAAAAAGGCGGTAAAAAGTTTATCCACAGGCAGTTTCGTACAGGTTTTGGAAAGGAGAGCCGGCTGCCTGTCGTCGACAGAAAATCGGATAACAGACTCGCGTAAAAAAGGAAGCAATCAACTTAAGGAGCATACTTGCCGCCTTCTCTTATAGGTAGAAACGGTATAAATGCGATCTGCCGGCAGCATGGCGGTCCACGCTTGAAAAACGGAGCTGCGGTGCTTGTTCAGGCAAAATGAGCGCTTGACAGAAGGGGGTGAAGAAATTATAATTTACAAGACTGCCTGAAGGAGCATTACTTTAGGCGAGATCGCGCTGGACAATAATGAATTAGAAAACTTATTGTTTCATGAACGCTGAAACAGGAGGTGTGACTCATGGGTAAGCCGACATTCAATCCAAATAACCGTAAGCGTAAGATGAACCACGGTTTCCGTACGCGTATGGCTACGAAGAACGGTCGTAAGGTTCTTTCTAACCGACGCCGTAAAGGACGCAAGGTTCTCTCTGCGTAAAGAAAAGGCCACTGCTCATACAGTGGTCTTTTTTTACAGGAAGCATATCGTGACGTGATCCGGTCCGCCGGATGCCGGCCGCAGCTGTCCCGGGTCGACCTGGTGGCAGCTTCTTGTTTGCCTGAACGTCACAAAACAGTCACTGCCAATGATTGAACGGGGCAGAAAGATTAGGTAAAATGAATAGCGTCACAGGCGCTGTATAGAGAGGTGCCCGTGCATGAAAAAGGAAAACCGTTTACAAAAAAATGAGGATTTCCAGACTGTTTTCCGAAGCGGCCATTCCGCTGCCAACCGTCAGTTTGTCGTGTATCGGCTTCATCGTGATGCGCAGGAGCATATCCGCATCGGGCTGTCTGTCAGCAAAAAGCTTGGCAATGCAGTCCGCCGCAACCGGATCAAGCGGCTGATGAAAGAAGCGCTTCGTCCAATGATTGCGGATTTAAAGCAGAACTGCGATGTCGTGATCATCGCCAGAAAGCCGGCTGCGGATATGGAGTTCGATGAGATGAAGAAGTCGCTCCGTCACGTGATGAAGGTTGCCAAGCTTGTCGACCGTTCTGTTTCCAGTCAGCGGAGGTGAACAGGAGATGGCGGAGTTTCTCGCTTTTTTTGTAAGGATGTATCAAAAGTACATTTCGCGTTTCACGCCGGCTTCTTGCCGGTTTTATCCGACCTGCTCCCAGTACAGCCTTGATGCGCTCCGCACGCACGGAGCGCTGAAGGGTTTATACTTGACGGTAAGGAGACTGTTGAAGTGCCATCCGTTTCATCCGGGAGGGATCGACTACGTTCCGGAAAAGAAAGAGCGGAACCGGCAGGAATCGGAGCATTTTCGTCGAAAATAGATAGGAGGACCAAGAGTGGTTAAGAAATTAGGTATTGCATCCATGTTTATCGGTGTGATGCTGCTCATGTCCGGGTGTTTTAACATCAATGAGCCGATCACATCAACAAATGATGGTATTTGGGACCCGTTTTTTGTTTACCCGCTGTCCTGGCTGATGACCACGATTGCGGAAGCGCTGAATAACAGCTACGGTCTTGCGATTATTATCGTAACGATTATTCTGCGTATTCTTATCCTGCCGCTGATGATCAAGCAGACGAAGAGTACGAAGGCGATGCAGGCGCTGCAGCCTCAAATGAAGGAACTCCGTGAGAAATACAGCGCGAAGGACCAGCAGACGCAGCAGAAGCTGCAGCAGGAAATGATGCAGCTGTTCCAGAAGCACGGCGTCAACCCGCTTGCCGGGTGTCTGCCAATTCTTGTTCAGATGCCGATTCTGATCGCGTTTTACCACGCGATTATCCGTACGCCGCAGATTAATCCGGATGTTGATCCAAGCTATACCGGCACGCCGCAGGACTTCCTGTGGTTTGAGCTGAGTGCTGCGGACCCATATTTCATCCTGCCGCTTGTGGCAGGAGCAACAACGTTCATCCAGCAGAAGATGATGATGGTGCAGGATAACCCGCAGATGAAAGCACTGCTGTATATCATGCCGATCATGATCATGGCCTTCGCGGCGTTCTTCCCATCCGCGCTGGCGCTTTACTGGGTGATCGGGAACCTCTTTATGATTATACAGACTTACTTTATCACTGGTCCTAACGTAGGTAAGAAAAAAGAAACCGCCAAACAGGCGAAAGCGGGGGGAGCGAAGAGCTAGTGAACAAAGTGACGGTGTCAGGGCGTACAGTAGAGGAAGCAGTTGCAGCAGGGCTTGAAAAGCTTGAAGCAAAAGAACATGAAGTGAACGTCCGTGTCATCGAGGAAGCGCAGAAAGGCTTCCTCGGCCTTCTCGGCAGTAGACCTGCCGTTGTGGAACTGGAGCGCCGGCCCGATCCTGTAAAGGAAGGGCTCGTGTTTCTAAGGGACGTCATCGATAAAATGGGCGTCAGCGCCAGCGTGGAACAAGAGCACCGGGGAGACGATCTGTATTTTTCCATTACCGGATCCGACATCGGCGTGCTCATTGGAAAACGCGGGCAGACGCTCGACTCGCTTCAATATTTAGTCAACCTCGCCGCCAACAAACATGCGGACGAATACGTACGGATTTATCTGGATGCAGAAGGATACCGTGCGAGACGGAAGGAAGCACTGGAAACACTGGCAGACCGGCTGGCGCAAAAAGCCGTCCGCATCCGCCAGGAAGTCAGATTGGAACCGATGAGTGCGATGGAGCGGAAGATTATTCATACCGCCCTTCAAAACCGTGGCGACGTGACGACCTATTCCGATGGCAGAGAGCCGAACCGCCGCATCGTGATTGCTCCAACGTCATGATACTTCACATGAACACCAGCTTGATCGTGAAATAACCGCAGAATCCCGTTCCGGATCCGACGCCCGGAACGGGATTTTTTTGCGTGCGTACAGGCTTTTGTGCTTTTAACAGACCGTCTTTTGTGATAGTCTATTTAGTTGGAATCGAATGATCGGAAATCGACCAGCGGGAGGGAAGGACTTATGGATATGGATACAATTGCAGCAATTTCAACGCCGATGGGTGAAGGGGCCATCGGCATTGTCCGGATCAGCGGCCCGAAAGCGGTGGAGACCGCCGACAAGCTTTACGTCGGCTCGTCCTCCCTCGCCGAGGCAGCGTCGCATACGATCAATTACGGACATATCCGCGACCCGGAAACGGGCGACACAATAGAAGAATCGATGGTGTCCGTTCTCAGGGCGCCGAAAACGTATACGAAAGAAGATATCATTGAAATAAATTGCCATGGAGGTCTGACGAGTGTCAACCGTGTGCTGCAGCTGACGCTCGTACACGGTGCACGTCTGGCCGAGCCAGGGGAATTTACGAAGCGGGCCTTTTTAAACGGACGGATCGATCTGTCCCAAGCTGAGGCCGTCATGGACCTGATTCGTGCCAAAACAGACCGGGCGATGAATGTGGCGATGAACCAGGTAGAAGGACGCCTGTCCGAGAAGGTAAAAAAACTGAGGCAGGAACTTTTAGAAACAGTCGCTCACGTCGAAGTGAACATTGACTATCCGGAATACGACGCAGAGGAAATGACGCTGCAGATGATTCAGGAAAAAGGCGAGGCTGTCCGGCAGGAGGTACAGCATCTGCTCACGACCGCCCATCAGGGCAAAATCCTCCGCGAAGGGCTGTCGACCGTGATCATCGGCCGGCCAAACGTCGGAAAATCTTCGCTTTTGAACAGCCTCGTTCATGAAAACAAAGCGATCGTCACCGATATACCGGGGACGACCCGCGATGTAGTTGAGGAGTACGTGAACGTCCGCGGTGTCCCGCTTCGTCTGCTTGATACAGCAGGAATCCGCGAAACAGAAGATATCGTCGAGCGGCTTGGCGTAGAGCGTTCCCGCAAGGTAATCAAGGATGCCGAACTGGTCCTGCTTGTGTTAAATTATAATGAAGCCATAACAGACGCAGACCGCGAGCTCTTTCAGTTGTTGAAAGGGCAGGACGCGATTATTATCATTAATAAAACCGATTTGGAACAGAAGCTGTCACTGGAGGAAGCAGAGAAGCTGGCGGACGGCCGACCGGTCATTACGACCTCGCTCTTGCAGGATGAGGGCATCGATGAGCTGGAAGAGGCGATCCGGGACCTGTTTTTCGCAGGTGATATGGAAGGCGGCGATCTGTCGTACGTGTCCAACTCCCGGCACATTGCGCTTTTGGAGCAGGCAAAGCGCGCAGTGGAAGAAGCGCTGACCGCAGCGGAATCAGGCATGCCGGTAGACATGGTGCAGATCGACATCACACGGGCCTGGGAAGTACTCGGGGAAGTGATTGGCGAAAGCGTGCAGGAAAGCTTGATTGATCAGTTGTTTTCGCAGTTTTGCTTAGGGAAATAAAGGGAGGAATACCATCATGAGTTACAACGGAGGAGATTTTGACGTTATTGTCATCGGGGCCGGACACTCCGGGGTCGAAGCTGGACTGGCTTCAGCCCGCGCCGGCGCCAGAACACTGATGCTGACACTGAACCTGGATGCGGTCGCCTATATGCCGTGCAACCCGTCTGTCGGAGGACCGGCAAAAGGAATCGTCGTGCGTGAAATCGACGCACTCGGCGGGGAAATGGCTCGCAATATCGATAAGACCCACATTCAAATGCGCATGCTGAATACAGCAAAAGGACCTGCCGTACGTGCACTGCGCGCGCAGGCGGACAAGTTTTTGTACCAGCAGGAAATGAAGCGGACGATCGAAGAGACGGAGAACCTGCTTTTGCGTCAGGGAATGGTGGAAAGCTTGATCGTAGAAGACGATACGGTAAAAGGTGTTGTCACGCAGACCGGAGCAGAATATCACGCACCGGCGGTCATAGTGACAACCGGAACGTACCTGCGCGGAAAAGTGATTCTCGGGGAGCTTTCCTACGAAAGCGGTCCGAACAATATGCAGCCGTCGATCAACCTGTCCCATGATCTGCAGAAGCTCGGTTTCAAAATGGAGCGGTTTAAAACAGGAACGCCGCCGCGCGTCAACAGCAACACGATCGACTACAGCAAAACGGAAATTCAGCCGGGAGATGACGTTCCGCGTGCTTTTTCCTATGAAACGACGAAATATATCACCGATCAGCTGCCGTGCTGGCTCACGTATACGAATGAGGATACGCACACGTATATCAATGACAACCTGAGCCGCTCGCCGATGTACTCCGGCATGATCGAGGGTACCGGACCGCGCTACTGCCCGTCCATTGAAGACAAGGTCGTACGCTTCAGCGATAAGCCGCGCCACCAGATCTTTTTGGAGCCGGAGGGACGCAGCACGCAGGAAGTGTACGTGCAGGGGCTGTCGACGAGCCTGCCGGAAGACGTGCAGCACCGCATTCTCCGCACGATTCCAGGGCTTGAGCACGTGCAGATGATGCGCCCGGGCTATGCGATTGAATACGATGCGATCGTTCCGACACAGCTGTGGCCGACGCTGGAAACGAAAAAAATCAGCGGGCTGTTTACCGCCGGCCAGATTAACGGTACGAGCGGCTATGAAGAGGCAGCCGGCCAGGGACTCATGGCCGGAATCAATGCAGCTATGAAGGTGCTTGGCAAAGAACCGCTTATTCTCGACCGCTCTGAAGCGTACATCGGCGTTATGATCGACGATCTTGTCACAAAGGGCACGGAAGAACCGTACCGACTCCTCACGTCTCGTGCGGAATACCGTCTGCTGCTCCGTCACGATAATGCGGATCTGCGTTTGACGGAAAAGGGCAGAGAAGTCGGTATGATTTCCGATGAGCGCTATGCCGCTTTTGAAGCGAAAAAGGCAGCTATTTCCCGGGAAATAAAGCGTCTTGAAAAAACGACGGTAAAAGCAACGGAAGAAACGGCAGCCGTGATGGAAAAAGCGGGATCATCGGTGTTTGAAGAGGCGATGAATGCAGCCGTGCTGCTCAAGCGCCCGGAAATCACCTACCCGGTGATTGAAGCGATGACGCCGTCTTCGGAAGAACTGGATGCAGACGTGAAAGAACAGGTTGAAATCCAGGTGAAGTATCAAGGTTATATTGCCAAGCAGCTGGAGCAGGTAGAAAAGCTGCAAAAGATGGAAAACAAAAAGCTGCCGGAAGACCTCGACTACCATGCGATCAGCGGACTGGCGCTTGAAGCAAGAGAAAAGTTGTCCGAAGTGAGGCCGCTCTCTGTCGCCCAGGCGTCCCGCGTCTCCGGCGTCAACCCGGCTGATGTGTCCGTGCTGCTCGTCTACCTCGAGCAGGGCAGGCTGCAGAAGGTGGCATCAGAATCTTAAGGAAGGCGGAAATGCGATGAACGAACAGACGATGGACCAGGCGCTCCGGCAGCATGGTATCCAGCTCAATGACGACCAGAAAACCCAGCTTAACCGCTACTACGAAGTACTTGTGGACTGGAACGAGCGCATGAATCTGACAGCGATCACCGAACGGGATGCCGTCTACCTCAAGCATTTCTATGATTCGCTCACCGCAGCCTTCCACTTTGATTTTAATCGCCCGCTTCGCGTCGTTGACGTAGGAGCGGGAGCCGGCTTTCCGAGTCTGCCGCTGAAAATTGTGTTTCCGAAGCTCGACGTGACGATCGTCGATTCGCTGAATAAGCGCATTACGTTTTTAAATGCGCTCGCAGAAGAGCTGAGCCTGACCGGCGTTGCGTTTTATCACGACCGCGCCGAGCAGTTTGCCCAGCGCCCCGAGCACCGCGAACAGTATGATGTGGCCATTTCAAGAGCAGTGGCCCGTATGCCGGTGCTGACGGAGCTCTGCCTGCCGCTTGTGAAAAACGGCGGTACCTTCATCGCGATGAAGGCAAGCGGAGCGGCAGAAGAAATGAAGGACGGACAGAAGGCCATTTCCCTGCTCGGCGGGAAAACAAGCAGAGAAGAAACATTCGCGCTCCCGGAAGACGGAGGCGACCGTACGATTATCCATGTGGAAAAAATAAAGCGCACGCCGAAGAGGTATCCGCGGAAAGCAGGAACGCCGAACAAACAGCCGATCCTGTGAAGACGATGTATTCTCCACGTCAATTCGTGGTATAATCGCTAAGGAGACTAGCACGAGTTACGGAACGACCGTCTGAGCCTCATCACGCCGGGCGGGAGATTTTTAAGGGTGGTGTCACCGTGAAGCAGCCATTTTCAAAACTATTTGGTTTATCGGATAAAAAGGATGCTTCCTCAGAAGATATTCTGCTCGAGGGGGAGGAGGCGGTGAAGCAGGTTCCGGTTTCCAGACTGAAGCCGAACCCGTTTCAGCCTCGTACGGTCTTTAATGAAGACCGGATTGATGAGCTTGCTCAGACGATCCATACACACGGTATGATTCAGCCGATTGTCGTCCGTGAACGGGACGGCGCGTTTGAAATCATCGCCGGTGAACGGCGCTGGAGAGCGTCACAGAAAGCTGGACTTGAGACGGTTCCGGTTGTTATTAAAGATTTTGATGATACGAAAACCGCGTCGGTAGCGTTAATTGAAAACCTGCAGCGTGAAGGCCTGACTTCAATCGAAGAGGCTAACGCCTACCAACGTCTTCTGGAGCTGCACGGTCTGACGCAGGAGAGCTTGGCGCAGCGGCTCGGCAAGGGACAGTCGACGGTTGCCAACAAGCTCCGCCTGCTGCAGCTGCCGAGCGTCGTCAAAGACGCACTCTTAAAGCGCGATATCAGCGAACGTCATGCACGGGCGCTGATCGGCGTAAAGGATGAGGAGCTGCAGCAGCAGATCCTGACGCAGATCATCGAAAACGAATGGAATGTAAAGCAGACAGAAGAGGCAATTGAGGTGCTGCTTGCAGAGCCGGAGGAGAAGCCGAAAAAGAAAAAGCCGGTCCGCAAAGCCGTCTCAAAAGATATGCGGCTTGCGATGAACACGATCCGCAAATCAGTCGACATGGTGCAGCAGACCGGCATGTCCATCGATACGGATGAGGAAGAGCACGAGGAGTACTTCCAGTTCACGATCCGCATCCCGAAAAAATAAGTTTTTTCCGCTTCCGGCGTCGAGCCGGAGGCTTTTTTTATAGGAGTGGCGCGGCCGGGTGCACGGAAGCTGGACGAGGGCAGACGGCGTCTGCAGCTCCGTGTTTTACGCTGTCGCTTCTGCGACCTTTGCAGGAGTTCCGGGAGAGACATTTTTTTTCAGACATTTCGTGATAGAATAAAAAGAAAAGCAGTGCAGATGAGGCAGGTGTATCGAAAAGTGGGGAAAGTGATTGCGATAGCTAATCAGAAAGGCGGGGTCGGCAAAACAACGACTGCCGTCAATCTCAGCGCGAGTCTTGTCCAGGAGGGCCGGAATGTGCTGATTATCGATGTAGATCCGCAAGGAAATACGACCAGCGGCATCGGTGTCAACAAAGGGGATATCGACCGCTGTATTTATAACGTACTGGTGGAAGACGCTGACGCGGATGAGATTATCGTGCCGACAGCGACGGAAAACCTCGACATTTTACCGTCAACTATCCAGCTCGCCGGCGCGGAAATTGAACTCGTATCGACGATTTCCCGTGAAGTCCGCCTGAAAAATGCCATTGAACATATTCGGGACCGATACGACTACATTATCATTGACTGTCCGCCGTCACTCGGACTGCTGACGCTCAACTCGCTGACGGCAGCCGACTCTGTTGTTATTCCGGTGCAGTGTGAGTACTATGCTCTGGAGGGGCTGAGCCAGCTGTTGAACACGGTACGGCTCGTGCAGAAGCATTTAAACCATGACCTGAAAATCGAGGGCGTCCTGCTGACGATGCTCGATGCCCGCACGAATCTCGGCATTCAGGTGATTGAAGAAGTGAAAAAGTATTTCCGCGATAAAGTATTTGAAACGATCATTCCGCGCAACGTCCGCCTCGGTGAGGCACCGAGCCACGGGCAGTCGATCGTGACCTATGACCCGCGCTCGCGCGGCGCAGAAGTGTACAGTGAACTGGCGAAGGAGGTGATCAGCCATGGCTAGAGGGTTAGGAAAAGGAATCAACGCCTTCTTTCCGGACGCATCGGATGAGCAGGAAACAACGGTGGAAGAAATTAAGCTGAAGGAGATTCGGGCCAATCCGTATCAGCCAAGGCACACCTTCCCGGAAGAATCTCTCCGTGAGCTTGCTGATTCGATTCAGCAGCACGGCGTCATTCAGCCAATTACGCTCCGAAAGAGCATTAAAGGCTACGAAATCGTCGTCGGTGAACGACGCTTCCGTGCTTCTAAGCTTGCAGAAAAAGAGACGATTCCCGCCGTCGTGAAGGACATGAGCGACAGCGACATGATGGAACTCGCCCTGATCGAAAACCTGCAGCGCGAGGACCTCAGTCCGATCGAAGAAGCGAAGTCGTATCAAAAACTGATGGAGCACCTGCAGCTGACGCAGGGAGCGCTCGCCGAACGGCTCGGTAAAAGCCGTCCGCACATCGCAAACTACATCCGGCTGCTGCAGCTGCCGCAGATCGTCCAGGACTATCTGGCAGAGGAAAAACTATCTGCCGGCCATGCCCGCGCGCTGCTTGGCCTGAAGCAGGAAAAGCACATCAGCCCGCTGCTGCAGAAAATCGTACGCGAGCAGATGAGCGTACGCCGGCTGGAAGAGACGGTGAAGGAGCTGAACGAGAACGTTTCACGTGAAACGAAGCCGAAGCGGCGCATTTCGAGCTTTGCCCGCGCCCGCGAATCTCAGCTGAAATCGTTTTTCGGCACAAACGTGACGATACGGGAAGGCAAGCATAAAAATAAAATTGAAATCGACTATAAAAACGAAGAAGAACTGGAGCGGATCGTTCACCTGCTGAACCAGGAGTCCGACAGCTGAATCCGCAAAGAAGCCGCCTTCTGCCGGCAGAAGGCGGCTTTGCTGCGTCCGCTCTCTATAGGAGATCCTGCATATGATACTGTTTGGAACGATCGTAAACGGCCTTGCCATCATCATCGGCGCACTCATCGGCACGAAGCTGCCGCGCCTGTCCAAAGGAATGTCGGAAACGGTGATGAAAGCTATTGCGCTGGCAGTGCTTTTGCTCGGAATTACGATGGCGATGGAAGGAACCGAGTTTCTGCTCGTCATTTTCAGTCTCGCGCTCGGAGCCGTTCTCGGTGAACGGATGAATTTGGAAGGGAAATTAAACAGCTTTGGCTACTGGCTGGAAACGAAGGTGAAGAAGGAAGGGGAAGGATCCGTAGCAGAAGGGTTTATTGCAGCGACGCTTCTGTTCGTCGTCGGAGCAATGGCGATCATTGGCGCGCTCGACAGTGGCTTTCGCCAGGATCATTCGGTGCTCTTGACAAAAGCCGTACTGGATGGCTTTACGTCTATTATTTTTGCGTCTACGCTCGGCATCGGGGTGCTTTTCTCCGCGATCCCCGTCATGCTGTATCAGGGAACGATAGCTCTTGCAGCCGTTTGGATCGTCCGATTTATTCCGGAGGAGCTGCTGGACGTCATCATCAGTGAAATGACCGCGGTCGGCGGCCTCATGATCATCGGCATCGGTCTGAACCTGCTCGGCGTGCCGAAAACGAGAATCGCGAACCTGCTACCGGCTATTCCGCTCGTCGTGCTCTTCGTTCTCCTGCAAACCTGGTTCTTCTGATGATTTCGGAATCTGATACTCAATGACCTGGATTCGCTTTTGAAACAGCGTATAGACGGGCATGCTCATAAAGCCGATGCCGAGTCCGATAAACAGGCCGACATCCGGCCGGTCAAACAGCAGCCCGATCCCCATGCCGATAAACAGTCCTCCGGGAATAAATAAGCCTTGCATCCTCTCCGCCTCCTTCAGCTGGTACAGCAACTTTTTCTTTATTTTACCACACGGCAGGAAAAGCTGGAAAAACCGGCGCGTATCTTTTATTCTTAATAGAAGAGACTGAGGACAGGGAGGATGAGGCGTATGGCAGAAGCCTTTCAGCTCAACGATATTGTGGAGATGAAAAAGCAGCACCCCTGCGGCGAAAACCGCTGGAAAATAATCCGCATGGGCATGGACATCCGCATTAAGTGCATGGGATGCAGTCACAGCATCATGATGCCGCGCCGTGACTTTGAGAAAAAAATGAAGCGGGTGCTCACCGAAAGCAGAGCATCAGACTAACCGCGGAGCTGCCGCGGTTTTTTTGTGTGTTGAACGCTGCGTACAGGCGCGGCACCACTTTTGTGCGGCGGTTGCGTTCCGGCGTCCGACTCTCTATAATGAGAAAGGATGCAGAGGGACAGGTGTTTCGCCTGTGCCGATGCCTGTTGATGACGGATGATGCAAGCATATAATAAAGGAGTAATGACAACATGGCTTTAACGACTGGAATCGTCGGTCTTCCGAACGTCGGAAAATCGACGCTGTTTAATGCAATTACGCAGGCAGGTGCCGAATCTGCCAACTACCCGTTCTGTACGATCGACCCGAACGTCGGCATCGTGGAAGTACCGGATTCGCGCCTCGACACGCTGACTGAAATGGTGGAGCCGCATAAGACGGTTCCAACTGCGTTTGAATTTACCGATATTGCAGGGATTGTGGAAGGCGCAAGCAAAGGGGAAGGCCTCGGCAACAAGTTCCTCTCCCACATCCGCGAAGTAGATGCTATTTCTCACGTCGTCCGCTGCTTTGACGATGAGAACATCACGCACGTATCCGGAAGCGTTGATCCGATCCGTGACATTCAAATCATTAACCTGGAGCTGATTCTCGCGGACCTGGAGACGGTGGAAAAGCGCATCAGCAAGGTGGAGAAGATGGCCAAGTCTAAGGACAAAGATGCGATGGCCGAGTTCGAGGTGCTGAAGAAGCTGCGCGACACATTTGAGGAAGAGAAGCCGGCGAGAAGCCTGGAGCTCTCCAAGGAAGAAGCGAAAATCGTCAAAGGCTTCCAGCTGCTAACGGCAAAGCCGGTGCTGTATGCAGCGAACGTCAGCGAAGAGGAGATCCTCGACGCCGACAGCAACCCGCATGTACAGAAGGTGAGAGAATTTGCGGCAGAGGAAAATTCAGAAGTGATCGTCATCTGTGCGAAGATCGAATCGGAAATTGCAGAGCTTGAAGGCGAAGAGAAGCAGGAGTTCCTCGATGATCTCGGCATCGCCGAATCGGGACTCGACCAGCTGATCCGCGCTGCTTATGCCCTGCTCGGTCTTGATACGTATTTCACTGCAGGCAAGCAGGAAGTGCGCGCCTGGACGATTCGCCGCGGCACAAAGGCGCCACAGGCGGCCGGCGTCATTCATACCGACTTTGAACGCGGCTTTATCCGGGCCGAAGTCGTTTCCTACGATGACTTGACGACTGCCGGGAGTATGTCTAAGGCGAAAGAACAAGGCAACGTGCGTCTCGAAGGAAAAGAGTACATCGTCAAAGACGGTGATGTGGTGCACTTCCGCTTTAACGTATAAGGAATGGCTGGGAGCGGTTCTCTTTTGGAGAGCCGCTCTTTTGCGTCTGAAAGGTCCGATCGAGAAGGCTTGTCAGCATCGACATTCCGGACTTTCAAGCACCTTTAAAAGCGTAATGGCCGTACGGAAACAGCGCCCTGCACTCGTCACGTCAAGTGTGTAAATCTTCTATTGATCCGCCTCACTCTGTCTGCTATAATAAACACTTGCGAGCAAAACGACTCGCTCCTTGCTCTTCTTCATAGAGAAGGGCCATAGTCCAAAAGGAGGTGACATCACATGCGCAATTATGAAATTATGTACATTGTACGTCCGGATATCGAGGAAGCTCAGACAAAGGAAACTGTTGAGCGTTTCAATAAAATCCTGACAGACAACGGCGCAGAGGTTACGGAGACAGAGGAAAAGGGCAGAAAGCGACTTGCCTACGAGATCCAGGACTTTTCTGAAGGCTACTACGTTATTCTTCAGGTAAAGGCTGAAAAGACGGCTCTCGACGAGTTTAACCGACTCAGCTCTATCAACGACAACATCCTGCGTTCGATCATTGTCCGCGAGGATGACTAATTATACGTTTGACCGAAACCACCATGCAGGGAGGAATGCCGGATGATTAACCGCGTTGTCCTAGTCGGCCGCCTTACGAAAGATCCCGAGCTTCGCTACACAGCGAACGGAGTTGCAGTCGCGACGTTCACACTTGCTGTGAACCGACCGTTCTCCAATCAGCAGGGAAACCGTGAAGCGGACTTCATCAACACAGTAGTTTGGAGAAAACAGGCTGAAAACGTGGCCAACTACCTGAAAAAAGGCAGTCTGGCAGGTGTGGAAGGACGCATTCAGACGCGCAGCTTTGATAACAATGAAGGCCGTCGTGTTTTCATGACAGAAGTTGTCGCAGACAGCGTCCAGTTCTTAGAACCACGTGGATCCCAGGGAGGCGGCCAAGGCGGCCAGCAGTCCTACGGTGCTCCACAGGATCAGCAGGGCTACGGAAGTCCGGCTGGTGCCGGTCAGGGATCTTCGACATCGTCCTCCTCAGGCGGCGGTTTCGGTCAAGGTCCATCCAATGATGATCCGTTTGCCGGTGAAGGCAAGCCGATCGATATTGATGATGACGATCTGCCGTTCTAATACGGCTCCCTATAATCACTAAACCTAAAGGAGGTTTTGCATCATGGCACGTCGTGGTCGACCAAGACGCCGTAAAGTTTGTTACTTTACCGTTAACAAGATCAAGAAAATTGACTACAAGGACACAGAGCTTCTGAAGAAGTTTATCTCTGAGCGCGGGAAGATTCTTCCTCGCCGAGTGACAGGAACTTCTGCCAAGTATCAGCGTCAGCTTACTGCTGCAGTGAAGCGTTCACGCACAATGGCACTGCTTCCATTCGTCACAGAGTAAAGACTGGTAAGACCCTCGTTATGACTGTTCATAGCGGGGGTTTTCTTTCATTTCTGCCGTGTGGTCGGCTTGTGCTCTTTCTTTTTGAGTACAGGTCCTTTTACATGGTAAACTAACGGATGTGCAACTATTACTTGCTTGGACTAAAGAAGGTGCCCGATGATGGATCAACATATAATAAAAGACGGGGCAGTCGCAGCACTTGCCTTTACCGCTCTCGTTTTTGCTTCACTGCTTATTCCGTTTCTGCTGCTTGTCCTGATCTTTTTCCTGCCGATTCCACTCGTCTTGTTTACATATAAATACGGCTGGAAAGCAGGATCCGTGTCGGCGCTCGCTGCTTTTACCATTCTACTGCTGCTGATCGGTCCGCTTGCGCCGCCGGTTCTGCTGCTCTTTATGATCTCCGGGATTGTGATCGGCGAGCTGTACCGCCGCGGTGAACCCGCTTTCGGCGTTTACGCCGGAGCCGCTCTCAGCATCATCGGCGGGATTGTGCTCACGTATGCCGGCGTTATGGCGCTGACGGATGCCGATCCTGTCGGCCAATTTCAGACGGTGATGGAGGAATCGCTTGATTCGACTGGCGGCGTGCTCGGTCTGGATCCTGCCGAAGAAGAGGAAGCAGTCGACCTGATGATGGCGTTCATCGATGGACTGAGCGTGATCGTACCGGCAATTATGGTCATCACAGGAGGCATCGTCGCCCTCATCACCCAGCTGACATCGGCCTGGATGCTCCGCAAACGGAGTGCAGACATACCGGGATTTCCTCCGCTCCGGGAATGGAGCCTGCCGAAGTCGTTTATCTGGTATTACCTGATCGTTCTTATCCTCTCTTTTATCAATAGAAGTGAAGGCGGGGAAGGCACGCTTAATCTGCTCTCGGAAAACCTGATGGCCGTGATGGGGCTGCTGATGGTGGTGCAGGGAATCGCCTTTCTGTTTTTCTTTTTTCATCTCAAGCGGCTCAGCATTGTGCTGCCGGTCTTGATTACGCTGTCGATGGTAGTTTTCCCGTTTATGCTTCCTATTATACGAATCTTAGGTATAATTGATTTAGGTTTTGACTTGAGAACGCGATTACAATCGCAGAGGTAGGAGTTGTGTAGAATGCCCAAATTCCTCATGAAGCGGTGGCATGGCTATCACGTCATTCTGCTGGCTGTCATCGCGGCTCTGACTTCCGCTGCCCTTATGTATTTTGAATGGCGCCTCGGCACGGCTGGATTTGTGCTGCTTGCTATCATGGGGGTTGTCGTGATCAGAGCGAGGATTCAGTTCGAACGCGATTTGGCTGAATATATATCCACACTGACCTACCGCGTCAACAAGGCGGGGGAGAAGGCAGTGACGAAAATGCCTGTCGGTATGCTTCTGTACAACGAAGAGCGAATGATTCAGTGGACGAACCCGTATATGCAGCACGTCACAGAAGAAGAGCTGACCGGCGCTTCTCTGGATGAACTTTCCGGAGAACTTCTGGAGCTTGTCAATGAAGAGAAGCGGTCCTTCTTTATTAAAGTGGGCAGCGAAAACTACCGGATCAGCCATGAACCGGATGAGCGCCTGCTTTACTTTACGAATGCGACCGAAGAGCAGGAAGTGAAAGAAAAATTTCAGCGCGAGAAGACGGTTTTCGCGTTTATTTACCTCGACAACTACGATGAAGTCACCCAGGGGATGGATGACCAGCTGCGAAGCCGGCTTCTTTCCCATGTAACCGAAGCGCTGACACAGTGGTCGCGCGAGCACGACATTTTAATACGCCGTACGTCATCGGACCGGTTTATTGCCGTCTTTAATGAAGGCACGCTTGCCGATTTGGAAGCCGACCGGTTTACGCTGCTCGATGAAATACGGGAAAATACGCAGGAAGAAAAAGTAGCGCTCACGCTGAGCATCGGGATCGGCAGCGGGGATCCATCGCTGCGCGAGCTTGGCGCACTTGCCCAGTCGAGCCTCGATCTGGCACTCGGCCGTGGCGGCGACCAGGTTGCGATCAAAGAACGGAACGGGAAAGTCCGCTTTTACGGCGGAAAAAGCAACGCGACCGAAAAACGGACACGAGTCCGGGCCCGCGTTATTTCTCATGCCGTCCGTGACTTCATCCGCGAAAGCGACAAGGTCTTTATTATGGGGCATAAAAATCCGGATATGGATTCAATCGGGGCGGCGATCGGCATGCTGAAAATTGCCGAAGCCAATGATAAGGACGGCTATATCGTACTTGACCCGGATGATATCAATCAGAGCGTCAAAAAGCTGTTGAAGGAAGTCGAAGAAGACCGCTCCCTCTGGGCCAGATTCATTTCACCGGATGAGGCGCGGGAAGAAGTTACAAACGGAACGCTGCTCATCGTCGTGGATACGCACAAGCCAAAGCTCGTTCAGGAAGCACGGCTGCTTGATAAAGTGGAGCGCACCATCGTTGTGGACCATCACCGCCGCGGGGAGGATTTCATCGACGACGCAGTGCTCGTGTATATGGAGCCGTATGCTTCTTCAACGGCAGAGCTCGTGACCGAGCTGCTGGAATACCAGCCTCGTCAGCCGCAGGTCAATACGCTTGAGGCGACAGCGCTTCTTGCCGGAATCATCGTCGATACGAAAAGCTTTGCGATCCGCACCGGCTCGCGTACGTTTGACGCGGCGGCTTATCTCCGCAGCCGCGGAGCAGACACGACGCTCGTCCAAAAGCTGCTGAAGGAAGATCTCGATCACTACGTGAAGCGGTCCAAGCTGATTGAGCAGGCGCACATTTATTCAGGCGGCGTGGCGATTGCGCTCGGCTATTCGGACGAAACGTACGGACAGGTGCTCATCGCTCAGGCAGCGGATACGCTGCTGACGATGAACAACGTCATCGCTTCCTTCGTTATTTCTAAAATGGACGATGGTCGGATCAGCATCAGCGCACGATCGCTCGGCGAGGTGAACGTCCAGGTGATTATGGAAAAAATGAACGGCGGCGGACACTTGACGAACGCAGCCACGCAGCTGGAAAATATGACAGAGGAAGAAGCAGAAACGCTTCTTAAAGAAAAAATAGATGAGTATTTTAAAGGAGGACAATCAGCATGAAAGTCATCTTCCTGAAAGACGTAAAAGGAAAAGGGAAAAAAGGCGACATTAAGGACGTACCAGACGGGTATGCCCGCAATTATCTGCTGAAGAACAACCTCGCGCTCGAAGCGAATCAGGGCAACATGAAGTCGCTTGAGAAGAAAAAAGAGAGCGAAGAGCGTCAGGCAGAGCAGGAATTGGAAAATGCGAAAAAGCTGAAGGACGAGCTGGAGGAAAAAACAGTCGAGCTTTCCGCTAAAGCCGGTGAAGGCGGCCGTCTCTTCGGTGCTGTGACGAACAAACAAATTGCCGATCAGCTCAAAAAAGACGGCTATAAGATCGACAAGCGCAAAATCGACATGAACGAGCCGATCCGCGCGCTTGGCTATACGAACGTCAATTTGAAGCTTCATCCGAAAGTAACGGCGGTCATTAAAGTACACGTTGCAGAAGCCTAGGGCGAAGCCTGGAAACGGGGGATTATGATGAACGAACTGTTCACGGACCGGACACCGCCGCAGAATATAGAAGCTGAACAGGCTGTGCTTGGTGCGATTTTTCTTGATCCCCAGGCGCTGGTCACCGCCTCCGAGCGGCTCATGCCGGAGGACTTCTACCGCGTGCAGCACAGCCGCATTTACGAAGTAATGCTCGAGCTCTCTGATAAAGGGGAGCCGGTGGATCTTGTGACGCTCATCGATGACCTCAACCAGCGCGGCTGGCTTGAGGAGGTCGGGGGCGTGTCGTACCTTGGCGAGCTCGCCAATACCGTACCGACGGCGGCGAACGTGCACTATTACACGCAGATTGTAGAGGAAAAGTCACTGCTGCGCCGGCTGATCCGGGTAGCGACCAATATCGCTTCTGAAAGCTATTCAGCAGAAGATGAAGTCGATGCGATCTTAAACGAGGCTGAAAAATCGATCCTCGACGTCTCCAGACGCCAGTCGTCCGGTGAATTCGTCGACATTAAAGACGTATTGATCGAAGCGTTTGATAAGATTGAGCTTCTTCAGCACACAGCCGGGGAAGTGACCGGTGTGCCGACGGGGTTTGTGGAACTGGACCGTATCACAGCCGGATTCCAGAAAAACGACCTCGTCATCGTCGCCGCACGTCCATCGGTTGGTAAAACCGCGTTCGCGCTGAATATATCGCAGAACGTGGCGACAAAAACGGATGAGAACGTCGCGATTTTCAGTCTCGAGATGGGCGCCGATCAGCTCGTCATGCGTATGCTCTGCGCAGAAGGCAATATCGACGCCCAGCGTCTGCGTACCGGACGCCTTGAGGATGAGGACTGGCAGCGTCTGACGATGGCGATGGGCTCGCTCTCGAAAGCAGGCATCTACATCGATGATACTCCGGGAATTAAAGTGAAAGAGATCCGCTCCAAATGCCGAAAGCTTAAGCAGGAATCCGGGCTCGGCATGATCATGATTGACTATCTGCAGCTGATTCAGGGCGACGCCCGCTCCAGCGAAGGCCGCCAGCAGGAAGTATCTGAGATTTCCCGGGAGTTGAAGGGTCTGGCTCGTGAGCTGGAAGTGCCCGTCATCGCCCTTTCCCAGCTGTCCCGAGGCGTGGAATCCCGTCAGGATAAACGGCCGATGATGTCTGATATCCGGGAATCCGGAAGCATCGAGCAGGATGCCGACATTGTCGCCTTCCTGTACCGCGATGACTACTACGATCAGGAGTCTGAAAAAAAGGACATCATCGAGATCATTATCGCTAAACAGCGTAACGGCCCGGTCGGCACCGTCGAGCTCGCGTTCGTGAAGGAATTCAATAAATTCGTCAACCTCGAACGCCGCCACGACGAAAGCGACATGCCGCCGGGCGCATGACCGGTTTCATGTATCGACAGCAAGCAAGGAGCCTCCGTGTAAAACGGCGGCTTTTTTTGTTTTCGGAACCGCATCCGGTTTCCGCCGGGGTTTAAATGCTGAACAGCACGATGTTACTGTATTGCAGCATCAAAGAAGACATTCTAAATGGAATTATATGTTAATATAGAAAGTGAGTTTTTCATAGATAGTTGATTCGGTAAGGAGATGACGAAAATGCTAGCAATAGCCGTTCTTTTCGTAGTCGGCATTCCACTATCTGTATTTCTGCATGAAACTGGGCACGGTCTTGGGGCAATCAGTGCTTCTCATTCCAAGGCACAAATCTATCTTGGTAATTGGAATGACAACCGCAAACGGTCGTTTCAATTAGGAAAACTTCAATTTTATTTAAGCTGGTCTTACGCGGGCTTTTGTAAATGGGAATATATAAATAAGCGTCAACATTTGACTGCATTGCTGGGAGGTCCTCTCTTATCTCTTTTAGCTGCTGGCTTCTTTTCCATACTTGCTCAACTGATTCCATCAGGAGAACTACATACTATTTTAAACGGGCTCCTTTATATGAATGCATCGATCTTTCTGCTGACAGCAATTCCAATTACTTATCCACGCTGGATCAGCTGTTATGGAGGCTGCGCGTCAGACGGTCTTCAACTGCTGCGCTTGATGGTGAAAGGGTAGGCTCGTTATTTGAAAAACTATTCACCACAATAGATGTTTACATGAAGCGACAGCTGCCGTTCACAAAAATCTCGATTGACGAACAATGATGTTTTATCTATCAGGAACGTTCGGTAATTGTATTGACGGAAGCGGAGCAAACTGATAAACTGACGATGGCTCTAATGGAAGAACGAATAAATGTTAACGAAAGTTGGAGGTGCTCCATCCATGCCATCGGTAGTAGTTGTAGGAACGCAGTGGGGAGACGAAGGAAAAGGAAAAATTACGGACTATCTTTCCGAACGCGCGGAAATGATCGCGCGCTATCAGGGAGGTAACAACGCCGGACATACGATTGTATTTGACGATACGAAGTATAAGCTTCATTTGATTCCATCAGGTATTTTTTACAAAGATAAGATCTGTGTGATCGGAAACGGAATGGTCATCGATCCAAAGGCGCTCGTGGAAGAGCTTGCCTACCTGCACGAGCGCGGAGTTTCGACTGACAACCTGCGCATCAGCAGCCGGGCACACGTCATTCTGCCGTATCACCTGAAGCTCGACATTGCAGAAGAAGAGAGCAAAGGCGACAACAAAATCGGTACGACCCGCAAAGGGATCGGCCCGGCTTACATGGATAAAGCAGCACGTACCGGGATCCGTATCGTGGATCTGCTCGACCGGGAAACGTTTGAGGAAAAGCTTGAGATAAATCTGCGTGAAAAGAACCGCGTACTCGAGCGCATTTATGAAACAGAAGGATGCAAAAAAGAAGATATTCTAAACGAATACTACGAGTACGGGCAGCAGATCGCGAAGTATGTGACAGATACGTCTGTTATTTTAAACGACGGTCTTGATGACGGGCGCCGCGTGCTGTTTGAAGGTGCTCAGGGCGTGATGCTCGATATCGATCAGGGAACGTATCCGTTCGTCACCTCGTCAAACCCGATTGCAGGCGGTGTGACAATCGGCTCCGGCGTTGGCCCATCGAAGATCGACCATGTTGTCGGGGTATCGAAAGCGTACACGACACGCGTCGGCGACGGCCCATTTCCGACAGAACTGAAGGACAGCGTCGGCGACAAGATTCGTGAAGTCGGCAATGAGTATGGGACAACGACCGGACGTCCGCGCCGTGTCGGCTGGTTTGACAGTGTCGTTGTGCGCCATGCTCGACGAGTGAGCGGCATCACTGATCTTTCCCTTAACTCCATCGACGTGCTGACAGGCATTGAAACGCTGAAGATCTGTACCGCATATAAGTACCGCGGTGAGATCATTGAGCATTTCCCGGCAAGCCTGAAGGTGCTCGCTGAGTGTGAGCCTGTATACGAAGAGATGCCAGGCTGGGAAGAAGATATCACCGGTGTCCGTTCTCTGCATGAACTGCCGAGAAACGCCATCTACTACGTAGAGCGCATTTCACAGCTTACAGGAATCCCGCTCTCTATTTTCTCCGTCGGCCCGGACCGCAAGCAGACGAACCTCGTCCGCGGCGTATTCGGCTGATCCGCCTAAATTCGAAAACGATGCAAGAAGCCTGTCAGGTGTCCTGACGGGCTTTTTTTCTTATCTCTGCAGAAGATACAAAACGGAAAGTGAAAAGCACGTAAATCAATCATAAAGTAGTAAATTGGAAGATTTTTCAGAAAATTTGTTTGTCAGCGAATCTGCCGAACTTCCTGCATCCTCTTATTGTCCATGGTTTACTATACGTAATCCTATTACAGAGAGGTGTATGATCATCGAAGCGCAAAAGCGAATGACAGATGTCCTTGTGGAGCAGCAGGCAGCCAACGAAGCACCATTGACAATGAAGGAACGACTGGCATCGCTCGGGCCGAGTGCCATTGTGGCAGCCTGTATTATCGGGCCAGGTACAGTAACAACCGTTTCGGTGGCCGGTGCCTCTTACGGCTTTCAAGTGATGTGGGTGCTCGTTCTCGCCTGTATCGCTGCCTACTACTTTCAGCGTCCAGTCGTAAAGTTTACGCTCCAGACCGGGATGTCCGCCATGGATGGCATCCGCGTCTACTTGGGAAAGAAAGTATCCATTCCTGTGTACGTTGCGCTTCTGCTCGGTGCGGTTGCGTTTCAGGCAGGTAACTTTATCGGAGCCGCCCTGGCACTGAACTTCTTCCTGCCGGCCGTATCGATTGTCGGCTGGGTGTCCATTCTGGCCTTTATGGCGCTGATTATTGCCTGGGTCGGCGTGTACCGGCTGATTGAAAACATTAACCGCGTCATCATCGGTACGATGGTCGGCGCATTTGTTCTCACCGTATTCGTTGCCGGACCGAGCATCACTGATGTGGCAACGACCGGCTTCTCCTTTAACGTGCCGGAAGCGAACTACTGGCTCATTCTCGCACTGATTGCAACGACACTGCCGCCGAATACTGCGCTTGGTCTGTCAGCGTTTATTAAGAGGAAATATGAAAATAATACGACTCTTTCCACTGAAAAAAAGATGCAGCTGTCGTATTTTGATTTGCGGACGAATCTGACAATCGCAGCTGTGATCGCCGTTTCCATTTTGATCTGCGCAGGCAGCACGATTTACCTGACCGGGGCGGAAATCACCGGCGCCGGCGATATGGCGTATCAGCTGACGCCGCTTCTCGGACAGTACGCAGGCGTTCTCTTCGCACTCGGTTTGTTTGCGGCCGGCTTTTCCTCGGGTCTCTTTAACATCACGGTGCAGCCGCACTTGTTTGGCCAGGCTACCGGAACGACAGAAAGCGTGAAAGCACTTCCGAACCGGATTATGATTACCATCGCTGCCGTGCTGCCGATCGTTGTCGTCTTCTTCTTTGGCGGTGCGCCAGTTGAAATGATCATGACTGCCCAGGCGTTAAACGGCCTGCTGCTGCCAATCGTCGTTGGAGCTATCTGGTGGCTCTGTACGAGACGAAAAGAGCTTGGAGATAAGGCAAACAGCCTCCGCGAAAATATCGCTTACGGAGCCGTCATGCTGCTTGTATGCGGTCTTGCCATTCGCGTCTACCTTGATCTGTTCGGCATCATTTAACCGAGCGTGAGCAGCTCATGCCTAGTTACCAGCACCCCCGCCCGACAGATGATGTATCTGACGGGCGGGGGTATTTGCCGGATTCTTAGCTGAAGGAGCAGATGCAAGATCTCCGTGGCAAAACTTTTTAGTGAAAACATATTGCGGCGGTATAAAAAAGATGGTATTATAAAATACGTCGCAAAGGCGGCATGCAAACGTGGCCCGTTGGTCAAGTGGTTAAGACACCGCCCTTTCACGGCGGTAACACGGGTTCGAATCCCGTACGGGTCACCATTTATTTTTTCGCAGAAGCTGTGGGATGCCCGCACTTTTTTTCATGCGACGCCGTTCACCAAATCGGATCTTTTCCAGAAGCCACTAGATAAGGAAAGATTCGCTACATTCCAAACCTTTTTCTGCAGAGAAGCAAGAAGGTTGAGGAAGCAAGGGAGAAGGCAAGGGAGCTTACTCTGGTAAGTGAACGCAGACGGAAGCCGAAGGTGACGAAAAGATTCGCCGCAGTCCCCAAACCTTTTTCTGCAGAGAAGCAAGAAGGTTGAGGAAGCAAGGGAGAAGGCAAGGGAGCTTACTCTGGTAAGTGAACGCAGACGGAGGCCGAAGGTGACGAAAAGATTCGCCGCTTATCTGCAGAAAAAAACCGTTGACTTCTGAATAGGAGCAGCGTATAATAAATTTTGTTGCGGTTCACAACAACCGCACTCTTAATGCCGCGGGGTGGAGCAGTCTGGTAGCTCGTTGGGCTCATAACCCAAAGGTCGATGGTTCAAATCCATCCCCCGCAACCAATTTACATATGATAGCTGGTCTGAAAGAATGGTCCCGTGGTGTAGCGGTTAACATGCCTGCCTGTCACGCAGGAGATCGCGGGTTCGATTCCCGTCGGGACCGCCATTTTTTTTTGCATAAATTGGCTCGGTAGCTCAGTCGGTAGAGCAACGGACTGAAAATCCGTGTGTCGGCGGTTCGATTCCGTCCCGAGCCACCACTTTTTATGCTGGCCTAGCTCAATTGGTAGAGCAACTGACTTGTAATCAGTAGGTTGGGGGTTCAAGTCCTCTGGCCAGCACCACCATCCACAATCCCTATCCGCGCAACGGCGCAGGATAGTTTTTTTGTATATGCTGGTATCGGCCGCGCTTTTCAGTGCGGTTTTTTAGTATTTCCCGGGAAATACCAGACGCCGGCGGGAAATATATTCTTGCAGGTATCTGTGATAGAATGAAGAAGGAATGCAGACAAACAGGAGGGTTCTGTATGGACAAGCAAAAGATTCTTGTTGTAGATGACGAAAAACCAATCGCTGATATATTACAATTTGGACTGGAGAAGGAAGGCTTTGATGTCGTCTGTGCGTATGACGGCAATCAGGCGGTCGAGCTCGTAAAAGAGCACGTGCCCGCACTGATTCTGCTCGATATTATGCTTCCATATAAAGACGGCATGGAAGTGTGCCGTGAAGTTCGCAAAACGTACGATATGCCGATCATCATGCTGACGGCAAAAGACTCGGAGATCGACAAAGTGCTCGGACTGGAGCTTGGCGCGGATGATTACGTTACGAAGCCGTTCAGCACGCGTGAACTTGTCGCGCGGGTAAAGGCAAACCTGCGCCGCAAGCAGAAGACCGAAGAAGTTGATACCGATACGAAAAACATCGAAATCGGTCCGCTGCTGATTCAGCCGGATGCTTATCTTGTGACGAAACGCGGAGAGCCGATTGAACTGACTCACCGTGAGTTTGAGCTGATTTACTACCTCGGCCGTCATTTAGGCCAAGTGATGACGCGGGAGCATTTGCTGCAGGCTGTCTGGGGCTATGACTACTTTGGGGATGTCCGCACCGTGGACGTAACCGTGCGCCGCCTGCGTGAAAAGGTAGAGGATAATCCGAGCAGTCCAACGTGGATCGTTACCCGGCGGGGAGTCGGCTATTATTTAAGGCAGGCAGATCAGGAGAGTTAATGCATGAACATGAAAAAAATTCGTTTTTATAAATCGATCCACGTCAAGATCGTGGTCATTTATATGCTTCTCATTCTCATCGCGATGCAGGTCATCGGCGTTTATTTCACGCAGCAGCTGGAAGGACAGCTGGAAAGCAACTTCCGCGATACGCTGAATGAACGGGCCGGACTGCTCGCCTATAACGTCGAGCAGGAGCTGACAGCGGAAGAAGAGGAAGAGGATCAATCACTGGAAGCACGGGTTTCCGCCCTGCTTCGAAGCGACGTATTTAACATGGAAACCGCGGATGTGGAAGTGATTGATCAGAACAGCATAGTGGTGGCTTCGACAAACCCTGCGCAAAGTGTTACGGGACAGCGGGCGCAGGAGCTCAGTGTCAAACAGGCGCTTCTCGGAATTGAGGATACCGAAGGAGAGATTATGCTCAATTCCCTGAACAATCACCGGACGCTCGTCATGGCGCTTCCGGTCACCTCCGACGCCGATGAAGTTGTCGGGGCAGTGTACATCCGTGCATCGATGGAGTCCATGTACGATCAAATCAACGATATCAGCCAGATTCTGTACGCCGGGACGTTTATCGCGCTCGGACTTACTGCTGCACTTGGTATCTTTTTATCCCGGACAATTACCCGCCCGATCGTTGATATGAAAGAGCAGGCGGTCGTCATGGGCCAGGGGGATTTCTCCCGCTACGTAAACGTATACGGGGATGATGAGATCGGTCAGCTTGCGGAAACGTTTAACGATTTGACTGATAAGCTGCAGGAAGCGCACGCGACAACGGAAGGGGAGCGGCGCAAGCTCGCCTCGGTACTTATGCACATGACCGACGGCGTCATCGCGACCGACCGGAACGGCAATGTGATTCTCGTGAACCGCCGGGCGGAGGAAATCTTCGGCAAGCGGCAGGAGGAGCTCGCAGGCAAGGATGTCACCAGCGTGCTCGGACTCGACAAGTTTATGACGCTGAACGACTTGTACCGGTTCCAGGACCCGCTGCTGCTGGACTTCGACGCGCAGGAGGAAGAAATGATCATCGAGGCCAACTTCTCGACGATTGAGAAAGACAACGGAGCAGAGAACGGCCTGATCGCTGTGCTGCACGACGTCACGGAACAGGAGCGCGTCGAAGAAGAACGTCGCGAATTCGTTGCCAACGTTTCGCACGAGCTGCGCACGCCGCTCACGTCGATGAAGAGCTACCTGGAGGCGCTGCAGGACGGCGCCATAAACGATCCGGACATTGCACCGCAGTTTCTGGAAGTGACGTCGAATGAAACGGACCGGATGATTCGGCTCGTCAACGACCTGCTCCAGCTTTCCAAGATGGACAGCAAGGACTACAGTGTGAGCGTTGCGGAAATTGACGCGCCTCAGCTCGTAAATCATGTCATTGACCGGTTTGAGATGACGACGAAAAATCAGGACATTCAGTTCAAGCGGCGGATTCCGGAGGAGGAAATCACCGTGCAGGGAGACAGGGATAAGCTGATGCAGCTGATGGACAACATCGTTTCCAACGCTGTGAAGTACTCACCGGAAGGCGGTACGATTAACGTATCGCTCAAGCAGGAGCAGGAGCGGCTTGTTGTCAGCGTGAAAGACGAAGGGGTCGGCATTCCAAGAGAAAACATTCCACACGTATTTGACCGGTTTTACCGTGTCGACAAGGCGCGGTCCCGCAACCTCGGAGGCACTGGTCTCGGTCTCGCCATTGCGAAGGAAATTGCGATGGCACACGGAGGAAATATCTGGGTCAGCAGTGAATGGGGCAAAGGCACCACCTTCTCCTTCAGTCTGCCGTACGCCCAGGAGGTGGTGACGCAGTAATGCCGTTTATCGAGAACGTCAAAACATTTGTCCTCTGGGCCATGATTTTAACGAGTGTTGTGCTGACTTATCTCGTGTCGACGTATCAGCCGGCATACAATGTCCTGGATCAGGGGGATAACTCCTATATTGAAATTGAAGACATTGGGGAAACGAAGTCGTTTACAGACCTGCTGTATCCGTCTCAGGTCATCAGCCACAGCGGAAGCGACCGCAGCTGGGTGCATCCGGCCGGGGACAACTATTTGGAGATCATGGAGACGCTGCAGGAATTTGAGCTGGAGGAAATGGAGCTGACCGGAAGCCATCATGCGCCGGGCGTGAACCGTTCCTTCAATGGAATGGAGCTCATTTTTGATGAGCCGCTTGAAGGCGACTGGCTGGAGTACCTTGTTGGAATTGACGAAGATATGATTTTAATCGATCGCGTCGACCGCATTATTGTAACGGAAACGAGCGGGGGAACCCCGTCGGATGTAGCGATTCGCTTTGTCGATATGGAAGCGGAAGAGGTGTACCAGTCGCCGACCTCAGTGACGGTCTCTGACCTCGAATCGTTCAGTCAGGGGATTGCCCTTGAAGAGACGGAAGTGGAGCCGCGCGTGTTAAACGAGCGCGACGATTCCAGTTTTCAGCCGGTCCGCTACTTGCCGGTGGAGCCGGTGATGGAGCGCGTCTTTACGTATGAAACGACGCATATCGCACCGGACGGCTTTATCCAGACGCTCTTTACTGATCCAGACTATGTCCGCCAGTATTTTCAGGAGGGCGAGGACAGCTCCTATACAGACGGGACGCGGATGATGGACATGACGAACCGCGGCGCCGTGCTGGAGTATGTCCGGCCAGATCTCACTGCTGGCTCCCAAGTGCCAACGCAGTCGATCGTACGCGCCAGCCAGGAGTTCATTAACGGTCATTTCGGCTGGACCGATGACTTTTATGCAACCTCCTGGAGTGAAGGAGGCAGCAACGACCGGGCCTCGTTTACGATGCACGTGCAGGGCATGCCGGTATTTGATTCGAACGCCGGCAGTGCTTCCCACTACACGATCGACATCACCCGGTCCGGCAATGAAATTATCGAATATTCACGGCCGATGTTTCAGCTGGAAGAGCGGCCGTTTGAGATCGACACAAACGTGGAGCTTCCACCGTACAGTGAAGTAGAAACGTATATTGAAGAGGAAATGTCCACTTTCCCGGTGGAAACCGTGGAGGATGCGCGCGTCGCGTACAGCATGAGCCGCCAGAATTCGATCGCCGTATTTGAACCGGTTTGGTTCGTTTATGCCCGGGGCCAGTGGCATGAAGTGGATATGAACAGTGAAAGCGTCACAGAGGAGGTGCTGGAGGATGGACTGGAGCAGGACTAAAACGATTTTCATCGTCACGTTTATGCTGCTCAACATCTTTCTCGGCTATCAGCTGGCCGAAAAGCAGCGCCACGGGGACATCAACGAAATCGAGCAGATGACCCTCGACTCCCAGATTGAAGAGCAGCGCATTACGATTGAATTTGAGGAAACGGAAGAAGAACTGACGGGAGCGCCGATCACCGGCGTGCAGCGTTCGTTTGAAGATGACATCACGTTTTTGGAGCAGACGCTGGAGCGTCAGCAAATTGATCTGATTGACAGCACGACGCTGTATTCGGAGCTGGACTCTCCGTACAACTTCTCTCCGGCGAACCTGACGGCGAGCACGGAAGCGTTTATGCAGCAGTACGTGTTCCGCGGGGAAGAATACCAGCTTGCGGCCTACGATGAAGAGGAGGGCCTGATCGGCCTCTATCAGACGTTTGAAGGCAGCATGATCGACCAGTACGAGCGCGACAGCTACCACGTGGTGCTTGAGCTGAACGACAGCGGACAAATCGTATCGTATACGCAGCGCTACTTGACGATTGTCGAGCAGGGAGCGGAAGAAGAACTGCTGACGCCGATGCAGGTCGTCGAGCGGCTGATCAACGATCCACAGGTCGGAATCGGTACGGATTCGACGATTTCAAGCGCGACAGTCGGGTATTATAATTTGATGGAAGTCGACGCCAACTTTCAAATTTACGCTCCGGTCTGGCGGGTCATTGTGGATGACGAGCCGTTTTTCGTCAACGCCCTCACCGGGGAAGTGCAGAACATTACGAGCTAGAGTATACAACAGGGGGATGCGCGATGAGCTTATCATTCAGCGTGCTGGCAAGCGGAAGCACCGGCAATGCCATCTATATTGAAACACCGGGGCAGAAGCTGCTCGTAGACGCAGGACTGTCCGGCAAGAAAATAGAAAAGCTGTTCGCCGATGCCGGACTTTCCATCAGCGAGCTGGACGGCATTCTCGTAAGCCACGAGCACAGCGACCACATTAAAGGAGTCGGCATTCTAGCGAGGCGCTACAACCTGCCCGTCTATGCCAACGAAAAAACGTGGGCAGCGATGGCGCCGATGATCGGGGCGGTTTCAACGGAGCAGCAGTTCCTGTTTGAAACCGGCAGCATTGAGACGTTTGCAGACGTGGACGTGGAGAGCTTTACCGTCAGTCATGACGCAGCGGATCCGATGTTCTTTTCTTTCATGCACGAGGGCCGGAAGCTGACAATCTTAACCGATACCGGCTATGTCAGCAGCCGGATGATGGCTGCTGCTGAAGAGTCAGACGTGCTTATCTTTGAGTCCAATCATGACGTCGGCATGCTGCAGATGGGCCGCTACCCGTGGAGCGTGAAGCGCCGTATCTTAAGCGACGAAGGCCACGTGTCCAACGAGGATGCTGGAATCGCCCTGGCTGACCTTGTCCGTAAGCGCCGGGCGGACGTTTATCTCGCGCACTTGTCGAAGGACAACAACATGAAGGATCTTGCACGCATGACGGTCCAGCAGACGATGGAGCTGGAAGGAGCGGCACCGGGAGAGGATTTTAAGCTGTTTGACACAGACCCGGAGATTCCGACGAAGCTCCGCCGCATCGACTGACCGGATTCGCATCACGAGACACCGCTGGAGTAAAGTCCAGCGGTTTTTTTGTGTAGAAAGAACGCCGCCGATCGGGCCGATTACGGAAAACCTGCCGATGGTTTTGGAAAATTATCGAAGAAGATGCGTATAAATAGACGAAAAGCCCCGTGCTCACTAAAATAATAAGTAGAGCGGCGCGTCCGCTCGTGCATGACCAGTCACCGCAGATGAATGGAATAGGGGAGGTTTTTGACATGGGTTACTATGATGGCGGCACGCGTGCAAGCAAAGAAAAACGCGGTGCCTCTTCAGGAATCGCCGGCTTTATCGGGGCAATAGTCGGCGCATTGATCGTCGTGTTTTCGATTCCCGTGCTCTCATCGACCGGCTTTTTGCCATATGATATCGGTCCTGCGGGGCCGGGCAGCGAAGAAGCAGGGGAATCGGCCGAAGAAAACACAGAAGAGCAGGTCGAATCAGTCAGCATTGAACATAATTCAGACGTGACTGAAGCAGTGGACCGGGTGCATGATGCCGTCGTCGGCATCGTCAACATGAATCAGAGCAGCGATATGTTCGGCGCTCCTGCAGGCGAAGGCACCGGCTCCGGCATCATTTATAAAATCGAAGAAGACCGGGCGTTCGTCGTGACGAATCAGCACGTGATCGAAGGAGCGTCCACTGGGCAGACGGAAGTAGACGTGACGCTTACAGATGGTTCACGGATACCTGCTGAATTTGTTGGAGAGGATGAACTGACAGATCTTGCTGTGCTGACGATTGACGCCGAGGAAGTGGAGACCATCGCAGATTTCGGTACGTCGGATACACTTCGCGCCGGCGAGCCGGCGATTGCGATCGGCAATCCGCTCGCCTTTGAAGGATCGGTAACGCTCGGCATTATCAGCTCCGTTGAACGAAGCATCCCCGTTGATATCAGCGGCGACGGACAGCCGGACTGGGAGGCGGAAGTGCTCCAGACGGATGCAGCGATCAACCCGGGTAACTCCGGCGGCGCCCTCGTCAACATACAGGGGGAAGTGATCGGCATCAACTCGATGAAGATCGCGCAAAATGCCGTGGAAGGCATCGGTTTTGCGATTCCGGCTGACCTTGCGCAGCCTGTGATCGCCGACCTGGAGCAATACGGAGAGGTGCAGCGCCCGCAGATGGGCATCGTCCTCCGCTCGCTGCAGGAGATCCCGTCCTTCCACTGGGAGAGTACGCTCGGCCTGCCTGAAGATGTGAAAGGCGGCGTCTATATTGAAGGCGTGCAGCCGGATTCACCGGCACAGGAAGCCGGCATGGAAGAAGGTGATGTGATCGTGGAGCTTGACGGAGAAGAGATCCGTGACGCAAACGAGCTCCGCCGCTACCTGTATACAGAAGTGGAGATCGGCGATACAATGGAAGTCACGTTCTACCGGAATGGGGAACTGCAGTCCACAGACATCACCCTCTCCGAGCAGGTATTTTAATGAAAGAGCCTGGGGATAACCTGTCTCCGGGCTCTTTTTTGTTATCCCCGTGGATAAATCGGGTACAGACACAACTGTGGATAACTAATGAAAGGAGGGAGAGCATGATTTACAGCTGCAGTGAGCACGTGGAGGAAGCATTGGATGAAACGTTGACAGACGGGGGTCCTCCGCCTGTTTTTACAAAAATGGAAGACAAAGAAGCACCGTGTTTTATTTGCGGAAAACCGGCATTGTTTCAAGTGGAAGCGTGAGTTGTGCACAATGTTATACACAGTTTTCCACAGGGATATTTTAGTAAAATAAGGAATTTTGCAAGATACGAACAGTGATTTCTGGAAAATCGTAGTGGAAAGCGGTTTCAAAACGCAGAGGGGAACAGAAAAAAAGCCGGGAAGGTCTGTGTATATGTGGATAATATTTGTGGATAACTTTATTATATGGGGATAACCTGTGGAGAAAACAAAATCCACAGGTTATTATTTTGAGGCGTTACTCATCAAAATCGAAAAGCGACAGCTGCTCATAGGCAGGCTTTTGCTTTTTAGCGGAGGCTTCTTTTCGTCTCGTATTCGAAGCATGCTTTTTCAGTCCCTGTTCGGCTTCTTTTACGCCAGCTTCGGAATCGCGGACCGACCAGAGCACCTCGCGTGCACACCGATTGGCCTCCATCACGTCGACGACGGCGCCGCAGTACTGACTGTGAAAAAAGGCCGGGCTCTTCCATGGCTCATGAATAAAATCGGCTGAAAACTCCTTCAGCTCGGGAACATGGCGGCGGATGAAGCGGCCGTCCGGATCCTGCTCCCGCCCCTGCTTGATCGGGTTGTAAATGCGAATCGTGTTAAAGCCGGTCGTTCCCGACTGCATCTGCATCTGGCTGTAGTGAATACCCGGCTCGTAGTCGAGAAACTGCTGAGCCAGAAACTGCGCCGGCTTCCTCCAGTCAAGCAGCAGCGTGTTGGAAACGAACGAAACGAGCATCGCCCGCGAGCGGAAGTTGATCCAGCCCGTCTTATGAAGCGAACGCATCGCAGCGTCGATAAACGGAATGCCGGTTCGCCCCTCTTTCCAGCGCGTGTACGCTTCCTCGTCCCAGTCGGTACGGATCGCGTCAAACGCCCGGTTCATGTTGCGCTCCGACAGCTCCGGTTCATCCTCAAGCCGCTGAATAAAATGGCAGTGCCAGTGGAGCCTGGAGATAAACGCTTCGAGCTGCCGTCTGTCCGCCGGATTCGGCAGCTGGGCGAGCCGCCGGAGGCTCTCCTGATAGGCACGGCGAAACGACAGGGCGCCCCAGGCGAGATAAGGGGACAGCCGGCTGCAGGACGTCGAGGATGAGATCGGATTACTTAGATGACTGCGGTACTGGAAAAAGCGGTTTTCCAAAAAATCAGCGAGCGTTTCCAGTCCGAGCGATTCTCCGCCTTGCTGCCCATAGCGGATCGCCTCTCCGGGAAGAGCGAGCTGCTTCGGAAACGTCGTCTGCCGCGTCAGTGCGGCTGGCAGGGAATGCGGGGGCGCAGGAATAGAGTTTGGAGCAGGCAAAAGCGGAGCCTGCATTTTTTCCTGCCATTTTTCATCAAACTGCTTCCGGTCCTGGAGCCCGCGTGTGACGCCGAAGGACGGATATTCATAAACCGCAAATCCGCGCTCCTTCATCCAGCGCCTCACCTCGATGTCACGCGCAAATGTATCCGGCGTTCCGTGCTCTTCGTGGGCGTACAGCGTAAGCGGCGTGCCATCCGCAGTAAGCTGCTCAAGCAGGGAGACCATCCCTGTACAGGCCGTATAAAGCTCGCCGCCGAGCCTGCGCACCTCTGTCTGCATCTCCGCGAGACACTCCTCAATGAAGCGCGCATGCCGCTCGGAGAGGTCACCGTTTTGCCAGAGATCCGGCTCAATGACGTACACGATCAGCACCGGACCGCCGGCGCGGCACGCTTCTGTGAGCGGACGATGATCGTGCACCCGCAAATCCCGCTTCAGCCAAACTATCTGCATCGCTCTTCCCCCCTGTTCAAACACTCTACCCTTAACGTACTAAACTAATCTGTAAAAATACAGTATTTTGCGCAGAGCCGTTTACCTGGAGAAAGAGAAGGAAAGAGACACCATACACCTTGAATTGAAAGGAGTCTGTTCATGGCACATCAGATTGAAACAGCACCCGGCGTGCATTTGCACGTGGAGGACGAAGGAAGCGGCAAGCCGGTGATCTTTATCCACGGCTGGCCGCTGAACGAAGCGATGTTCCACCGTCAGAAGCAGGCGGTAATTGAAAACGGCTATCGGTATATCGGCATTGATCTGCGTGGCTTCGGCCGCTCCGATCAGCCGGAGGAGAACTACATTTACGATACGTTTGCCTCCGACATTTTAGCGGTCGTCAAAGAGCTCGAGCTGGAGCAGTATTCGCTCGTCGGCTTTTCGATGGGCGGTCCGGTCGCAATCCGCTATGCGGTGAAATACGCCGGTGAACAGCTGGAGCAGCTGTTTCTGCTCGGACCCGCAGCGCCTAGCTTTACGAAGCGGATGGGCTACAGCCTCGGCATGGAAAAGGAAGACGTGGATGACTTGATGGAGGCGATCGACGAGGACCGGGAAAAGGCGCTTCAGGACTTCGGCGGCAATTTCTTTTATCAGGACGTGTCTGAGGAAGCGAAGCAGGAGCTGTTTGATTTGAGCATGCAGGCATCCAAACAGGCGACGATTTCGGCGGCAGAGGCGCTCCGCGATGAGGACCTCCGCGACGAAGCAGGTCACATCCGTGTTCCCGTAACGATTTTTCACGGACGACATGATGCGATTTGCGAGTTCGGCTTCGCAGAAGAACTGGAGCAGCGCATTCCGACAGTAACCGTCGTGCCGTTTGAAGAAAGCGGGCACGGGCTACACGTGGAAGAACCGGATAAACTGAATAAGGAACTGCTGCAGCGCCTGTAAGCAATCGGCTCCCGGATCACGCATCCGGGAGCTTTTTCATATATGACGGTCAGACAGGCGGAAGCCTTTTCCAAAAGTCTCTGTCCGCACCACTGCCTCTTCGCTATAATAGAGAGCAGAAGGGGGTGTCTTGGTGCGGTTCTTTTTGCTGCATGCCGGTCTGCTCGCTGCGGTATCAGCGGTCATCGCTGCAGCCGTGCCGCTGCCGTTTGACCGGCCCGTTTTTTACATACTCGGAAGCGTGTTTTTCGGTTTCTATTTTTCGCTCCTGCTCTGGCCGGTGCGTACGATCCCAATTGTGTCCGCCCAGCTGACGTGGGCGCTGCTTGTGAGCTGGCTGCTTCCGGCGGGCGACCCGCTGCTGCTGCTCATGGCGGTGCCGCTCATAACGGCAGCAATGCTTGATGACTCATATCCGGTGCTGACAGCGGCAGCCGGTGCTGCTTCGGTACTCATACCGGTCTTTTTCGCCGGCGTATTCGTCTGGGAGCTGCAGCTGCTGTTCCTTGTGCTTACGGCGGCGATCACCGCGCTCACGATGATGTATGTGCGTGACCGCTCCAAGGCGCACGCCGCGGAGCAGACGGCCGTGGAGCTGGAGCGGGAGAACCGCCGGCTTCGCCGCAGCGTGGAGCTGCAGGAACAGGAGGTCCGAGAAGAGGAACGGATCCGGATCGCCCGCGATATTCATGATTCGGTCGGCCATCAGCTGACGGCGCTCCTCATGCAGGCAGGCGTCTTAAAACGGTCGCTTGCAGGAGAGGAGCAGCTGCACGCGGAGCGAATTGAAGCGACCGCAGGTGAAGCGCTGGAACAGACGCGCGAAGCAGTGCGGCATATGCGCAGCGAAGAGCTGCCGGCCGGTGTGCATGCCGTGCTGCATCTTCTCCGAAAGCTGGAGCGGGAATCGCAGATGACAGTGCAGTGGAAGGCAGAAGACGGCTTTTTATCGGCTCCGTTTACGAATGATCAGCATATCGCCGTATACCGTTTCGTCCAGGAAGGCATGACGAACGCGATGAAGCACGGACGTACGAGAAGCGTCAGCCTGCACGTGCAGATCCGCGGCGGCCGTCAGGCGGTGCTCACGCTGCAAAACAGGACGACGCCGGAAACAGATCGCCCGGCAGGAAGCGGACTGAGAGGCTTAAGCGAGCGTTTTGATGCACTCGGCGGCCGGCTCGCCTGGGAGCACGGCGGAGACGTCTTTACGATGGAAGCCGTTTTTCCGCTTGAAAGGAGGGAACGCCCGTGAAACAGGTGCTGTTAGCAGAGGATCAGCAGATGGTTCGCCAGGGACTGAAAATGATGATCGAGGAAACAGGCGAATTCCGCGTTATCGTGGAGGCAGCGACGGGACAGGAAGCGGTCGAAAAAGGTGCCGAAGCGGCGATCGACGTCGCCGTACTCGATATTCGCATGCCGGAAAAGAGCGGCCTGGAAGCATGCCGGGAGTTGATTCGCCACCAGCCGGAGCTGCCGGTGCTCATGCTTACGACGTTCGATGATGACGCCTATGCAATTGAGGCACTGGAGAGCGGGGCTAAGGCTTTTATGCTCAAGGACGCCGATGCGGCAAAGCTGATCACTGCCATGAAAAAGGCGATCGAGGGAGGCATCACTATTGATGAAGGCACGGCCGGGCGAATCATCCCTGATTTAATGAAGCGGGAGCAGCCAAAGCCAGCGGACGTGCCGCTGACGAAACGGGAAAAAGAAATTACCATGCTCGTTGGAGACGGACGTACGAATCAGGAAATTGCGTCAGAATTATTTTTATCGGTCGGCACGGTAAAAAATCATATCTCGGTGATTTTGGATAAGCTGGAGCTTCGCGACCGGACTCAGCTTGCCATATACGCCATCCGCCACCATCTCGTGTAGCTTTCTGCTATGCGGGATTTTTTTTGTGACGGAGGTCATAGGTGCAGGTTAAAAAGAGGTGACCGAAGCTACGTCCTTTTTCTGTGAGGCGGCCGTAAACTAAAGGTAATAAAGGAGGCGGGCGCCATGCTGGAAGTGATGGACGTAACGAAAACATTCAAGGAGCGGACCGCGGTCAGCCGTGTGAATATGTACATTGAGAAGGGGGAAATCGTCGGACTGCTTGGACCTAATGGAGCGGGAAAGTCGACGACGATCTCGATGATCTCAAGCCTTATCACGCCGACGGAGGGGGAGATATACGCGGGCGGATTTTCTGTGAAAAAAGACCGGACAAATATCCGCCGCATGATCGGCGTCGTTCCGCAGGAGATCGCCCTGTTTCAGGATTTGACGGCGCTTGAAAACCTGCGCTTTTTCGGACGGGCCTACAAGCTGAAGGGGAGCGAGCTGAAGGAGCGCGTCGCACACGTGCTGGACGTCGTCGGACTCACCGAACGGGCGGGGGAGTTCGTGAAAACGTATTCCGGCGGCATGAAGCGGCGGCTGAACATCGCCGTCGCGCTCTTACACGAGCCGGAGCTGTTAATTATGGATGAGCCGACGGTCGGCATCGACCCCCAGTCGCGCAGCTACATTCTGGAAACGGTGCGCGAGCTGAACCGAACGAAGAACATGACGATTATTTACACGAGCCACTACATGGAGGAAGTCGAGTATTTGTGCGACCGGATCTACATTATGGATCACGGGGAGATCATTGCCGCCGGCACGAAACACGAGCTGAAGGCGATGCTCATGGAAGAAGACAGCATCGTCGTCACCCTCAACCAGAGCGCCGATGAGCTTGCTGAAGCACTGGAGGCGCGCGACGATATTACCCGCGTGCACGTTTCCGGACATGAGGCGGTTATCGCCGCGAAAAAGGATGCTCCGGTGCTGGAAACGGTCATTCAGCTGACGCGAAAAAACGGGGTGGAGCTAAAGTCGGTAGAAGTACGCTCCCCGAGCCTCGAGGATGTGTTTCTGCATCTGACCGGCCGGACGCTCCGGCAGTAGGGAGGAAACGCATATGCTAGGAATGATGCTCATAAAGGAAGTGAAACAGCTGCTGCGGGAGCGGAGCGAGCTGCTCACGCTGCTGCTGATGCCGGTTATTCTCATTACAATTTTAGGGAGCGCGCTGCAGGGTATGACGTCACCCGGTGCTGCAGGCGCCGGTCAGCTGGAAGCTGCCGTCGTCATGGAAGAACCGCTTGACGTGTCGCTTGCGCAGTTTCAGGACTTGCTGGAAAGAGAAGGCGTGCCTCCTGAGATGCAGAAAGCACTGCTGGAGGAAGCAAGGGCGGTATCTGTTCCCGAAATGTTTACGGAGATGCTTCAGTCACTGGAAGGAGACGGAGTGCTTGAGGTAAGCATCATAGACGACGCCGCGGATGTTCCGGAAGATGCTGCCGGCGTCTGGGAGTTTGACGAAGGCTACCGAGTCGATACGTGGCAGCAGATGTTTTTACAGGACGAGGTACCGGAGCCTGTGACCGTTCGTGTCGACAGCCAGCTTGGCATTATTGAAGGCATCACCGGGGCGTTTTTTGAGGAGCTGAACTGGCAGAAGGAAGCCGCCTATCTTGCCGAACAGGATGGGACGCCGGTGCCGGAAGCGGTGCAGACGGAGGTGGAGACCCGCCAGCTCGACAACCGCTCCGTCATCACGTCCTTTGATTACTACACGGCAGGCATGGCCGTCATGTTCGTGCTCTATACGGCTACGTTTCTCGCAAGCACCGCGCATACGGAACGACGCACGTACGTGTTTCAACGGCTGCTTACATCCAACGTGCCGCTCTGGCTGTACGTTGCCGGCAAGGGCGGCGCAGGCGTGCTGCTAGCGCTCGTGCAGCTCGCCGTCATTTTCAGCTTCTCCTCGCTCGTGTTCGGCGTCTCGTTTCAGAGTCTCGGTTTAACCGCCGTGATTGCGCTCGGTCTGGCTTTGACGGTCGGTTCGCTCGCAATGCTGCTCACTGCCGTCAACTACCGCCTGCGCAATGAGCAGGCGACGGCGCTGTTTGCAAGCGCCGGGGTCACGATCCTCGCCTTTCTCGGCGGCAGCTTCTTTAACGTCAGCCAGCTGTCGGAGACGATGGCGTTCATCGGCCGCATGCTCCCGAACGGGGCGGCGATGCAGAGTCTGCTTGCGGTGATGGGCGGAGCCGGTGCGGAGCTGATTTACCCGATGTTCGTGTCGATTTTCGCGTTCTGTATCCTTTGTATTACTGCTGCGATGCTTGTGTTTCCGCGAAAGGAGGATGTCTGAGATGAAAGCAGTCCTGTATCACTACGCCTGTACGATGCGCCGACGCCCGCTCGCCTTTTTCGGCAGCATGCTGCTCGCTATTTTGTTCGCGGCGGTCCTTGGCGGAGGCGGCGGGCAGCTTACCGTACCAGTCACGAGCGAGGACTTAAGCGACGAGGCACTCGCGGAAACAGCCGAAGACTTTTCAGCGCACGCCGGCGATGACATCGTGCTGCTTTCGACTTCAGTGGAACGGATGGAAGAGCGGATCCGCCGCAGCAGTCCGCCGTACGGGCTGATCTTAAATGAAGAAGATGCGGCCATTCTGCAAGTGTATGAAGCACCGGTGACGGCGCTCTTGATGACTGAGCTTAGAAGCTATTACCGGGAACAGGGGATAGAAGAAGCGGTCGCAGAGGTGCTCGATCTGGAAGCGTGGCAAGATCGCGTCGATACGTACGGCTTCAGCTACGAGATCGACCGGAGCGAGGGCGGCTTTCCCTATGACCCGGCGCTGCATCCGTTGTTCGGTTTCATGCTCTTTTTCATGATCTACGCCGTTGCCTTCAGTATTTCCAGCATCGTGCTGCAACGAAAGGAAGGGACGTGGGACCGGGTGATTCTTTCTCCGGTCACGAAGCTGCAGCTCTACAGCGGCCATGTGCTGTTTGCGTTTTTATTCGGTTTGCTGCAGATGTATATCATTCTCTTTTTGTTCCGCTTCGTGTTTCAGGTCGATTTTCACGGCGGCTTCTGGCTGACGCTTATCGTCGTGATCCCGTACGTGCTCGCGATCGTATCGCTCGGCATCCTGCTGAGCGGCCTCGTCAAATCCTACAAAATGCTCGACGCGGTCATTCCATTAGTCGGCGTGACCATTGCGATGCTCGGGGGCGCCTTTTGGCCGATTGAGATTGTACCGTCTGCGCTGCTGCAGCAAATCGGCGCGTTCACGCCGCTTAAGCACGGCATGGACCTGCTCATCGGCAGCACGTACGGCGGCGCGTCGATGGAGAGCCTGCTATTGTCGGCTTCCATTCTTCTGCTCATGAGCGTCGTATTCGCCGGCGTCGGCTTCAACCTGATGGAGCGGCGGTAGCTGAAAAGAGAAAAGGCGGTTCGGCCGGGGGACATCCCGGGCGAACCGCCTTTTTCATCTATTCGTATACTCGTGGCACGCGCGGGCTCACGCCGCAGACGATTTCGTAGTTAATCGTCCCCGTCCGTTCGGCGAGCTGGTCAATCGAAAATGTGACGTGATCATACACGCGCACGTTGAGTCCGGTCACGTCAATCATCGTCTGGTCCATGCAGACGCGGCCGACGAGCGGGGCCTCCTGGCCGTTCACGGTAACAGTTGCCTGATTGGAAGCAAGCCGCGGAAGGCCGTCGGCGTAGCCGATCGGAAGCGTTGCGATGTCACGCGGCTCGGTAAGCGTATGCGTGCGGCCGTAGCTGATCGTATGTCCGGCGTCGAGACGGCGGATAGACACGATCTGCGACGAAAGCGTCATTGCCTGCTCGAGTGGAAACGCAAGCGGCATCTCCGGATCCGGGCGCAGCCCGTAAAGGCTGATGCCGACGCGCACCATATCGAGGTGTTTATCCGGATGCAGCATCGTCCCGGCGCTGTTGCAGCAGTGCTTGACAGGGATCGATATCCCGGCCTCATCCAGGGCAGCAGCCATCGCTTGAAAGCGGGCAAACTGCTCGTCGGTGTATGGAGAAGACGGCGTATCGGCTTCGGCAAAGTGGGTGAACATGCCGTCAAGCGCCACATGTTCCGCCTTAAACAGCGGCGCGGCGATGTCGAGCAGCTGCTCCTTCGTCGTGATGCCGATGCGGCCCATGCCGGTTTCAATTTTTAGATGAACCCGGATTTGCTGACCGCTTGCGGCGATGCGGAGCGCTTCGTCTCGTGCGTCAGTGGCAAAGACGGTGAGCGCGATGTCGTGGTCTGCTGCCGTCTGCATCGCTTCCGGTGCGGTATGCCCCATGACGAGAATCGGCACGGTGATGCCGGCCTTCCGGAGCGCGACCGCTTCATCTAAAATCGCAACGCCAAGCGACTCCGCCCCGCCGCGGAGAGCGGCTTCTGCCGCTTCCACAGCGCCGTGGCCGTAGCCGTTTGCTTTCACTACTGCCATCAGGCTGCTGCCGGGGGAAAGATGGCTGTGAAACGCACGGGCATTCTGCTCGATGGCGCTTAGGGAAATAGAGGCTGTTGTCTGTCTAAAGCTGTCTGTCTTCATCGTGGACATCCTTTCCTGATCACGTGTCCGCTGAGAAACCATGCGTTTTCAGCTCCTTTTTGTATGTAGTCGAATGAGTAAACGTAAAGAAGAGGGTGCCGGTGATGGCACCCTCTCCAATATATCACGTTTTACGCGAAAATTCCGTCTGCGCCGAGCGCTTTTTCTACGGAGACGTAGTCGTAGCCGAGGTCGCGGGCTACTGCTTCGTACGTGACGCGGCCGTTTGCCGTGTTCACCCCCTTTGCGAGCGCGCTGTTATCCGCTACAGCCTGATAGACGCCTTTATTGGCAATCTGCAGCGCGTAGTTCATCGTGACGTTCGTGAGTCCGATCGTGGACGTACGCGGCACGGCACCCGGCATGTTTGCTACCGTGTAGTGGACGACGCCGTGCTTCGTAAACGTTGGATCGTCGTGCGTCGTAATGCGGTCGACCGTTTCAATGATGCCGCCCTGATCAATCGCAACGTCGACGACGACCGAGCCGTCGCTCATGGACGCGATCATCTCTTCCGTGACGAGCTTCGGCGCCTTCGCACCAGGGATAAGCACCGCTCCGATGACGAGATCTGATTCTTTCACCGCTTCTGCGATTGTCAGCGGGTTGGACATAATCGTCTGAATGTCGTTGCCGAACTGGTCGTCGAGCTGACGGAGACGGTCCGCGCTCAAGTCGATCATCGTCACGTCGGCACCGAGGCCGATTGCGATTTTGGCTGCATTCGTTCCGACGACACCGCCGCCGATGATCGTCACTTTGCCGCGCTTCACGCCAGGGATACCGGAAAGCAGAATGCCTTTCCCGGACTTCGGCTTTTCAAGCAGCTGCGCGCCGATCTGGGACGCCATGCGGCCGGCAACTTCGCTCATCGGAGTGAGGAGCGGCAGCGTGCCGTTTACTTCCACGGTTTCGTAAGCGATAGCTGTCACACCGCTTTTCGTCAGCGCTTCTGCAAGCGCCGGCTCTGCAGCGAGGTGCAGGTACGTGAACAGGATCAGTCCTTCGCGGAAATAACCGTACTCGGATGCGAGCGGCTCTTTTACCTTCATCACCATGTCCGATTTTGCCCACACGTCCGCAGCTTCTGCGATCATGTCTGCTCCGGCTGCCTGATAGTCTGCATCTTCAAAGCCGCTGCCGACACCGGCACCTGCCTGTACGAGCACCGTGTGCCCCTGCTTCGCAAGCGTCATCACGCCGGCTGGTGTAATCGCGACACGGTTTTCACTGTTCTTAATTTCTGTTGGAATACCAATAATCATGGATTCGCCCTCCCAGACTCAGATTCTATCGCAAGTATAGGGGGTGGGGCGGGCACTCCGCATTGTGAGGATCAAAAAACGTGTAAGCGTTTGTTTGTGAAAATTAACGAACGTCTGTGAGGAGTTTCACATCCATGTAAAGCCCGAGCTTTTGAATCGGGTTCTTTAAATCGACGCCGGAAATGTCCTGGATCCGCTTCAGCCGGTAGGTGAGCGTGTTGATATGGCAGTGCAGCCTCGCTGCAGCCTGCGTCATGCTGCCGTCTTCCTCTAAATAGACAGACAGCGTCTCGAGCATGTGCGAATCGTGCTCCGCGTCATACTGCTTCAGCCTGGAGAGAGCCGGATTTTCCTTTAAGCCCGGGAGGAGACCGGACTGCTCGAGAATGTCGACGTAGCGGAAGACCCCAAGCTCGTGATAAAACCAGGCGTTCGCGAGCTCATCCGGAAAGCGGGCCTTCATCGACGCGACGTTTACCGCTTCCTCGAGGCTTGCGGGAAGACGGGAGAAGTCTTCGGTGAAACTGCCAATACCGGTGAATAGCGCGACCTCTCCCTGGATCCGCTCCTGCAGAGAAGCCGCAAAACTCGCCGCATCCTTGGCGTCGTCGGTCGTTTTCGGGCGAATGAGCACGTAAACGTGCTGCTCGTCTTGTGTGTGAACCACAATATCGACCTGCTGCGTCGTCTGCAGCGCGTACGTGAGCCGCCGGTAGCTGTCGTTGTTCAGTCCGTCCGCATAAAGAGCGGCAACGGCAAGCGGTGTCTGCGTCCGGATCGAGGCCTGCTCGAGCAGGCGGCATACGTCGTCATGGCTGCCGGCCTCTCCGGTGAGCAGCTGCCAGAAAAGCTCCTCGTGACTCTGCTCGCGCCGCTGCTTCTGACGGTTCAGCTGCAACAGCTGGTTTTTGGCCTTGGAGGCAGCGAGCTGCAGCTCCTCCAGCGCTGTTTTATTAAGTCGGCGCTCCTGGTCGATCACCCAGATGTAGCCGAGCACCTCGCCGCGGCGACGGATCGATACCGCAACGCGGCGGCCGAGGCCGATCGTATCAATCGGATCGATGATCACCGGCTCATCCTGCTGGTTCAGCCGCGGAATGATGCCTTCCTTCCAGAAGCGGTTAATGACCTTCTCCGGCACGCGCCGGCTGATGATCGTGCGGATCCGGGCCTCGTCGGTGCTGTCATGGTGCGAGCTGTAGGCAAGCAGATGATGGTTCGCATCCTCCAGCGTCACCGGCACCTCCAGATGCGCGCTGACCGCATCGACAAATTCTTCTAACGTATCAAACGCCCGGTGGAACGGGTGGTCGGTCATGGTGAGACACCTTCCTTATGCGCGATTTCCAAAAAGCGGTGAGTTCTGCTTCAGGAAAAAAGACTTTGTAGAGAGAAAACAACGGAAGCGTTTTCAAATTGTGTATATGTACGAATGCATTCCGTTTTCCCCATGATAGAATAACACACGTGTGAAAGCCGGGAAATATGCCGGCAGACAGGGGGACGACAGCGATGATGGACATTCTTGATGCAATTAACGCGGTGCTCTGGGGACCGCCGAGCCTGCTTCTCCTCTTCGGGACAGGCTTATTTTTAACGATTGTGCTGCGCGGACTGCAGTTTCGCAAGCTGATGTACGCGTTTAAAATCGGATTCGGGAAAGAAGATAAGGACGACAAAAACGCCGAAGGGGACGTCAGTCATTTTAAAGCATTAATGACAGCGCTTGCGGCGACGATCGGAAACGGCAACATCGCCGGTGTCGCAACCGCCATCACGCTCGGGGGGCCAGGCGCGATCTTCTGGATGTGGATCGTCGGTCTGCTCGGCATGGCGACCAAATACGCAGAGGCCCTGCTTGCAGTGAAATACCGCGTCAAAAACAGCCGCGGCGAATATTCCAGCGGACCGATGTATTACATAGAACGCGGGCTCGGTCCCCGCTTTAAGCTGCTCGCCGTCGCATTCGCCGTGTTCGGCGCGTTTGCCGCGCTCGGCATCGGCAACAGCGTCCAGTCCAATACGATTGCGGGCGTAACGAATGAAAGCTTTGGCATTCCAAACTGGGTGACCGGCGTGCTGCTCGTCCTGCTCGTGAGCGTCATCATCTTCGGCGGCATTCAGCGTATCGCGGGCGTCGCGAGCTTTTTCGTGCCGATCATGGCCTTTCTTTATATGGGAGGAGCGACGATCATCCTTATTTTGAATATGGACATGATCCTTCCTGCGTTTGAACTGATTTTCTACTATGCCTTTAATCCGGTCGCAGCGGCCGGCGGCTTCCTCGGGGTCGTGGTTTCAGAAGCGATCCGCCACGGCGTCGCGCGCGGCATTTTCTCCAACGAAGCCGGACTCGGTACGGCGGCACTCATCGCCGGAAATGCCCGCGCCGATCATCCGGTCAAGCAGGCGCTCGTTGCGATGACAGGAACGTTTATCGTGACGATCATCGTCTGTACGATGACCGGCCTGACGCTGCTCATTACTGGTTTCTGGGATCCGTCCGGAGGAGAGCTGTCCGGCGTGGCTCATGACGCCGGCTTAGAAGGAGGCGCGCTCACAAGCGCCGCATTCGCCTCCGTTCTCGGCGGCATCGGGGAATACATCGTCGCCTTCTCCGTCATCTTTTTCGGCTTCTCGACGATCGTCGGCTGGTACGTGTACGGGGAAAAATGCTTTGAGTACATTGCAGGACCAAAAGGAATCGCAGGCTACCGCGTTGTTTACGTCGCAGCCTGCGGCATCGGCACCGTCGCGAACCTCGCGACCGTCTGGGCATTTGCCGACATGGCCAACGCACTGATGATGATTCCGAACCTGATCGCCCTGCTGCTGCTCTGGAAGGTCATCGTCGCCGAAACAAACGACTACTTCCAGCGCTTTTACGAGCAAGCCGAGCAAGCTGTACGAAAAGCAGGATAAGACGAAAAACTGCCTTTGCGGGCAGTTTTTTTTGCTTCGAGAGCCTTATTCGCAAGTGATGGGGACTAATCGCAGAGGGGAGGGCGTTTATGAGCAGGGAAAGCCGCTTTATGAGGAGGGAAACATCGTTTACGAGGAGGTTTTTGCTCGTTATGAGGAAGTGCACGGTGTTTATGAGAAACCGGGAACGGATCGGAGCAGGATAGGACCGCTTTCGGCCGCTGCCGAAAGCATCAACTGTTGAAGCACTATGCGTAAGTGAAGGGGACTAATCGCAGAGGGGAGGGCGTTTATGAGCAGGGAACCCCGCTTTATGAGCAGGGAAACGTCGTTTATAAGGAGGTTTTTGCTTTTTATGAGGAAGTAGACGGTGTTTATGAGAAACCGGGAACAGCACCGGGCAGGATAGGACCGCTTTCGGCCGCTGCCGAAAGCATCAACTGTTGAAGCGCTATTCGTAAGTGAAGGGGACTAATCGCAGAGGAGAGAGCGTTTATGAGCAGAGAAACCTGCCTTATGAGGAGGAAATAGTCATTTACGAGGAGGTTTTTGCTTTTTATGAGGAAGTAGACGGTGTTTATGAGAAACCACCAAACAGAAAAAGGCTTCCGGTCCGTGCCGGAAGCCTTGTCATTACGTCTCTGCCTGCCGTTTTTGCCCGGGAGACTGCTTAACATTGCGGTACATCCCTCGTCCAAGCCGCAGCAACACATAAAAGACGAGCGCGTTAAGCGCGAGCACAAGGACGTCTAACGAGATGCGTTTGCCAATCGGCTGCACCGTGATCCAGGGAAACGGAAAGCCAGTGCTGCTCCCGCTTCTAAATCCATCTGACATGAATATAAAAGCAGAAGCAAGTGCGAGCACATAGGCGATAAAGGGAAGGTTTGTGTGCAGGCGCATGTTCCCACCGAATACGTAAACGCCTAAAATTCCTAAAAGAAAAGCCGCGATGATACTGAGTGTGACGAAGAAACCGACGGACAGTCCGAACGGTCCGAGACTGAATAGAATGCCGAACAGGACGACTGTGAGTAAAAACAGCACCTGTCGATCCACGTTCATGATGCATCACTCCGTTTATGTTTCCATTAGTATGGCAATTGTAACATAATTGGGAAATGCCTGCAGGCCACTGTCTTTGCTATACTGAAGGCAGCTTGAAGAAAAAGGAGACCGCCTATGCAATCAGAAAAGGAATTAATGCTGGCAGGGGAGATGTACCGCCCGGAGGATCCGGAGCTCGTGCGGGACCGCGAAACCATTCGCGAGCGTGTACAGGACTACAACGCGACAACGATTTATGAAACGGAAAAGCGGACGGCGATGCTAAAAGAGATGCTCGGCTCGACCGGAAGCACAGTTGTCATGGAGCCGAACATCCGCTTTGACTACGGCTATAACACCCACGTCGGCGAGAACTTTTTCGCGAACTTCGACTGTACCATTCTTGACGTGTGCGAGGTGCGTATCGGTGACAACTGCATGATGGCGCCGAGCGTGCATATTTACACGGCGACGCATCCGCTTGATCCCGTGCTGCGCAATTCCGGCCGCGAGTTTGGCAGACCGGTGACGATCGGAAACAACGTCTGGTTCGGCGGCGGAGCGATCGTCAATCCGGGTGTTACGATCGGGGATAATGCCGTGATCGCCTCCGGTGCTGTCGTCACAAAGGACGTGCCGGCGAACACCGTTGTCGTCGGTAATCCTGCGAACGTTATCAAGCATATCGCACCGAACGAATAAACAGCCGGGGGGATGCCCTCCGGCTGTTTCCTTATGACTCTAAGTGAAGCTCTCCGCCGGATGTGTCCAGCTGGGTGATCGTGCCTGATTCATCCAGGCCGTAGCGGTACCATTCGCGCGGCTCATTGTAAAAGGAGACCTTCGTTACGTGCGCCTTGCGCTCTTCCAGCACGTAGTCGTATTTCGTGTGGATCACCGTGTAGTCCCTGGCTTCGTAGCCCATTTCCTCTTCCAAATAGCGCACCGTTTCCGCCTCGACCTTTTCAAGCTCCGCGTCTGTCGATTCCACCGTAATCGCGTAAAAGCTGACGGCAGCGAGACAGAGGACGAGCGCTGCTATGATTCCCTTCTTCATGCCGTATCCGACCTTTCCGAAAAACATCTGTCCATCCTGTACGTAATCAAGTAAGCAACTGCAACAACCGGAGCGGAAAAGCCTATTCGTTCACGACTATCATTCGATCGTTTCCCAGAACGATTCCGCAAGATCAACTGCGTAGCTGCTGCCGCCGACGTCCTCGGCGTTTTGGATCATAAAGGTGGCTACATATTCATCGTCGTAGCTCGTAAACCAGCCGATCTGCTCGCCGTCCTCGACAGTTTGATCGCTCTTCAGCTCCGCGGTACCGGTTTTTCCGGCAACGTCACGCGCCCAGCCGCTGCGATAGGCCGTGCCCTCTTCCTCCTGCGTCACCGCCTCGAGCGAGTCATGCACGACCGCGGCGGTTTCCGGACTGAACAGCTCGGTTTCGCCGCCGTCGCCGAACAGCACCGGCTCGATCATCGTACCGTCATTGACGAATGCGGTATAAAGAGCCGTGATATGCACTGGCGATATTTCAACTTCCCCCTGGCCGTAGCCGGAGTCCGCCAGCAGAATCTCGGTATCGAGTCCCTCATTTGCCAGCTGAGCGTCATGTACCGGAAAGTCATAGCTGAAGCCGCCGTCCATCCCGAACGTTTCCCCCCAGCTTTCCATTGCATCCGCCCCAATTTCAAGCGCCTCCTGAGCAAAATAAATGTTGTCGGACAGCTGCATGGCGGTCGTGAGATCCACCTCGGTTTCGCTGTCGTTCACGCGCGTAATCGAATAGCCGCCCCAGCTGTCGTCCGCCTGCCACTGCTCGCCTTCGATCGTTCGCGTCGCTGACGGATCGAGCGTTTCTTCCTCCAGCCCGATCGCGGCCGTAAACGGCTTCCAGATCGACCCTGGCGAATACGCGTTTTGGAAACGACGCTCAAACAAGACATCGGTCGTTTCCAGCCCATCGGCGCGCGGGTCCGGAAGCTGCAGGTAGCGCAGGTTGGCGTCAAAGGCCGGAGTGCTCACAAGTGCGAGCGTGTCGCCGTTTTGCGGATCGAGCACAACCGCCGCACCGGAGTCTTCATCTAAAATCTCATAGACGTCCGCCTGCAGCTCCGCGTCAATCGTGAGCGTCACGTCTTCACCGTCTACGGGCGCTTCCTCCTGAATCACGTCACGCACGTCGCCGTCCTCATCGGTCACCGCAAGCCGGAAACCGCTTTGTCCGCGCAGCTCTTCTTCAAGCAGAAGCTCGACGCCGTTTTTCCCGATATACGACTCCGACTGGTAGCCGGTCGTCTCTTCCAGCTCTTCTCCGGTGATCGGGCCGATGTGGCCGACCAGATGCCCGGTTTCTGCACCGTACGGGTATACCCGGCCATCTTCACGGTTTAAGAGCACTCCGGGAATGTCCGTCAGCTCGTCAACACGGTCGTCGGTGAGCGCGATCGTCTGAATCGGTGCGAACCAGTCCGGGTTATCCGGATACATCTCCGCCCGGGCGAGCGCATCGTCGGCGTCAATGCCAAGTACGTCCGCAAAGGCTTCAGCGCTCTCCTCAACGTCCTCTGCTGCTTCCGGCACGATGCCCGCTTCATAAATCTCACCGTTGACCGCAAGCGCTTCGCCGTTTCTGTCCAAAATCTCGCCGCGGATCGGTTCCTCGCGGCTGATCGCAAGCCGGTCGTTCGGCTGCTGCATCCCGTAAAAGAAGTGCGCCGGCTCCCAGATGACTTGCCACTCGGTTTCCTCCTCAGCTACTTCCACCTGCTCCACGAGCACGTCTGTTGTAACAGAAATATCGCCGGCTTCTGTCGTAAACACCGTTTCGACTTCGTAGGTGATGCTGTCGATTTCACCGTAGTCCGGCGGCTCTTCTTCCGTATACTCCGGCGTTGTGACGCTGCCGGTTTCTACTTCAATACCGGCGTCCCCGTATACCGTTTCATAGCGCTCCGCAAATTCCCAGTCAATATCGGCTATCGAATCCGCATCAATTTCTGCTTCCATCGCCTCGAAGTCACCGGACGACCAGGCGTTTATGTAAGGTGTGAGCGTCGTTTCCTGCGGGTTTTCCGGCTCCTCCGAGCAGGCCGCAAGCAACACGACCACACCAAGTGCTGCAGCTTTTTTCATGCTAAATGCCCCCCTTAAAGCGATCTCTACTACGTACTATACAGGAGTATAGACGGAAACTCGATGCAGAAGGGTGCGCAAATCCGGAAGAAAAAGGAACATTTTTTCATGTAAGCAGACGCGTCTGCATGTAGATCTGTCTACAAGTAGATCGCCGGGAAACGTGCTGTTTCACGTGAAACAAAAAACTATCAATATGATAAGCTGGAGAAAACAAACGGGAAAGAGGGACGGTCATGCAGATCACGATTATCAGCGTCGGCAAGCTGAAGGAGAAATACTTGAAGCAGGGAATAGCGGAATTTGAAAAGCGGCTCAGCGCCTACTGCAAGCTGCAGCTTGTGGAAGTGAGCGACGAGCAGGCACCGGAGACGATGAGTGAGAAGGAAATCGAGCAGGTGAAGGAAAAGGAAGGGGAGCGGATTTTGCAGAAGATCAAGCCGGGGCACTACGTGTACGCGCTCGATCTTGGCGGCAAGCAGCGCACATCGGAAGCCTTCGCCAATGAACTCGAAAAACTCTCCATCCACGGCAAAAGCCAAATCGCCTTCGTCATCGGCGGCTCCAACGGCCTAAGCGAAAGCGTACTTAAGCGAGCAGACGCCAGCATCAGCTTCTCAAAAATGACCTTCCCGCACCAGCTCATGAAACTGATCCTCATCGAGCAAGTGTATCGCGCGTTTCGGATAATGAAGGGGGAACCGTATCATAAGTAAATGAGGTTTTTTTCACTAAGAATTATTATAAATTTAACTTCTATATATTTCCTCTATGGTACAATTAACCTACAAGAGATTGTGTCATAGGGGGATTTTTTATGAAGTTAGAAGCAAAAGAATTACTAAGGGTATTTATTGAAGAATATGAAACTCATAAAGATTCATTAAAAGGCGCTTCAGAGCAAACTATGAGAACATGGATTGATAGATTTTTATCTATTTTTGATTGGAACTGCCAAGATATCAATCAGGTACAACAAGAAAAAATGGTTTCCAGAGAAGAAAGAGAAAGACTAAAACAAATTGGCTCTACACATTCTAAACCGGATTATACCTTAAAAAACGGAAGAGTTAGGGTCAATTTTTTGGATGCTAAAGACCTTCAAGATAACTTAAAAGAGAGTCGGGAGATTGCGTTTCAGGCTAGGTCTTATGGGTGGTCTGCTGGAATGGAATGTTCACTAGTAACTAACATTGAAGAATTAGTTTTTTACGGATGCTCAAAAGAACCACGACCAGATGATTTTGTAGATGCTGAAAGGTTATATTTTAAGTTTGATGAGTATCTCGAAAATTTCGATGTTATTTTTGATTTGTTAGCAAGACATAACGTACTAAATGGTACACAATCTATTGTTCTTAGTGAAAAACTTTCACTAAGAAAAGTTGACAAGAAAGATTTAGACCAGTCTTTCGCTCAATTATTATCAGATTTTAGACTTACTTTAGCTAGGGATTTATATAAAAATAACCAGGAATTTATGAAAGGTAGTACAGATAAATTAAACTCAACAGTACAAAGTATCACAAATAAAATACTTTTTATTAGGATTTGTGAAGGAAGGTCTCTTGAAGAAGAGGGGCTACTATTGAGTTTTTTAGAAAAAGATTTCTGGAGTAATTTTATCCAAAAAGCAATAAAAGATTATGAAACAGATTATGATGGTCCAATATTTAGTGACGTAGAAGAATTGGAAATGTTGAATTTTGAGAATGAAACATTTAAGAAATTTATTCAAAATATGTACGAACCATCACCTTACAAGTTTGATGTAATTCCCGTAGAGTTAATTGCAGAAATGTATGAAAGATTCCTAAGCGTAGAGCTTGCGTTAGAGGGTAACGAAGTTATTGAAAAAGATAAAGAGTTTTATGTAAAGCAACAAGGCGCTATTAGTAGTCCGAAATATATGGTTGACTACCTTCTTAACCAAACATTTGAAGGGTTAAAGGATATCAAGAATTTAGATGAATTATTTAAATTGAAGATATTGGAACCTGCATGCGGGAGTGGAACTTTCTTACTTGGAATTCTAGAGAATTTAGAAAAGAAAGCAATAGAGCTTTATAATCAAGGTTCAATTAATTCTAAGCAAGAAAATCTATTCATCACTTTAGAAGGAAATGTTTTCCCAACAGTTGAATTGCGAAGGTCATTAATTAATAACTGCATCTATGCAATTGATATGGATTACCCCGCTGTACAAGTTGCAAAAATGTCTTTAGCACTAAAGTTAATCGAAAATTTTTCATTGCCTAATTACAATAATGAGTTTGGACTTAATAAGGAGTTGCTTCTAAAAAATATTGGTCAAAATATTTATCATGGCAACACCTTGGTAGGCTTTGATATTCTGGAAAAATTCGAGGAAATTGAAGAGGATATTGAAGTTTTAGGAAAGATAGTTCCTTTTGATATTAAAGATGAAATTGTGGATGTATATGGGGAAGCAAAAGGTGAATTAAAGGGGTTTGATTTTGTAGTTGGTAACCCACCTTATGTGGAGACTAAAAGATATATAGATGGTTTACCTTACTGTAGAGAGTACTTTAAAATTACTTATGACCTAGATGATGAGAAAGCTGATATGTCTATCTATTTTATAGAGAAGTGCTTAAACCTTTTAAATCATAAAGGAAAGTTAGGATTCCTATGCCAGAGAAGATTCTTTAAAACTCATTATGGTGAAAAAACCAGAAAATACTTGTCAAAAAACACAGCTATCGAAAGTATCGTTGAGTTCGAAGCAATTGATATTTTTAAAGACAGAACTACTTATATTGCTATGATGATAATAAATAAGCTAAAAGCTGAAAAGGAAGATTTTGGTTATTTAAGAATCGTTGAAGATGCCTTATTATTAAAGCATAGGTTAAAAGACATTAGAAATAGTGATTTTCTTAAAAAGGACATTAGTGTTTTAAGTCAAAGTACTTGGAATTTTACTGATAACGATGATTTACAAAACTTAATCGCATCCTTATCCAATAAATTTACATCTCTAGAAGCATTAAAGCAGCAGGGAATATGTGACATACATGGAGGTATCCAAGTTTTAAGAAATGACGTCTATTATATTAATGAAGCAAAAATAGATGAAAAAGAAGGAACTGTATCAGGCGTAAATCGCAGAAAAGATAAAGGGGCGATTAAGGAAGTTAAAGTAGAATTAGAAGCTTGTCGACCAATAATTGCGAACAAGAACTTCTATAAGTTTAAATCTATAACGCCTACTTATTACGCAATTGTACCTTATACGTTAGAAGATACAGAACCTATTGATTTCCAAGAGTTAAATACGAAATATCCAATGGGTGCCGAGTATTTATCAACCCAGGAGTCCTATGTCAGAGAAAAAAACAAAGAGGTTTATGAAGGCGATAACTGGCATCTCTTTTCAAGAACAACAAACTTGCACCTTTTTACCGGAAGGAAAATATTGTTCCCGATGACGGCGAAAGAAATTATTGCTGCCTATACGGATGTGCCTGTTTATCCTGATAATGCTAATATGTGGGGATTAAAATTTGCTGAGGAAGATAAGGAATTTCATTTAGCTCTTACTTCGTTGCTGAATTCAAAATTGTTTAGTGTTATTGCCATTTTTTACTCAAACCCACAGGCAAATGGTTACAGAAAGATGAACAAACAATTTGTTCTCCCGGTTCCGATTCCATATGATAAAATAAAGAAGGATAGTAAAGTAAGAAAAAAACTAGAGAAATTTGCAATTGACATTAATAAATTGCAGATAGATTTACGAGAAACTTATATGGATGGAAAGAAAAGAGCAATTCAAAAGGTACTGCAAAAGAATATCGATAATCTTAATTCATATGTTTATGAACTATATGAATTAAGTGAATTTGAAAAACTTACTATAGAGGAAAGCTATAATGCTTATATGACAATTAAAGACTAAGGATTGATATAGAAATGGACATTAGAAAATTTGTTAAGCATATTAATGGTTTTAGTCAAGAAGTTCCAATTATTGAAAAGCTTATTTTAAGATACTATATAGACTTTAATATGATTGAGAACTTAGAAAACAGTGAGACTTTAAAGTCTTACTGTTTTCTCGTTACAGAAGAAGAATACAATGAATTCAAAAAAAGGGTTGATTTGTATTTTGAGAAAAATAGGATTGCAGATTTTAATTTAGATATGCTTGTAAATACTTTTGAGTTATTAATTCCTAAGGACGAAAGAAAAGCTAATGGGATGGTCTTTACTCCTGAAGAAATTAAGTCATTTATAGTAAATAAAATAATGAATGTAAACAAAAATCAAATTAACGGATTAAGAATATGTGACCCCGCTTGTGGTTCATCCTCATTTCTTATAACAGTAGCTCAATATCTAAATAACAAATACAATATTCCGTATCAATATATCATTGAAAAAATGATATATGGGGTAGATATTTACTCTCATAATATCGAAAAATCTAAATTGTTATTACATTTAACAGCGTTAGAAGATGGAGAAGTTTTAGATGAAAAAGTTAACTTTAACCTTATTGTTGGTGATTCCTTAAGTTTGGATTATGCAGAAACCTTTAAGGAAATTTTCAATGACCAAAATCAAGGATTTGATTTAATAGTTGGAAATCCCCCCTATATACGAGCAAAGAATATAAGTCCCGAGATTAAAAATTCTTTAGATAGATGGGAAGTCTCAAAAGTAGGAAATCCAGACCTTTATATTGCCTTTTTTCAATTAGGATTAGAAATTTTAAATGAGAAAGGGACTCTAGGTTACATTTCTGTTAGCACGTTCTTGACAAGTGTAAATGGTAGAAATCTTAGAGGTTACTTATCGGACAAAAAGTATAAAATTGAAACCATCAATTTTAAAGATGCTCAGATGTTTAAAGGTGTGACTAGTTATACATGTATTAATATAATTAATAAAAGTATCCTGGAAGATAAAATTTTATATTCATCACTAGATAATTTATCTGATTATGATGTGAATGGTTTAAATGCTATTCCTTTTTCAACCTTGGACAATAGCAAAGGATGGAGCCTGGGGGATTTAACCACACTTAACAAAATTAATAAAATGAGAAGATTTTCTAAAAAGCTGGGCGATTATGGGCTGAAAAATGGAGTTGCTACATTAGCTAATGATATCTATATAGTTACAGCTAATGAATTTGATGATAAATATATGTACTTTCACAGTAAAGATGGACAGAAATTTAAGGTTGAAAAAGAACTTTGTAGGAGAATTGTTAAACCGAATATCCTAAAGTCACAAGATGACTTGACTTCTAAAATGGAATATTTAATTTTTCCATATAAGCTAGGTTCAGATGGAAAGTTCATAGTAATTGAGGAAGAAGTTTTAAAGGAAGAATACACAAGTACCTATCAGTATTTTCTTCATTACAAGGATAAATTACTTGAAAGAGATAAAGGAAAAGCGATATATAAATATCCTGCATGGTATGCTCTTGGTAGAACACAGGGGCTTAATAATACAGGTAAGAAGTTGCTACTACCTTATATGACAGACAAGCCCGTGGCAATTTTAAGTTTAGAAGAAGATATTTTATTTTACTGTGGGTATGCACTGTTTTCAGATAACACTGAAGAACTTGCTTTACTAAAGAAAGTTCTTTACTCTAAAGTTTTCTGGTACTACGTAGTTAATACAAGTAAGCCGTATGCAAATGGTTATATGTCTTTTGCAAAAAATTACCTTAAAGAGTTTAGTTTGCCTCCTTTCACGGATGAACAAGTTGAAGTAATACTCAATGAAGAAAATCAAACTGTTATTGATGAGTTATTGCAGGAATTATATGAAGTAGAATTCGAAGAACAACTTTCATTGTTACCTCAATGAAATGCAGCTCTTAGTACTAGAAAAAACTGTATTGACTCGAAGTTATAAATATATATTATAGGTGAGACTTTAAAGAGGATGCAAATATGCTTAATTAAGTATATTTGTATCCTCTTTTATTTTAATTAATTAAAGGAGAGATGATAAATGAAAAAGTTATCTGCAAAGAGGGTCAACATTGTATCAGTGAAATTAGTTAGAGAGTTGTAACCGTCAAGTAGAAGAGAGCACTTTTTCACAAATAAGATAGATCAAGATTCCCCAATTAAGACAGACCACCCCTTTCGGAAAAAATCGTTTTTCGGTATTTCATGCGGATGCTGTCTGTTTCGTCGCCAAAGGTGATGATTTCGCTCCGATGGAGCAGGCGATCTAAAATAGCTGTCGTCAACGTGGGATCGCCGAGGAACTTCCCCCATTCATTCGGCCCTTTGTTTGACGTTAAGATAAAGGCAGCTTTATCGTATAGATCGTAGATGAATTGGAAAAACAAATGGGCTTCGTGCGCTTCATACGTCATGTTGTAACCGTCAAGTAGAAATGAACAACTATTGCTCGATAAGAATGAACACTTTTTGCTTAAAACAATGTTTCTCGATGTTTCATTCGATGACTGTCCCCGTGTAAATGAATGACTTCCGATCGGTGAAGCAGCCGGTCTAGAATGGCTGTGGTAATCCCCTGGTCTCCAAGCAATTCCCCCCACGCTTCTGGTCCTTTATTGGAGGTGAGGATGATTGAACTTCGTTCATATAAATGGTTGATTAAATGAAAAAAGAGGTTGGCCTCCTGCTCATTCATCGCCATATACATGATGTCGTCGATAATCACCAGATCGGCTTGACGAATCCGCTTCATTTGTACCTGGGCTTTTTTTACATACTCTTCCGTCTTGAGCATGGGAACCAGTTCTCCCATCGATACAAACGATACGCGGTGCCCCTGTTGAATCGCTTCAAGTCCAAGCCCGATAGCCAGGTGGGTTTTCCCAACACCGGGAGGCCCAAGAAAAATCAGGTTGTATAATTGATCCAGCCACGTAAGCTCCTGCATCTGCCGAAGCTGCCGGTCGCTTAAGGAAGGTTGGTCGGTGAGGTCAAAGGCTGAGAGACTGGCTTGATAAGGGAACTTTGCCCACTTCAAATGCTTATCGATCATTTTCGCTTCCCTTCGGGATTCCTCATAGGTCAAGAGCGCATGAAGCAGTTCCTGGTAGGTCCAAGAGGACGCTTCCGCCTGCCGAAGTAATTGGGGGAGTTCGCTCGACGTTTCCACCAGACGCAGGTGTTGAAGCTGTGATTGTAATTGTTCCACGGACGTCCCCATGTTAGACACGCCTCCCTAAAATATGCAGATACTCGTCGAGTTCCCGAACGGCTGCTTTTTCCTGACGAGCCTGTGCTGAAGCTTCTTCCAACGGAAGAAGCTCCTGCTTTTCTTTACTTGGAAGCGGTGAACAGCCGTTTTGACGGGAAAGGTGATGTGCCATATCCCGAAACGCATTGGCACTCCATAAGTTCTCCTGCATACAACGCCTCAGTGCTTCCTCCGCTACTTCTTCGTAACGCTGGATGCTCTCCCACAGAACGTGCAGCTGATCGCGTATATACCTCGGATACCGCGTTGACAATTCCATCAAGAAAAGCGAAATGTCTTCTTCTTTCGAAAAGTTCTGCCGAATGGTCTGCTTGTAAGCTGGGATACCAAGGGACCGGTCACGAGCGTGATGAGGATTTTTAATCAGCTCGCCTTTACCATCTGTGATCGTATGTATAGCGAGAAGTTCTCCATTTAGTTCTTGGCGGATCTGAAGCTGGTCTTGTTCGATCGTTATAAACACGACATTCGTGCCTCCCGGCTGATACGTCCCCAGTGGGACGGAATAGCGATTTGATCGATACTTGATAATATTGTCCTTATGCACCGTTCTTGTTATACTGGATTCATGTTGCTCCTCAAAACAGAGGAGACGGGAGATCTTTTGTAAGTGTGGCTTTTCCAGGGCAAACACTTCGGAAGGTCTCTTTTTTATGGTGTGGTGGACTTGGTAATTCCCTTTTCGATCCAACCATCGAAAGCACTGGTCATTCCAGTCTGACAATTGATGAAAAAGGCGGTGCTTGGCAAAGTTGTGTTTCAGAAATTTCACCACGTTCTCTACTTTCCCTTTCGATTCCGGGTCTGCCTTGCGGCACAGGTAGATGCGAAACCGACGCTGCTCTTTGTAAGCCTGAAAGGCTTCGGTCAGAATCAAATCTCCACTGTTCTCACTAACGGTCATCAATTTGTCTTGATCATAGACGATCTCTTCAGGCATTCCGCCATAGAAAGCAAAGGCATTTTCATGAGTCCGGAGCACTTCCTGAGTCGTAAACGGACGATTGATTACAGCCACTAAAATGGGCCACTCTTGCCATCTTTTTTACCACAGAGTGCCAAATAATGTACCATTGAATGACACGTTATGCACCACTCGATAAGATACCTTATATAATTGATGGGCACACCTACGGGTGTGACATTTCTTATAGGAGGTATTTTTTTATGCTTCAATATGCCAGGATTTTGAGGTTAAAGGAGGAAGGTTTCAGTCTCAGAAGTATTGCTTCAAGTACGGGAAATTCCCGGCAGAAAGTAACTGAGATCATCGAACGGGCGGAGAAGAAAGGTCTGAAGGGGCCGTTGGAGGAAGAGATGACCGACAAATGGATTGAGGAATTCTTATTCCCCGAGAAATCGCTAGAAGCTTCTGGCAGACAGCCACTAAACTTTGATCATATTCACGAGGAACTCGCCAAGCCGAATGTGACCTTATCGCTACTCCACCACGAATATGAGACGGAATGCCGCATGAACAAAAAAATCCCGTATTCCTATCGTAGTTTTGTCCGCCATTACAGTAGCTATGCGAATAAGCATAAGGCTACATTAAGGATCTGCCGAAAACCTGGAGAAATCATGGAAGTAGATTGGGCAGGCTCCACTGCTTTCATTATTGACCGAGACACCGGGCAGAAAGTGAAGGCATATATCTTTGTGGCGACGTTGCCATGTAGCCAATTGTCCTATGCGGAAGCCACGTTATCCATGAATTTGTCTTCTTGGATTACTGCTCATAATCATGCCTATGCTTATTTCGGCGGAAGTACGCAGATCGTTATTCCAGACAATTTGAAAGCCAGCGTCACGAAACACACGATCCGAGAACTTGTCTTAAATCCTACATACTGGGAGATGGCTGATCATTACCAAACCGTCGTCATACCCGCAAGGGTAGGCGCTCCAAAAGATAAGCCAAGTGTCGAGGGTTCGGTAGGTGTTATTTCGACTTGGATCATCGCAGCGCTTCGAAACACACAATGTTTCAGTATCGGGGAGTTAAATGAAGAGGTCAGAAAAAAGTTGGATGAGTTCAACCGACGATCTTTCACACGAAAGCAAGGGAGCCGGCTCTCGGCATTTGAAGAAGAGGAGAAATTTGCGCTTTCCCCTCTGCCCACGGCATCCTACAAAATGTCTGAATGGAAGTCGGCTAAAGTGCGGCCGGATTATCATATCTCTGTTGAGAGTATGTTTTATTCCGTTCCCTACGAGTATATCAATCGACAAGTCGACGTGCGACTCACCGAAAATCTCGTCGAGATTTACTTTAACCATATGCGTATCGCTTCTCATAAACGATTATATGGCAAGTTTGGGCAATTAGCTACAACGCATGATCACATGCCTGACAACCACAAGCTCTATGTCGAGCAGACATCAGAAAATGCGAAGGATTGGGCCGAAAGCATTGGTGAGAATACGGTGAAAGTAGTTCAGTACCTATTGGCGAATACTCAGCCTGAAAAGTTAGCCTTACAGTCGATTTTTTCGTTGAAGAAAACAGAGCGACGTTACTCCAAGTATGAAATTGAACGGGCCTGTAAGATGATTATTTCCATGACTGCAAGACCTTCGGTCAAAAGCATACAGACACTGTTGGCAACTAATAAGAAAAGCGATGCCGAACAGGAGCTGAAAAGAAAGACGGAAAGGACTACCAATAATTATGGCTTCACTCGCGGAGCAGCCTATTACGGAGGGACAGACAAGAATGAATGAGCAGACGATGACCAAGTTGAATGAAATGAAATTGGATGGCATGGCGCAGGCCTATGAGGAACAGATCGCCAAGCGAGATTTTCAACAGATGGATTTTGATGAGCGCTTTTCGTTGCTTGTCGATTTAGAGTATTCACGCCGGAAAAGTAACAAACTCCAAAGATTGATGAAAGCAGCTTCCTTTTTAGATGCCACCGCCTGTATTGAAGACATCGAGTATCATGCCGATCGTCGCTTGAACAAAGAGCAAATACTGAAGCTGGCGAGTGGTACCTATCTCTTGGATGGCCATAACATCATCTTAAAGGGTCCGACAGGATCCGGAAAAACCTACCTGGCGACGGCCTTCGGAATATCAGCTTGCCGGCAGTCTTTCAAGGTAAAATACATCCGGTTACCCGAACTGCTGGACGAACTAACGCTAGCGAAACTGGCAGCTGATGGCAGTTACCGGAAGCTTATCAAAAAATACACGAAGGTAGATTTACTCATCTTGGATGAGTGGTTATTGACGGATCTTTCAACTGATGAGGCAGCTATTTTACTCGAAATCTCTGAATCCCGTCATAAAACAGTTTCGACGATTTACTGTTCTCAAATCGATCCGAGTGGATGGCATTTGAAGCTGGGAAACGAAACGATCGCGGAAGCAATTCTAGACAGAATTATCCATGACTCCTACCAAATAATGATCGATGGTGATGTCTCCATGCGCGAGCGTCATGGTTTAGGTCAGAGATAGGAACTCCGTTCCTACGGCACAAAAAGAAAGCCTTGCAGACTTATAGCTCCTAGTCTGTAGGGCTTATCAGGTTGCCTTGGTAAAAAAGTATGGCAAGTAGTGGTAAAGGAACTGGCACGGTGTGGTAAATAAGATGGCAGACATGGTAAAAATTCATGGCCGTAATCAACGATCGAGCCACTCGGCATATTTCATGCGGGAGTGTGACAAGACAAAGGCGATGACGTACACTTTTTTCTGCCGCTTCTCGGTTGTTTTCACCGTGATTTCTCCAAAATCTACCTGCAGTTGTTTACCAGGAGGTAATTCTGGAATGGCTTCGTATACGCGTTTGGTGATGGTTTTTGGCAAATGATAGTGTTCCCGCAGTTCTTTTACATAGCTTCTCACCGTACTGTCGCCAATACTTTTCACCTGGAAGCGTTCTGCTAACCAATCCGAAATCTGCGAGGCCGAAAGGTCCGGATGCTCCTGTAGCCAGTCCAACATATGGGTACGGTACGGATCGAGCTTACGCTGCCTCGTTTGTAGTTCTTCCACCCACTCTACTACCTCTGAAAAATCTTTTTCCAAATACCGATAAACAGTTGTTCGAGACAGGTCGCACTTCTTGGCAATAGCCGATATGCCAAAACCTTGTTTTTTTAACTGATGGACTTCCATATACATTTCTACTTTTCCCACTTTCCAAATCCCTCCGTGACATCTCAATGCTTGCTTCATGAGTGTACCGGAACGACTACCTTTTTTGGTGAAAAGTGTTCAAACTTATCAAGCAGAAACTGTCTACTTTAGATTAGCAGTTACACATGTACATGACGTCATCAATAATGATCAGATCCGATCCAATGATTCGCTTATAGCGGGTGTTGGATTTTTTGATATGCTCTCTCGTTTTCAAGATATACATAAGGTGCGCCATGGACACAAACGAAACTTGGAAGCCTTGTTGCACAGCATGAACGCCTAATGCGACGGACAGGTGCGTTTTACCTGCACCTGTTGGCCCCATTAAAATTAACGTGAAATCGTCTTCGACCCAATGCAATTCTTTCAACACATGAAATTCCTTTTCTCCTAAAGCATTTTGTTCCTTAAGATCATAGCTGAATATTGCAGATGAATAAAGCCACTAGTGCGGAAAAAGAGACCACGATATGCGGAGGAAAAAGCCAAGAATTGCGGGGAATAGAACCATTCGAATCGAAAACCTACTCGGTATAATAAAGAAGCATATCTGTGGATATGACGATTTATGATACAGGGAGGTTTTTTTGTGATTCGATGTCGGAGGATTTTAGAACTGGCTTCTGAAGGTGTAAGCCAGCGCACCATCAGTGCAAGTACGGGACACGCACGGAATACCGTGTCTTTAGTGATTCGCCGCGCTCAGGAACGAGGTGTCGAGGGATTGGATGCGACCATGACCGATGCCTGGCTGAGTGCTTTTTTATTTCCTGAAAAACAGGCGGTTGAAAAGGGATATCATCCGGTGGATTGGGAAAAGGTGCATCGAGAGCTTCAGAAGAAACATGTCACCTTAACGCTACTCCATCAGGAGTATGCGCAACTAGCGCGCAACGGACAGAAAATCCCTTATGCGTACCGTACCTTTGCCGAAAAATACGGCCAATATGCGAAAAAGTATAAAACGACGATGCCTATTCGACGAAAGCCAGCGGAAATTATGGAGGTCGATTGGGCAGGTACGACGCTTGCGATCACTGATCGTGTGACAGGAGAACAACTACCCGTTTATGTCTTTATCGCCACATTGCCCTACAGTCAATACAGCTATGCCGAAGGATTTCTGGATATGACATCTCCAAACTGGCTAAAAGCGCATGTGCATGCCTGTGCTTTTTTTCAGGGAGTCACCGAAACGGTTGTACCCGATAACTTGAAAACCGGCGTGACCAAACCCCTTCGGGGAGAACCTGTGTTACAGGAAGCCTACCGGGAATGGGCCGATCATTACCGCACGGCCATCGTACCGAGCCGTGTTCGAAAGCCAAAAGATAAAGCAAGCGTCGAAGCCGCCGTTGGATTTATCTCTCGTCAAGCGATCGCTGCTTTGCGTGCCCATCCGTTCTTTCATTTACACGACCTCAACGAGCATTTACAGGAAAAAGTCGAGGAATTAAATTCGGCTTTGTTTCAAAAGCGTCCAGGTTCTCGAAAAGGAGTCTTTGAAGAAGAGGAGAAGCCTCACCTTCGCCCCCTTCCCATGACACCATATAAGCGGACAGACTGGCGAACGGCCAAAGTACAGGCGAATTATCACGTGCAAGTGGATCGCATGTACTATTCTGTGCCATATGAATATGTCCGTGAACAGATCGATGTTCGACTAACTCCGGACCTCCTTGAATTTTACTTGAATGATGTACGCATTGCATCCCATAAACGGTTAATCGGTGACATTGGACAGTACGCGACGTTATCCGACCATATGCCGGACCATCATCGCTTATATGTCGACCATCATCCGGATCTGCATCGACAATGGTCGGAGACGATTGGCCCTCATATGACCAAGCTTGTAACGTGTATCTTAGACCAACATCCAGAGAAAAAAGCATTGACGATGCTTAGCGCCTTGCGCCAGGAAGCCTCAAAAGAATCGATAGTCGTGCAAGAAGAAGTCGCTGCTCTGTTAGAACAGATATCGACACGACCTACGGTGACGGTATTTAAAACGTTATTGGATCGAAAGCGAAAGCAGCGTAACGCAACGCCTTCACGACGGTCATCAACGAAAGTAAATGAACATGGATTTGTACGTGGGGCAGCCTATTTTGGAAAGGATCGTGGAAAATGAGAGCCGAAACTGCACGCAAACTAGCAGAAATGAAATTGACTGGTATGGCATCCTTGTACGACGAACAGCGAGGGAATTCCGATTATCATCAGTTGGACTTTGACGATCGTTTTCAACTACTCGTTGATTATGAATACGATCGACGCCGATCGGCTAAATTAGAACGGTTGATGAAGCAGGCAACTTTTCAGGATCCAAGTGCAGCGATGGAAGACATTGAATACCATCCGGATCGCCAATTAAACAAAGAGCTCCTGTTGGAGCTTGGAACAGGTCGCTATCTGCATCACCATCACAATATTATTTTGATGGGGGCATCCGGGAACGGGAAAACATGGCTCGCAAATGCATTGGGTGTTCAAGCCTGTCGCCAGTTTCATAAGGTGAAATACATTCGTCTACCAGAATTATTGGATGAACTAGCCGCCGCCAAGTTTTTAGCAGATGGCAGCTTTCGCAAGCTTATTCAAAAATATCGAAAAGTAGATTTACTCATTATTGATGAGTGGCTATTGACCACACTTCATGAAGATCATGTTCTTCATGTACTTGAAATAGTGGAATCCCGCTTAAAGAAAGCTTCTACTATTTTCTGTTCCCAATATGCCCCGGAAGGGTGGCATGCCAAACTCGGAGATGCTCAAATTGCGGATGCGATCTTGGATCGAATCATTCACGATTCGTATCATATTTTAGTAGATGGGACCGTGTCGATGCGGGAACGACATGGGTTAGCTGGAGGATTAGCACAAAAATGATCGTTTAAAGAAGGAAGAAAGAACGTCGCCAGGCAAAAGAAGCCATCTATCAGGTAACGTTATACCGATCTCCTGACAGATGGCTTCATTATCCGCAATAGGTGGTTTTCTTTCCCGCAATTAATGGCTCGAAACTCCGCACTTCTGGCTTTATAGTAATGCAATATTCACATAGCCGTCCAGCGTCTTCACTTCCGGGAAATCCGCCCATTTCATCAAGCGCTCGACCGCCTTCTGTTCCCGGCATTGCAATTCATAGGAAAGAAGTTCATGCGTGAACTCGTGATAGGTCCACCCTTTTGCTTCTGCCTTACGTAGAAGGGTGGGTAACTCTTTTGCCGTCTCTGCCAACCGTAAGGTTCGGCATTGTTGTTGTAAGGAATCAAAAGGATGGCTCATGATTTTCGACCTCCACTCAAGACGCTTAGATAGGTCGCACTGGAGCGTTCGGGTGCTGCCAGATCGATGTACTTTTGATTCAATGGCATGTCAGAAGCAAGAGGTTTTTGGCTTTGCAGTTCTAGGGAGTAAACAATATCACGAAAATCATTACCGCTGATTAATTGCAGCTTCTGCACCTCTTTCAACGCGCCATCGGCACTTGTTGGATGGTGTCGGATAGCTTTTTGAATCACTTTCAGCTGATCAACCAAATGCCGTGGATACTTTTCCGAAAGGGCTTCGATAAACCATTGGATGCCCGTTTTATCTGAAAAAGCTTCGGTCAGCTGGTGAACCAAGAGGCTCCGTGTTGATTCTTTCTTCTCCCGGTGTAGTGGATCGGAAATGACCAAGCCTTTTTCCAGTGAGAGTGCGTGCTGAGCCAAGATCGGTCCCGTAGGTTTCAGTCGTATTACGAGCGTCTGGTCGTCTGTTACTTGAAGATAGGCTTTATTCGCTGATGTTTCTTGGTACGTTCCTGACGGAACGCTGTAACGATTCTGCAGGTAGCGAACGACATTGTCCTTCTGAATGTTTCTTGTTATAGTGATAGGGAGGGCTTCCTCAAACAAGTAACTTGTTGAGACGTTCCGCAAGTGTTGCTTTTCCAGGGCGTGCACTTCGGAAGGTCTCTTTTTTATGTTGTGGTGAACCTTGTGATTACCGGTGCGATCTAACCAAGCCAGACAGGCGTCATTCCAGTTATCCAATGTCTCGAATAGTCGATGTTTGCTGAAGTTGTGTTTCACAAACTTCACGACCTGCTCCACTTTCCCTTTTGATTCCGGGTCGTTTTTTCGGCACAAGTATATCTGAAAGCCTCGAGCTGCTTGATACTTGGTGAACGCTGCGGTCAATATGAGATCTCCCGCATTCTCACTTACGGCAAGTAAAGCATCTTGGTCGTACACCATCTCCACGGGCATCCCCTCGTAATAAACAAAGGCATTTTCATGACATCTCACAACGTCCGATGTTCGGAAAGGCCGATCCAGCCACTCAACATATTTGTATCGGGAATGGGACAAGATGAAGGCAATAAAGTAGAGGTGTTTCCTTCCGTCTGCCTTTGTTTCGACGACCGTTTGGCCAAAATCCACCTGGGCCTGCTGGCCCGGGAAGCTTTCTGGAATTGATGCATACTCCCGCTGCCTCACCGTTTTTGGAATGTGGTATATCTCCCGTAACTCCTTGACGTAATTTCGTACCGTATTCTCTGCCGTCTCGTTGAACTGCATTCGTTCTTCCAGCCAGTCATAGACTTGAGCTCCGGTTAGATCTGGATGTTCCTGCAGCCACTTGAGAATCTCATCCCGGAAGGGATCCAACTTTTTGGAACGTGTACGCAAAGAAACAAGGAAATCTTCGAACTCCTCCGGCTCCATGCCTATGTACTCCTTCACCGTATTTCTCGACATCTTCAGTTTCTTAGCAATGGCATTAATAGAAAAACCTAGATCTTGCAGCTTACGAACTTCTGCATATTTCATGAATCTGCTCACTCCAATCTCCTCACCTTCAATAAACTAGGGCAGCCTATTGAAAGTGTCATATTTGTATGGAAATTGGTCAATCTTATTTGTGAAATGTTGCTCTCCCTTAATTGTAATAAATTGCTCTCTCTAGTTTAGCGTTTACACATACCTACAGGATGGGGTGTTCTAAAAGAGTTATGCAGAAGAATCATGCTATTAGATGGTACGGAACAACAAGATGAAATTAAGTGGTATGAAGAGAAATTTGGTAAAGTTCCTTTGTATGATGAGGTAATAGGCATGATAGCAAAGACCTCTTCAGAACGTAATGGACTTTTAAAAGAATTCTTTGAACCTACTGAAGTTGATTTAGAAGAAAATAGAAAGCTACCAACAGAAGCACATCGGTCAATAGCAGAACTAGTTAAACAAGGTTACATAAAAGTTGTTGTTACAACGAACTTTGACCGATTACTCGAGCAAGCATTGGATGAATTAAACGTACAGTATCAAACGGTTTATCATGAATCAGATATTGAAGGTATGAAGCCTCTTGCACACGCTGATTGTACAGTATTAAAAATTCATGGTGATTACAGAGATACTAGGTTTAAGAATATTACAGATGAATTAGAAAATTATTCAGAGCCTTTATCAGCTATTCTTAATAGGATATTTGATGGGTACGGTTTAATAGTATCAGGGTGGTCAGCGGAGTGGGATACGGCATTAAGAGATACTATAAGGAGTGTCAAAGGTAGAAGGTATTCCTGGTACTGGCATTCTTTTTCGAATGAAATTAATGAGAAGGCAAAAGAATTAGTTAGTTTTAGAGATGCCAATGTTATTGTTGACCAAGAAGGAGCGGACCACTTTTTTAAGAATTTAAAAGAAAACGTTGAGAACATTGCTAAAGTCAAGCAAACTAATCCAGAAAACTTACTTGTAAAGGTAAATCGATTAAAGAAGTATCTCTCTAATAATAAAGATATTGAATTAACAGACTTGATAACAGAAGAAACAAAAAAAGTTATTAATATAGTAAAAAATATGGACGCTAATCAAAACGTAGACGATGAAATAGTAAAACAGTGGGTCAAAGAAATAGAGGAAGTTATAACACCTATCTCAGTTTTAATGTCAATAATAACCTACTATAAAGGGTCACAGTATGAACAACTTATCATCGAAACATTAGAGAGACTAACAAATTTATCTGAACATAATGGTAGAACTACGTTACTCAAATTAAAAGAAATACCTGTTCAAGCTGTTTTCTATAGTGTTGGTATTGCTTTAGTGAAAAATAGAGATTTTAGATTACTTAATAATGTACTTGTTAAACCACAAGTGAGAGATAGGATATATAGCACTTATGATTTCACTTGGTATATGTCACCAAGGAGAGGTTTACATGATGCTGTGCGAGCTCTAGAAAGTGGACAAAGGTATCACTTACCATTTGAAGTTACTTTTATGCAACCATTTATGGAAAGGCTTTTTATAGAAAATCAGCTATGTTTAGATAGGGATGAAATCATTTCTCTTTATGATATCTTTGAGTTTCTAAGGGCAACAAAACACAGATATTTAGGAAATGATAACTATTTTAGTGGATGTTTTGGTTATAGACATGATAGAAGATATCTAGAAAAGTTCTTATCAGAAGGAGCAGTTCAAGAAAATTGGGATGTCTTACAACTTTTTGATAATAATAAGGAAAAGTTTTTTGAGGCATTAAAGTTGTTAACCGAAGATTTAAATAGACAAATCTACTTTAGTGGTAATGGTCTTTTAACTTCTTATGTAGGAGAAGAAAACTAAAAGTCCCTAAAAAGTGGAAACCTCATTTGGATACACCACGGTGAACCGTATCATAAGTAAATCGGCTTTCTCAAGGTAAAGTTATACTCCAAAATACAAAAAAACCTGTGATATGCTGTGAGTAATAAATCTACGTAAGATCGCATTTCGTTGAATGGAGATAAATAAATGAGAGATGTTAGCACTTGGTTAGTTACAGGGTATGGAGAGAATAGTACGTTGGAAAAGTTAGATCTCCTTTCACCAGACCATGAAGATTATGTCATTAAATTCCCGCGAGATTTTGATGGAGATAGAACAAATTGGTAAGACGTAAATGTAGTAATTGCAGCGAAGGTTGCCTCTCTTTTAGGGATACGTTCAGTTGAGGCAGAGGTAGCTTATCGAGATGGAAGAAGAGCATGTTTAATGAGAAATTTCAGATCTCAATTAAATGCGGAGATGGGCGAAACGGCAGCCTCTTTGTTTCACAGAGAATTGGGAGATAAGTATACTCATTTACAGAATACTACTGAAAAAATGAGACATTGATGAAACAATTTTTTGAGCTGTTTGAATTGTTCTCATTAAGCAATGTGTTAAAAGAAGAATTTATTTGGATGAATCTATTTGATATTTTGATCGGGAATCAGGATCGGCACGGCCACAACTGGCAGATCCTTCATATTGAAGGAAGAAGAGTATTTGCTCCGCTATATGATAATGGAGCTTCCTTAGGGTGGCAGCTCTCAGAAGTAGAAGTAGAGTCATTAATAGCTGATGAAGTGAGAATGAATACATTTTTTAAAAAGACCCAGGTTAAAATGGGAATGGATAATAAAGAAACGCCCCGTATAAAAGCGAAGCAAGTTTTAGTTTATATTTGTGCGCATTATAAAAAAGAAGCTAATACTTTTTTTGAGCGATTGTCCCAATTTGATATGGAAGAGTATCGACGCTTTTTAGAAGGGTTTCCTTTAATTACTCCAGAAAGAAAACAATTTTTACACAAGCTAATCGAATTTCGCAAGGCGAAAATGGAAGAGATCTACAGAAAGGAGGGGGTTTAAGTGAAAAAGGTTAAATCATTGCTAGTAGTGTGGAAAAACTCAGTGAACAACTTATATTATCATGTTGGCACGTTGACCTATAATGGAGAAAACTACTCGTTCCAGTATACTCATTTTAGTGATTCCCCTAGGACAGTAAAAGAAGCTCAGAAGGAAGGCTATCAACTTCATCCTGCCTTCCCAGAGTTGAAAAAGAAGTATGAATCTCCCGATCTGTTTCCAGCTTTTGATCGTCGTATTCCGGATAAATCCAGGGTAGGTTTTCAACATATACTAAACGAACTTCAGCTTTCCAGTTATGCCGATCGAATGGATATATTAAGAGAAACACGTGGAGCTTTAGCTGGTGATCCTTATACGTTTGAAGAGCCACTCCGTTTAGAGGACAATAAGATAAACAGTCGATTTTATATTAACGGAATGCGTCATCAGGATCTGCCTAAAACGCTTTTTGAAAACCTTACTATTGGTGAAACCTTAGCCGTGGAAATCGCGGAGGATAATCCAGTAGATAAATATGCAGTGAATATCTTTACCTCTCAAGGACTTTTATTGGGCTTTGTACCAGGTATTTACGCTCAAGCTATTTATTCACTATTGAAACAAGGAAAAGAAATTGACCTTCGTATCAAAGCATTAAAGCCAAATTACGCTCCACAATGGTGGGTTCAAGTCCAATTAGAGACGTTTCTGGATCTTAGTAAAGATGATAGAGAGCAAAAGAAAATTTTCGAGAGCTTTCTTTTTCGGGATACGGCCTGACTTAGTTAACTGTTCGAATCAAATATGTTGCTCATCATTGAAACTAATAAAAGGGGATGCCCGGTCAATTATATAATTGACCGGGCATCCCCTTTTCACGTCTTTGCACGCATTTACTTTTCTTTCCTGCAATTGTATAGTATGTGTGTTTACGTTAACGGAAGATGGGGTGAGGTTGTGCGCATTTTGCTGGTGGAGGATGATCGGACGATTGCGTCGGGGCTGGAGTATTCGCTGCAGCAGGATCAGTTTGAGACGGTGCTCTGTGTGGATGCGGCGTCGGCGAAGCGGGTGATTCGCGAGGAGCTTGAGACGATTGATTTGTGCTTGTTTGATTTGTCGCTTCCGGATGGGAGCGGCTATGAGCTGTGTACGCTCGTAAAGGAAGCGGCGGATGTACCGGTGATTTTCCTGACGGCGGTAGACGATGAGGTGAACGTGGTCATGGGGCTGGATATGGGCGCGGACGACTATGTGACGAAGCCGTTTCGGGTGCGGGAGCTTATTTCCCGCATTCGCATGGTGCTGCGGCGTTACCAGAAGCAGCCGCAGGCCCAGCAGGTGATGCAGCTGCAGCACGTAACGATTCACACGCTCGAAGGCAAGGTGTATAAGCACGGCGAGGAGGTCGTCATCACGGCGCTCGAGTACCGGCTGCTGCTCATTTTTGCGAATCACGTCGGCCAGGTGCTGACGCGCGCGCAGCTGCTGGAGCGGATTTGGGACGTCGCGGGGGACTTTGTCAACGACAATACGCTCACTGTCTATATCAAGCGGCTCCGGGACAAGCTGGAGGACGATCCGCACAAGCCAATGCTTATTCAAACGGTACGCGGGCTCGGCTATAAGGTGGGCGGCGGATGATACGAAACCGGGAAGTTCGCTTGCTGCTGCTCGTCATGGGCTCGATCAGCCTGCTTGCTGTCGTCTTTGCTTTTCTGCTGCCTGCCGGGGCGGCACCGTTCATCGTGCTCGCACTCGCGCTGCTGCTGATCAGTGCCGTGCTCGTCTTTACATACTGGCGCTATCAGAAGCTGGAGACACTCTCGGGCTACGTGCGGAGAATCAGCGCCGGCGACATATCGCTTGATGTGCGGGACAACGAGGAAGGTGAATTAAGCATTTTAAAAAATGAAATCTACAAAGTAACGTCGATGCTTGCAGAGGAGCGCTCGGGGCTGAAGCAGGATAAAACGGCGTTGATGGATGCCATTTCAGATATCTCCCACCAGCTGAAAACGCCGGTCACGTCGATGGTCATTATGGCGGATCTGCTCAGTGGACCGAATCTGACAGAAGAGAAGCGGCGCGAATTCACGAGAAATATCTCCGTTCAGCTCGAGCGGATTGAATGGCTCGTGTCCTCCCTGTTAAAGCTCTCTAAAATCGACGCCGGATCAATTCAGTTTAAGCAGGAGCCCGTAAGCCTGCAGGAGCTCATCGCTACATCACTTGAGCCGCTTGCCATTCCCATGGAGATCAAAGAGCAGGAGCTCAACGTGAGCGGAGAGGAGTCGGCAAGCTTTTCAGGAGACTTGAACTGGACGTCGGAGGCGCTGATTAACATCCTGAAAAACTGCGTAGAACACACGCCGTCAGGAGGCGTTATCACCATCAAGGCGGCCGAAAACCCGCTCTATTCGGAGATTGTCATTCAGGATACCGGCTCCGGCATTCCGAAAGAGGATCTGCCGTACATTTTTCAGCGCTTTTACAAAGGACGGCAGGCGAGTGAGGACAGCGTCGGGATCGGACTTGCACTCGCGCACAAAATCATCACGAGCCAGCAGGGAAGCATCGATGTCCGCAGCGAGCCAGGTGAGGGAACGATCTTTCGGATCGCCTTTTATAAACGCGTCGTGTAACGCCGAACCGGTATGTGACGATTTTGTCACGTTGGAGTCACTTGATAGTCACGTGCGGCTTTTATGCTGAGACTATCACGAATCAAGTGGAGGTCATCACATGGATATTTTACGAGTGGAACAGCTATCGAAGGTGTACGGCAAAGGTGATACGGCGGTGAAGGCGCTCGACGGCATTTCCTTCAGCATGAAGAAAGGGGAATTCACGGCGATCATCGGGCCCTCCGGCTCCGGTAAATCAACGCTGCTGCACCTGCTCGGCGGCGTCGACCGCCCGACGTCCGGCAAGGTATTTGTCGACGAAACGGATATTTACGGCTTAAACGAGTCGCAGCTCGCTATTTTCCGCCGGCGGCAGATCGGGCTGATCTATCAGTTTTACAACCTGATCCCGATTTTAACGGTAGAGGAAAACATGACGCTGCCGGTGTTGCTGGACGATCATGAGGTGGATCAGACGCACCTGCAGAACATCATTCAGACGCTTGGACTTGAAGACCGGCTCTCGCACCTGCCAAACCAGCTTTCCGGCGGCCAGCAGCAGCGGGTATCGATCGGACGCGCGCTCATCAGCAATCCGACGGTGATATTAGCGGATGAACCGACTGGTAACTTAGACAGTAAAAACAGCGGAGAGATCATGGACCTGTTGAAAATGTTTAACCGCACGTTCAACCAGACGCTCGTGGTCATCACGCACGATGAGCAGATTGCGCTGCAGGCAGACCGGGTGATCGCAATCGAGGACGGCGTCATCGCCAAAGACGAGGTTATCCGGCTATGAACATTATCAATAAGCTGACGATCCGGCATTTAAAGCAGAACAAGCGGCGGACGCTTGTAACGATTCTCGGGACGATTATTTCCGTTGCGATGATCACCGCGGTCGCGACGCTCGTTATTTCATTTATGGATTTACTGGAGCGGCAGCAAATTGCCGACCACGGCGAGTGGCACGTGCAGTATCACGATATCAGCAGTGCAGAAGCAGCGGAGATCCGTGAAGATGAGGCAACTGCCGATTTAATTTTGTCTGGCGACCGGGGCTACGCCGAGTTTAACGAGAGCCTCAACAGCTACAAGCCGTATGTGTTTATACGGGAGCTGAATGACAGCGGATTCGAGAACATTCCGGTTACGCTTCAGGACGGACGGCTTCCGGAGTCTCCGGATGAAATCGTTGTATCAGAAGAGATTGTTGCAGCGGACGATGAGACGTATGCAATCGGCGAGGAGATTGTCCTCGACGTCGGCACGCGCGTCATGTTGGCTAATGAGCAGGAGCCGGAGCGGCCGCTTCAGCAGCAGGATGCCCTGCTGGTGGAGGAAGAGGAGCGGCAGGAAGAGCTGCGTGACGTGTCGGAGGAAGCGTATACGATCGTCGGCGTGATCGAGCGCCCGACGTGGGAGCCGTCTTGGGCGCCCGGCTATACGATGCTCACCTACACCGATGAATCGTATATGTCGGAGGAGTCAGACGTAAACGGGCTCGTAGTGCTTGACCGCGTCGACCGGTCGCTGTTTGGGCACGCCAATGACGTCGCAGATGCCGCAGGCATTGAACGCGGTATGATCAGCTTCAACAATGAGCTGCTCCGGTTTATGGGCGTGTCGAACAACGACAATCTTCAGACGACGCTCTACTCGCTCGCGGCTATTATCATGGCGGTTATCATTTTTGGTTCCATCGCGCTTATTTACAATGCGTTTGCGATTTCCGTATCCGAACGTTCGCGACACCTGGGGATGCTCGCAAGCGTCGGGGCGACGAAAAAGCAAAAGCGGAACTCGGTCTTTTTCGAAGGTGCCGTTATTGGGCTGATCAGCATTCCGATTGGCATCGGTGCTGGACTTGCCGGTCTAGGTCTCACGTTCGCTTTTGTGAACCGGATACTGAATGAAGCGTTGAACGTATCGGTGCCGCTGCTCGTGACGGTAACGCCGTGGATGATTGTCACGGTAGTGCTCATTGCAGGCTTAACGATTTTCATTTCGACCTACATGCCGGCACGGAAAGCGTCTAAAATATCCGCAATCGATGCGATCCGCCAGACGTCCGATATGAAGCTGACCGAAAAGGCTGTGCGCAATTCACCGCTCGTCCGCAAGCTGTTTGGCTTTGAAGCGGAAATCGGCTTGAAAAACATGAAGCGAAACAAGCGCAAGTACCAGGTAACGGTCTTTTCTTTAGTGGTGAGCATTATCCTCTTCTTGTCTGTGTCCTTTTTTACCGAGTCAATCACGAAGTCTTTGGAGATGTCGCAGGAGGATATCAATTACGACATCCAGGTGATGCTCGATGGAGAGAATCAAGGAGAAGATTTTACGGGCGCCGTCGCGTCACTGGACGAGGTCACGAGCGCCTCGGTGGTGAGGGAAGCGTTTTTTACGGCATGGATTGAGGAAGAAAATATCTCAACCTTCCTGCAAGAACGAGTGGAAGAGACGCCGGAATTATTGCAGGAAGGTCGCTATCAATATCAGGTGAATGTATATGGACTTAATGACGGAGCCATGCGTACTTATGCAGAAGAAATTGGCGTTGAACCTGGCCAATTGACTGATAATAGTGATGCACCTGCTGTATTAATAGACAAAGCTGTTCACATCGTTGAAGTTGGTTCTGGTCTGTCAGATAAGAGGGTGGAAGCAGCTCCTATCCAAACGACAACCGGTAGTCAAATCGGGCTGTTTCACGAAAATGTGGAGACAGGTGATCAGGACCCGATCCGTGCCGTTACAGTAGAGGCGATGACGGATACGCTTCCGACGGGTGTTTCTTCAGGCGGCGGTCTCGGACAGCTGACATTGATCGTGTCAGAGGACGTGTATGATCAGCTGGAGGCGGGCGTGGAGCACGAGTTTTTCTCGAACAGCTACATGTACCTCGACAGCAGCGATCCCGCACAGACGCAGGAGGATATCGAGGCGATCAGCAACACCCACACGTATATTTACAACGTGGAGCAGTCACGCAATGAGCAAGGTCAGCTGGTTATGCTGATGTCCGTGTTCACGTATGGCTTTATTACGCTGATCACGCTTATCTCCATCGCGAACATTTTCAATACGATTTCGACAAGTATCTCTCTTCGAAAGCGTGAGTTCGCGATGCTGAAGTCGATTGGGATGACGCCGAAGTCTTTTAGGAAAATGATTAACTACGAGAGCATCTTTTACGGCATCAAGGCACTGCTTTACGGGGTTCCGATCAGCATTGGCATCATGTACCTGATTCATCTGTCTGTGACCAATACCTTTGACTACGGCTTCACACTGCCGTGGATGAGTCTGCTGTACGTCGGACTGGCCGTATTTGCCATCGTCGGAGCCGCCATGCTCTATTCAATTTCAAAGATTAAAAAAGATAACATCATTGAAACATTGAAGCAGGAGAATATCTAACAGCGGACGCCTCTTTCTTGAAGAGGCGTTCTTCGTTTTAAAAGGGGAAGGGAGAATCGTTACGAGCTGGAGATCTGAAGGAAGACTGAAAAACAGACAATAAAAAGACAGCTCCCGCTCTGGAAGCTGTCTTCTCTTCTTTACATCTTAAAGTCGATGACCATCCGGCCTTGGATTTTACCTTGCTCCATCTCTTCGAAGATGTTTTGTACGTCGTCGAGCGGTCGGGTTTTGACGACGGGAACGACTTTGCCTTCAGCGCCGAACTGGAAAGCTTCTTCGAGATCTTTGCGGGTGCCGACGAGGGAACCGATGACCTCGATGCCGTCCAGCACGAGCCGTGGGATGCTGAGGTCCATCGTTTCCGTCGGCAGACCGACAGCAACGACTTTGCCGCAGGCGCGTACGGCATCTACAGCGGAGTTGAAGGCTGCTTTAGAAACGGCGGTTACGACAGCGGCATGGGCACCGCCGCACTGCTCCTGCATGATCGCCGCGGCGTCTTCTGCTGCAGGGTTAATGGTTATATCTGCGCCGCTTTCTTTAGCAAGCGCCAGCTTGTCGTCGTTGATGTCTACCGCAACGACGTTTGCGTTAAACACGTGCTTCGCGTACTGAATCGCCAGGTTACCAAGGCCACCGCAGCCGTAAATCGCGATCCATTCGCCCGGCTTGGCGTCTGCGACTTTGATTGCCTTGTACGTCGTGATGCCTGCACACGTGATGCTGCTTGCCTGCGCCGGATCGAGTCCGTCCGGCACCTTCACGGCATAGTTTGCGGTCACGATGCATTTTTCCGCCATGCCGCCGTCGACGCTGAAGCCGGCGTTCTGCACGCTGCGGCAGAACGTTTCGCGGCCGGTCGTACAGTATTCACAGCGTCCGCACGCTTTATACAGCCAGGCGATGCTGACCCGGTCACCGACTGAAAGGCTCGTCACGTCATCTGCGATTTCCGTGACGATCCCGATGCCCTCGTGGCCGAGCGTGCGTCCGGCTACGTCGCCGAAATCACCGGCAGCTACGTGCACATCCGTATGGCAGACGCCGCAATACTCGATTTCGACTAGTGCTTCCCCGGACTCTAGCGGACGAAGTTCCTTTTCCGTGACTTCCACATTGGCTCTGCTTGCTGGATTAACCGTAACTGCTTTCATTGGTGATCACTCCTTTTTTAGGTAGAAAACACGACAGCTTTTACACCTTTACTATAGCACGCAATTGGTAAAATATGATTGTGAAATATTGAACAAATTCGTAACGTTCAGCCGTGTTTTTCCACAAAAAAGAGCCGCTTACTGCGGCCCTCCGTTTGCCTCGTGGCAGGCTTCCATGCGCTCATACATGTCCTCGTGAAAGGCCTCCCAATCTGCGTCCTCCATGTGGGTTTCCCAGTCATCTCCGTACATCATCGGTCCGAAACGCTCTCCCATCATGCGTCCGTACTCCTCATCCATCATGTGGCCGCGACCGTTCATCATCCCGCCGCCCTGCATCATCTCACCAGGCTCTGCGTCCTCCATCATGTCGTCATTCATCATTTGCCCGTGTCCGCCCGTCATCCACGGCATGCCGAACGTTCCGTTTGGCTGTGCAGCGGTTGCACCAGCTGCAAGCAGACCAATCACAACAATCACGACGATAGCAATGATCCAGTTTCGCATGCTGACCGCCTCCTTTTTTAATTTCAGGAAGGGGCTCCCTTCCTTCTGTCTCCAGTATAGAAAAGAGTTATGTAGATCGTATGAAGATGCGGCCGCTTTTTTCATTTGCATGCTATACTTTTGCTAACAACTCAGCGGGGGAGGGGAGCGGCATGCACGTGCTTGTGATTGAGGATGATCCGACGATGGCCGAGGTGATGGAAGCGTATCTGAAGCGGGAAGGGCATGAGGTAACGTGTGCCGCCAACGGGCAGAAGGGTCTCGACCTGTTTCGAAGCCTCCACCCGGATTTTCTTATTTTGGACTTGATGCTTCCGGATCTGTCCGGAGAAGCAATCCTCACCGCCGTGCGCAAAGACTTTGACACACCGGTGCTGATCTTGAGCGCAAAGTCAGCAGAAGAGGAGCGCGTGCAGGGCATGGTGCTCGGCGCGGACGATTATGTCGTGAAGCCGTTCAGCCCGCGTGAGGTGATCGTACGCATGCAGGCAATCATGAGACGAGTCGGTAAACGGGATACAAGTGAGGTCTGGTCCTTTGCCGGTAAAGCGCTCGTCATCCACCTGCGGGAGCGGACGGTCAGCGTAGAAGGCAGCGAGGTCCACTTGACCCCGATCGAGTACCGGCTCCTCACCGCGATGGCGGCACATCCGGGCTGGGTGTTTGAACGGGCAGAGCTGCTGGAGCGCGTGCAGGAAGATCTGTTTTTTGACGGCTATGAGCGGAGCATTGACGTGCATATAAAAAATCTGCGTAAAAAAATCGAATCTGACCCGAAGCAGCCGCAGTTTATTGAAACGGTATTCGGCATGGGCTATCGCTTTAAAGGTGAGCGCGATGTTTAATACCGTGCAAAAACAAACCTTTTTCTTTGCTATGCTGATCGCCGTTTCCGGCATTCTGTTCATGGGAGCGGTGCTGCTTTGGGCAGTGGAGCGAAACTTTGGCGACTACGTCAGCGACCGGCAGGAGCAGCTCGTTGAGGAGGCGGCAGCTCAGATCGAATCAGAATACGGCGAGCGGGGATCGCTTGAGAACATCCCGCCGATGCTGTTTCATTCCCTCATGATGGAAGAGGGGATGAGTGCAAGACTTTATGATGAAGCAGGAAATCCGGTGCAGACGGGCATGATGCATCAGCAGATGATGACCCAGGGCGATGGGGAAGAGAGGGCCTACCGCCTGGAAGCAGACGGTGCTCTGATCGGCGTGCTTGAAGTGACGTATCCGTCGGGGCTCGGCGGAGCGGAGCAGCAGTTTCTGGAGGACATGGTGCTGTCGATGCTGATCGTTCTGCTCGTGCTGATCGGTGCCGCTGCATTTTTCAGCCACGTCGCTTCGCGCCGGATGACGCGCGGACTGCGAAGCGTAGGGGAGGATGTCCTCGCGCTGCAGCATAAAGAGCGGCAGATTCCAAACAGGACGTACGGCGTTCAGGAGCTGGATGATCTGGCGGCCGGTGTCGCAGCACTCGCCCGCTCGCTCGAGGAGGAGGAGGAGCGCCGCCGCCGTTTTACCGGAGACCTGGCACACGAACTGCGGACCCCGCTCGGGGCGCTGCGAAGTCAGCTTGAAGCATTTCAGGACTGCGTGCTAGAGCCGACGGAGGAGCGGCTCGAGCGCAGCCACGACGAACTGATGCGTCTCGTACGTCTCGTCGGAGAAATGGAACAGCTGTACGAATCGGAGCGGGAAGACAAGCCGCTGCAGCAAAAGCGCGTTGACCTTCCTGTCTTTATCCGGTCACTGGAGGCCGACATGGAGGCAATGTTTCAGGAAAAGGGAATTGCGCTGCAAACAGTCTGTGACGCTGATGCCGTGCAGGCCGACCCGGATAAGCTGAGGCAGATCGTGACCAACCTGCTGCACAACGCCTGGAAGTTTACTCCGGTATCAGGAACCGTCGTGCTTGAAGCAACAGACGAAGCAGGCCGCGTCGTGATACAAGTAGCCGACGAAGGTCCAGGTCTGTCCCCGGAGGAGGAGCATCGCGTCTTTGACCGGTTTTACCGCGGCGACGCCTCGCGCAGCCGCGAAAAGGACGGTCTCGGCATTGGTCTCTCCATCGCTGCTGCACTTGCCCGAGCCCACGGCGGCACGATAACTGCCGAAAACAAAGCAGCAGGGGGCGCTGTATTCCGACTCAGCCTGCCGAAAGAAACGTAAAGCCCCGATCATTCGCTCAAAAATGATCGGGGCTTTTTTTAGGAGTGTTTCACGTGAAACGAGTTTCGTCCTGCATGGCCTGTTTAACCTCTGTAACAGCCTTCCGGAACAAAGCGGCTTCTTTTTTCGTAAGAGTGGCGCTGCTGTAACGTACTTTTTCATACATTAACGCTGCTTCCTGCATGGCATGCAGATGACTTGGCAGCTGTTTCGCCCAGAGCAGGGGAGGTTCAGAGGCGGGACGCTCCCATCCATTTTCCGCGAGTGCTGCCTCCAGCTTTCGATATTGACGTCTGTACGTGTTGGCAGACAGAGGTGCTTGTACCGGCGCTGGAACAGCCGGTTCACGTCTTTCCGGTTCGGCAGCGGGTGCTGAGCTTGATTCTCGTATCCACCGTCGCTTTACAAACAGAAGCAGCAAACCTAAAGCGGTGAGCAGACCAATGACAAATGCCGTAAACCCGATGACAGAGCCGCCTTCCTGAGGCAGAGGTTCCGCTTCTGATTCGTCCGGTGCCGTATTCTGCTGATCGTCAGGCAGCTGCTCCTGTACACGCTCAGGTAACACATCGACAAGAGCCGCAAACGGCGCGGCAGCCCGCTCTGCTACATAGCCGACAGGCTGAGCAAGAAGTGGGATGGAAGCAAAGAGAGCAATCAGACCGGCAGCTGCGACGAGTGAAGCAGCCATGCTGACGACAGCTGCATGCAGAGGAGCTTTTATTGCGATAAGAGCGAGCAGAAGGAACAGCCCGCTGATTGCAAACGAGAGCCACCCAGCGACCAGGTAGAGTACGAATGTCCAGCCAAGCAGGAGCAAGACCGCCTGTTTTCCGAAGGGTGGAGTGTTCTGCTTTATGAGCGGAAGAATCGTTCCAGCGAGCAGGATAATCAGACCGGCTGCGACTGGCGGAGACAGGGAGAAAGCAGCCGTGGCACTCCAGGCAAATAATAAAGCTCCGTAGACAAAGCGCATCAGCGGTCACCTCCAGCCGCGGAGTAAACAATGGTCTGAGGAGAGAGCGGTCCGGCGGGCTTTTCTCCAATATAAACCATGACTTTATCGGGCGGGAGCTGTTCTAGTATGACGGACACCGGCGACAGCGGCAGTCCTTTGTGCAGCGTGGCCAGCAGCTCTAAAAAAGCAGACAGCTGACCGGTCCCCTGTGCTGCTGGCAGGTGCAGCCAGTCTCTGCCGGCGGACGCATCATTGATATAGGCTTCAAACGTGACGTTCCGCTTTGTAAAAGACTCAGCCAGGCCAGCAGCACGCTCCAAAAGGCTCTCTGCATGAGGCGTCCACTTTCGTTCCTCTCCTTCCATATGCAGTGCAACGACCAGACAAATCTCTGTTTCACCAGGAGCACTGCTCTTCCAGCTGACTAATTCGTCTTTGGCCGCGAAGTCGCGCCAGGAAATCCGCCGTCCTTTATCACCAGGCTGATACGGACGGACGTACAGCTTCTCCTCTTCTACCTGTCCCGCATGTGGTGCGTGGTTGTCCGCAGCTGCTGCCAAGGTCTGAACTGGTGCGGGGAGCGGAAACACGGTTAACTGGATCGAAGGGGAGAGAGGCTCTTCCACCTTGCAGACCGAGAAAGAGAGCCAGTCCCGTACGTCCATCTCCATCGACGTCATTCGTGCCTGTCCGCGCCTGGAACCCGTTACCACAAAGCGCCAGGAGGATACAGTGGCAGGTGCTGCTGTTCGTGCTTCGTCCGGCACCGTTATCTTTGCACAGTCGTGTGCAGACAAACTGGAATAAAGCGCAGTCATCAAAAGCGGATAGCGGCTCCTGTTCTCCACTGTCACTACCACAGCAGCCGACTCGCCGGGGAACAGCGCACTCTTTGTTTGAACAGCGGTCAGCCGGCTTTGTTGAATCGCTGCCTGCAGCGTAAGGCGGGAAGCGGCCGGAAGCATAAGTAAAAACAAGCCGGAGCCGCTTAGCAGCAGATCGAGCCGCAGCAGACTGGCTAATAAAAAGAGGATCCCGAGCGCGGCTGCCGTTTTTCCTGCTGCTGTGTAGCGGAAGGTTACTGCAGCCAAGCCTTGATCAGTCTGCCGGAACGGAAAGGGAATCGAGCGCATGCTGCACCACATCTTTCGGATCTGTCGTCAGCACGGCCCGGCTGTTGAGTATAAGACGATGAGCAAGCACTGGTTCTGCAAGCATGACGATGTCCTCGGGTTTCACATAGCGGCGGTCCTGAATAAGCGCCCGTGCCTGTGCGGCCCGGAGCAGGGCGACGGCTGCACGCGGACTTGCCTCGAACAATGTTTCTTCCACTGTGCCCGTTGCTTCAATCAGCTGAAGCAAATATGTTTCAACGTCCTCATGCACCTCCACGTGACGAACCTTATCACGAAGCGTACGAATCTCCTCCATAGAAGTCACCGCTGTGACAGGTCGCACGGGGCCCCGGTGCTGCTCCAGCATGGCACGCTTCTCGTCAAATCGGAGCGTCTTCATCGGAAGCTTCATCATAAAGCGGTCAAGCTGTGCCTGCGGGAGCTTAAAGGTTCCTTGCTGAACATCGACAGGGTTTTGTGTCGCGATTACAAAAAAAGGATCGGTCAGCGCATGTGTGGTGCCTTCAACTGTCACTTGCTTCTCCGCCATCGCTTCAAGCAGACCTGCCTGTGCGCGGGGGGAGGCTCGGTTAATTTCGTCCGCCAGCAGCACGTGGTGAAAAACGGGCCCTGGACGAAACGTAAAGGCGCCTGTCTGTTTATTGAAATAGTCGAAGCCGGTGATGTCAGCAGGTGTGACATCAGACGTACCTTGAATTCGTCCGCTCGTTGCACCGATCGCGGCTGCAAACGCACTGGCAAGCTCTGATTTTCCTGTGCCGGGAAGGTCATCGAGCAGCACATGCCCCTCAGCGAGCAAGCTGATCCAAAGCAATTCGACTGTCTCGTCTTTGCCGATCAGTTTCTGTTGGATTTCACGTTTCATTTGAGTTGTTAGTTGTTCGGTCATCGTGGTTCCTCCTGTCTGACTATCCACTGTTTTTAGCTTAGCATGAGAGGAAGGAGGAGACAATAATTGGAAAGTGTTATGGGAGAGACTTTCCTGTATGATACACATATACACATGAAAACGAGGGGGACGAGGCGATGGCGGACAAGAAGGCTGCGGAGCTGGTGGGAAAGCTGAAAAAAGAAGAACTGCTGGATCTCGTGCGAATGTGGATGCATGCATATCCGGAGCTTGAAAAGGACGTGGAACTGCGGCTGGGTGACGGAAAAGATGAGGTGAAGCTTGCGGGGGAGCTGATTACGAAGTACTTTACCAGTGCCAAGGGCTCCTATGGCTTTATCACTGCTTCTCGCTCTCATGAGGCATTTTCCGGTATTTACCAAGTGTTGGAGCATGCAAAGGCCCTTGCCGATCAAGGGGAATACGAGCGGGCGGTGAAGCTGAATCTGAAGGTGCTCGGCCGTGCGGTTGATTCCCTGCAGTTTATGGACGACTCCAATGGAGAAGTATCGACTGCAGCCAGTCTGACGATGAATCAGTTGACGCGCTGTGCCGAGGAGGCAGACGACAGCACGGCAGGCACGCTCTTAACGCTAATACTGAAAGAGGCACGCTTGAAACGCTACAACGGCTGGAGCGATTTCCGCATCGAGCTGCTCCGAGTTTCCCTGCCTGTGATGCGTGGCGAGAAAAAACGGCACGAGAAAGTAGAAAAGGCGCTGGATGACGCGGCAGAGGCGGCGAGGCAAACGTCTTATCCGGATTACGAGGTGGAACAGCTGGAGCTGCTACGCGCCTGTATCCTTGATGAAGCGGAGGGAAAAGAGGCAGGAAATGCCTTCCGTCAGGAGCGGATCAATGAGCATCCGGACTTCGTGCTGGAGCTCGCTGCCTACTACCTGGATCGGGAAGAGTGGGACAATGCCGAGGCGATGATCGAAACGGGAAAACGTCATAAAAAGCTCGTGCACATTCAACAGTCCCTGCTGGAAACGGAGCGCCGGCTTTACAGTCTTACCGGCAACCGAGAGAAAGAAAAAGAAGCACTTCGGAACATGCTCCTGGCACGAAACATGATGCTTGAGATTGAAAAGACGTATCAGCAGTGGAAGGAACTGCACGAGGATAGCGAGTGGGATACTGCAGTGAAGCAGCTGTTAAACGAGCTTTCTGCCAGTGATCCGCTCGCGATTCATATCGGTATGGAAGAGGACAAGCCGGAGGTGCTGCTTGCTGCCTGTGAAAAGGATTTGTGGAAGATTCGGGAGCTCGGTCCACGTCTGCAGCCGGTTTATCCGGACATAGTGCGGGAAATGTTCAGCCAGCTAGTTGATCACGGAGCTAGGATGGCAACGAACCGCAAGCAGTACCGGGCGCTCTGCCGGCTTGTGAAGCAGTGTGCCAAAGTAAATGGCAAGGCGCAAGGAATCGAGCTGATCGCCAAGCTTCGAAACGAGTACCCAAGGCGGTCAGCCTTAATGGAAGAACTCGCTAAAATAGAACAAGCTGTCGCCCGTTTCACGTGAAACGGAAACATTGCCCGGGGAAAATCCCGGGCTTTTTCGCGCTGAATGAATTCCAGTAAGAAGCCTTTAATGACAAGGGTTTCCACCGTTCAGAATCTTGCAGACAATTCTGAACCTATTCGGAATGTAAGCGTATTCATTTTTTATGAAAGCCCTTGTATACTTTGATTACAGCAGGGAGGTGAGCAACGTGAATGCGAGAAGGCGTCAGCTGGTGCAGATGATCATCAACGGCCAGACGCAATTTAAGCTGAAGGACTGCGAGGCGATGTTCAACGTCGGCGAGCGGACGGTCCGCTACGATTTAGAGCATGTAGCCGGGTGGCTGGAGGATTATGACGTGACGTTTACGCACGCATCGGGACAAGGCTACTGGGAGCTTGCCGGAGCACTTGATGCCGATAAACGGCGCGAGCTGGATGAAGCGATGAACCTGTACGGAAGATCCGACGCAGCAGAAGAACGATACCTGTTAATCGCGTACGAGCTGCTAATTGAACCGCGCAGTCAGTCGCTTAGGGAGCTGGCAGAAGAGCTGGAGGTCAGCCGCGGAACAGTTCTGCAGGAAATGGAAAAGGTCGAGCAGCTGACAGACATATTTTCATTAACGCTGGAACGAGGGCGCAAAGGCTTTGCCATTCTCGGCTCTGAAAAAGCAAAGCGGCTCGCGCTTCTAAGCGTGATGAGCAGGTTAGAAGCAGCTTGGAACAGCATGAATCCGGTGCCGTACCTGAACTGGTCGGAAATTTCAATGAAGGAAATGGAGAAAGCCGTGGCGCTGACAGAGGAACTGCCGGAGACGATCAGTCCGACCGCCTTTTTAAAGGTATGGATGCTGCAGCTGCAGCGAATGCGGACAGGCGAGATGCTGCAGGAGGAACAGCCGAAAGCGGAACCTTGGTTTGAAGAGGTGTGGCACGAGTTTTGTCAGACGGTCGGTGTGGATACGACAGAGCGGAATATGGCGTTTGCCTGCTGTTATTTGAAAGCGACTTCAAACCTGTATCCGAAGGACGTGCCGGACTACAACGACGATCCAGTGTTTCTTGCGTTCGTTGAAGAAACCAGTACGCGTATGGGTTTAACCGGTTACAGCGACGAACAGATCCGCTACATTTACCGCGAATGGCAGGCGTTTCACTACGCAGGTGAGTGCGGCATCCGCTATTTGCACCCGCTGAAAAAGAAAGTCGAAGAACAGTATCCCTTCATCGTCTTCCACGTGCAGGAGGCGCTCGGAACCGGTCCGGAACGAACAGCTGATGACATTATTCCTATTGCCATGAGCTTTGCGGCGATTTATGAGAAGGCTTCCTTTGACAATGAGCGTTACCAAATCTGGGTTATGTGCCCGGGCGGTATCGCAGCGGGACGATTGTTAACCGCGTCCCTCATGAAGCATTTTCCGCAGCTGGACGTCAAGCGCACCGCAGCGGTGTCGATGCTGCATAAGGATAACGGCTGGGACAAGCCGGACTTTATCGTATCTACGGTGACGCTGCCCGATTCTCCGTACCCGTACGTGACGATCAATCCCGTCATGACGCGTGACGAGATCACGAAGGTTGAACACTTTATGAAGGATCTTGAAGAGAAAAGAGGCGCGGCCAAGCTGACGGAGACGACCCCTTCTGTGCAGGCGCTCATTCCGGCGTCGCGCACGGCGGTGATGAACACGACCGACCTGGACGAGATTTTGGAAACCGGTGTGGCTCTGTTAAAAGAGGACGAGGTCGTTGAAGCGGCTTTCCTTGAGGACATTCGCAAAACGGTAATCGACAAGGCGTATTTGTACGAAATCGTTCCGGGACTCCTATTTGTACACACGCATTCTAATCACGTGAACCGGCCTGGCTTCAGCCTCGTGCAGCTAATGGCGCCTTACCGATCGGAAAAATTGCATTCACACGCGGTCCTGTTTATGGCAACACCTGACAAGTATGCACACCTTCCGCAGCTGCAGTATTTGTATCAGCTGCTTACCAACAGCGACAGCATGCAGCAGCTGCTGCACGGCGAAATAAAACATGAACAATGAGGTGGAACAATGATGACAGATTTTCAAGTGGATACGCGCTGTATCCAATGGCAGAAGGAAGCGGTCAACTGGCGCGAGGCGATTGCCGTAAGCGCAGAGCCGCTTGTACAGAATGACTACGTCGCCGACTCCTACGTCGAGGCAATGATCTCCAACATCGACGAGCTCGGACCGTATATTTTGATCGCGCCGAATGTGGCACTGCCGCATGCCCGTCCGGAAAACGGCGTGAGCCGGGCAGGCATCTCGCTTACGGTGTTTCAGGAGCCGGTTCCATTTCCGGCAGACAGCGAGGGCTCGGTGAAAACGGCGCGGGTGTTTATCTGTCTCGCGGCAGTCGATTCCGACTCCCACCTGAGCATGCTCCAGAAAATATCCGGATGGATCGATGACAGCAATCTGATGAAGGACCTGCTTCATGCAGGCTCCGAAGACGAAGTGAAACAGCTGCTCACAAGCAGCCAAAATTAAACGAAGAGGTGACGAACATGAAAGTATTATGTGTATGTGGAATGGGATTTGGATCAAGCTTGATGCTGAAAATGACGGCAGAAAAGGTGCTGAAAAACAAGGACGTAAAAGCAGACGTGGAGGCAGTAGATTTTGGAACGGCGCAGAGCGTTACGGCGGACTTGATTTTGACGAACAATGAATTTGCATCCCAGCTGCAGGGCGGCCAGGCGTTTGTAAAAGCGATTGTCAACATGGCAAGCGAGCAGGAAGTAGAAAGTGCGATTGAGGAGTTTTTGAACAAATAGGCTTTAAGGGGGCATGATCGAGGATGGGGTTCTTTGAATTTTTGATGAATGAGATTTTGAGCCTGCCGGAAGTGCTGGTCGGTCTGATCGTCATGACCGGGCTCCTTCTGCAGAAGGCAGACTTCTCGAAGGTATTCGCAGGTACAACGAAAAGCATCATCGGCTTCCTGATTCTTGGTGCTGGTGCCGGCGTCGTAATCGGCTCGCTCGATTCGCTCGGCGGCATCATTCAGGACCGGTTTAATATTCAAGGGGTTATTCCGAACAACGAGGCGATCGTCGCGATTGCCCAGCAGACGCTCGGAACGGAAACGGCGCTGATTATGGGCTTTGGTTTCCTTGCTAACATTTTGTTCGCGCGATTTACACCGCTGAAGTATATTTTCCTGACTGGTCACCATACGTTTTTCATGGCGGCACTGTTATCCGCGGTGCTCGGAACAGCCGGCATGAGCGGGATTACGCTTGTGACGACCGGGTCACTGATTCTCGGCGGGGTGATGGTACTGATGCCAGCACTTGCGCAGCCGTTTATGCGTAAAGTAACCGGCGGCGACGAAATCGCGATGGGTCACTTTGGCACGATCGGCTACGTTTCTGCAGGGCTTGTCGCAAAAGCAGTCGGCAACGAGAAGAAGACGACAGAGGACATAAAAATTCCAGAGCAGTGGTCCTTTTTGCGGGACTCCCTCATTTCAACGGCACTCACGATGGTTGTCATGTTCCTGATTCTTGTTCTCATTGCCGGTCCTGAGGTTGTCGGCACGTATGCAGGCGACCAGAACTATATCATGTTCGGACTGATGCAGGGGATCACGTTCGCAGCAGGCTTCAGCATCATCATGTACGGGGTACGCATGATCCTGACAGAAATCGTACCAGCGTTTAAAGGGATCGCTGAAAAGCTTGTTCCCGGTGCGAAACCGGCCCTTGATGTACCAATCATTTTCAACTACGCGCCGACAGCTGTTATCATCGGCTTCATCTCCAGCTTCATCGGCGGACTGATCGGCATGGCGATGCTCGGCATCTTCTCGCTGGCGCTCATCATTCCAGGACTCGTGCCGCACTTCTTCACAGGTGCCGGAGCCGGTGTCTTCGGAAACGCTGTCGGCGGACGCGTCGGAGCCGCGGCAGGCGGATTCACAAACGGGATTCTTATCAGCTTCATCCCGGCCTTCCTGCTCCCGGTTCTTGGCGGACTGGGCATTGAAAACACCACGTTCGGCGACTCCGACTTCGGTGTCATCGGAATTCTGATTGGCTCACTCGCTAACTTGTTTGGCGGATAATAAAAACGACCGGTTCTGCATGAAGCAGGCCGGTCGTTTTATGTGACGGACTGTATGTTATGGATACAGACCAGGTGACAAATAGAAAAGCGGTCGTTCGGCGGAGTCGGGGAGCCGGCGCAGTCAGCTCTGTTCCGGATACTTCTTGCCGTTTTTCTGAATTTTGTCCTGAATGATCTCCTGCACGTCGAGCTCGAGCTCGTCGCACATCATTAGGGCGTAGATCATGACGTCGGCAATTTCATCGCGGATGTTGTCGATGTTTTTTGTTACAGCGTCCTCGCTTGAAAGCCACTGAAAATCCTCCAGCAGCTCAGCTGCCTCAATCGAGAGGGACACGGCAAGGTCCTTTGGGTTGTGGTACTGTCTCCAGCCGCGGGCATCGCGGAAGTCGTTGATCTGATTGATTAACTGCTGCCAATCCTTCATTGTCGCTCCTCCTGTAGTTCCAGCATACGTTCGCGCAGACATGGATCGGTCGGATAGATGCAGAGACCATGAATGCCTCGCTTCATGAGCACGTTTAGGGAGTTCAAAATGATCTGCTCCTTCACCTGCGCGATCTCCTCCTGCGTCATGTCGTTTCTCGACTGAAAGGCCCCGGTATCCCGGTAGGCGCTCGTGTCGATGCGGATGCGGTCGTTTTCTTTATCATAGCGGATCGACGGTCCGAGCACGACCCCCGTGTAGTTCAAATCAAAGCCCTGCACCGTGTAAATAGAGCCTACTTCATAAATCGTCTCCGGCTGTTCGGCCCACGTTACGTCGTCCTGCGTGCGGTTCCACGGCATGTTAAGTCCGGTTTCATCGACGAGATAATCTGCTCCGTCTTTTTTATGCAAGTAGTCAAACGTCGAGACGATACGCGCCAGGCCATATGCCTCATTGTGCGCTTCGATCTCCTTGCGAAACGCATCCGGTTCGGCGAATACCTGCAGCTGAAAGGAGCTATCAGCGCGATCGGGAATCGGCTTCAGTTCTTTCGCGACAAAGGCGTCGATCCATGCTTTAGCGGGAGCGTCAATGTTCATGCGCATCTGATCGGTCAGCCGCATTCGCTCTGCCCGGTATGTGCCCGTAATTTCCTCCATCAGCCGGTCGTTCCAGTAGCTTTTCAGCTTCAGCACCTGCATCCGGTCAAAAATGACGATCGTGACGCGGCTCCGTTTGATGATTTCCTGCAGCTGATTGTCGTAGTGAAAATTGTTGTAGGCGTCGGGCTTTGACAGCAGCAGATGCGCCTCGTCAACGAGCACAATGTCAGCATTCGTGTGGTGCTTGTCCATCTTGTTAATAAATGACGTCGGCTTGTCGAAGTGCTTTTTCTTCAAATTCGGCAGGCTCCCGGTCATGCTTTTATAGGTTTTCAGCATTTCCCCGTGATTGACGAGCAGCCGGTTTTCCGTTTGATGCAGAGGGGAGGAAGGTTCATTTGCAGCATCTTGAATCGTGTTAAACAAGGAGCTTAGCAAGACACTTTTTCCCGTACCGGCATCGCCTTCGACGATAAACACGCGATGCCCGTCCGTCTGCGCGTGCTTCCGGCAGAAGTCCAGCACGCGCTCCTTTACATCCAGCTGCCCCGGCGTCAGCTCTTTATAAGGGGAGAGCTTGTAGACGTCTTTGTTCTCAAGCGCATCAATCGTTCCTTCGACAATATCTTCGTTGCGGAGCCGCTCCCAAATATCGCGGAACAGCGTGTCGTTGTAATACACTTTGTCGTAATAATTATGCATTTGCCGTGACGCCGTCTGGCTCACATTTTGCAGCTCATAGCGGCTGTCGGCGATAAATAAATTAATCAGCCTCGACTCAATGTTATACGTCGCCGACTGATTCAGACGGCGGTGGCCGATTAAAATCTGCTGGTCGAGCTTGCTGCGGCGGTCGTCTGCCAGATGCTGCCGCAGCCTTCGCGCCGCCTGCACCGTCTGCCCGATGTAGGCAGCCGGCTTTTTGCGATTGTTATGCAAAATATAGACGATCGGGTAGTTCGTCAAATGCTCCGATTCAATCCCGTTCACCGCACGCTCCTGGAACGGTCCCGTTTCAATAATCAGTTCATCCATGGAAGAAGTCTCCTAAAAAAGAATTAAACTTATCATAGCACAGACAGAGCATTTTGATATATGAAAGGCTGTTAAACTAGTCAAAATGGCATAATTATTCATCATTCATTAACAATGTTCATAAATTATTAACATTTGGGTTGTTTTATTTATTTTTCTGTTCTATACTCACTTTATACAAATTCTGATGCGTGATTGGGAAGAGATGAAGAGACAACCCTCTCGTGCAGCTTCTATCAAAAGATAGAAGTCTGTGCGAAAACGGGTTGTCTCTTTTTTGTGCTTTTTGAAACCGCATACATAAACGGAGGGATTTAGCATGAAAAAGGCTACAGTAGTGGTTGGTGCATTAACGGTAAGTGTTTTGGCGGCTTGTGGTGGAAACAGTGATGGAGCAGAAGGGAATGGAGATGCCGGCAGCGTAACGGTGTATTCTCCAGAAACTCCGGAAATGACAGAGGACCTGGCTCAAGCATTTGAAGAAGAAACAGGAATAGAAGTGAACGTCAGCTATGCGGGAACAAACAATCTTGTAAATCAGATGATCGCTGAAATGGATAACCCGCAGGCAGATGTATGGTATGGAGGCGGCGGTATTTTACCGTTTGAGTCAGCTATTGAGCAAGGATTTATTGAACCTTACACTCCTGAAGCAGTAGAAGACTGGGATGCATATGAGAATGATATTAAAGTGCGTCACGAAGACTGGATGTGGACTGGTGTAGAGGTTTTCGTACTCGGCCTAGTTTATAATACAGAGCTTGTAGATGAAGACGAGCTTCCGGAAACTTGGGATGATCTGCTTGACGAGCGTTGGACAGATGAATTGCAAATGCCAAATCCAGCAGCATCCGGTACGGCTACGCTGCTTGTTTTAAGCCAGTTGATGGAAAAAGGCGAAGAAGAAGGCTGGGCATATTTTGATCAGTTGTATGAGCAGATGAACGCGATGCCTGACTCCGGCGGCGCACCGTCTCAGGCAGCTGGAACAGGAGAAGCACAAATTGGCATCGGCTTTGATTTCATGGCGTACCAGATGCAGGAGCGAGGCGAGTCTGTTGAGTTTCACGTGCCAGAGGACACTCCGATTCTCGTGAATCCGGTATCACTGGTAGAAAATGGACCTAACCCTGAAAATGGAAAGAAGTTCATCGATTTTATGCTTTCTGAACGAGGACAGGAAATCAAAGCAGACTGGAAGCACATCCCTCTTGATCCGAATGTAGAATCTCAATCTCCGCTCACGATGGAAGAACTTCAGGACAACGCTATGGATCTGGATATAGACTGGGTCGTAGACAACTATGACGATGTGCGTAATGAATGGAGAGAGCGTTACCAGTAAATCGACAATATTAATTCTAGGAGGGTATCCGTATGGGATCTGTCAAAGTGAAAAATCTAGTGAAGAAATATGATAAAGCAACTGCACTAAAAGGCGTTGATCTCGATATCAAGGAGGGCGAATTTTATGCCCTCCTGGGTCCTTCCGGCTGTGGGAAAACAACGACTATGCGTTGCATAGCAGGATTTGAAAGCCCTACATCCGGAGAAGTGCTGATCGGGGAAAAAGTAGTGAATAATGTACCTGCCAACCGCAGAAACTGCGGCATGGTTTTTCAGAGCTATGCTCTATTTCCCCACTACAATGTATTTGAAAATGTGGCCTACAGCTTGACTATACGGGATTTATACAACGGTTCATTTGGTCAACGAGCGAAGACATTTGCTCGATTAATACATAAAAAGCTGGGTAAACCGTCCAAGGAGATTCAGGAAAAAGTACATGATGCCCTAAAATACGTGGAGCTGGATCATTTAGCAGATCGCGGGGTTAATGAACTGTCTGGGGGACAGCAGCAGCGGGTTGCCTTAGCCAGAGCGCTCGTAATGGAGCCCTCTGTTCTGCTGATGGATGAGCCATTATCAAACCTGGATAAGAAGCTCCGAAATACGATGAGAACAACAATTCGAAAGATTCAGCAGGACTTAAAGATCACAACGATTTTCGTGACACACGATCAGGAAGAAGCCATGAGCATGGCCGACCATGTAGCCGTAATGCGGGATGGAGAAATTGTGCAGATGGCGACTCCGACAGAACTGTACAGTAATCCAAAAGATCCGTTTGTAGCCGATTTCGTTGGCTCGTCCAATATTTATCAAGGTAAAGTAGTAGACCGAAAAGAGAATGGGGATTCGATCGTCAAAATTAACGATCAAACGGTGCTGGAATCCACTACGCAAACAGATAAAGACCATGTAGAAGTGCTGGTTAGACCTGAAGGTATCGAAATATTAAAGAACGGCAGAACGGAAGACCACAATGTACTGGAAGCGACTGTTAAGATAAGTACCTACCTTGGACCAACCATTCGCTATGATATTGAATTGGCAGGAATGGAAGTGATGGTAGAAGAGGAATTCCAGCCTAATACTACGCTCTTCAAAGAAGGGGATGTCATTAAGGTTTTCCTGCCTGCTGAAAGGGTGTTGCTGATATGAGTAAAGGAGCAGAGCAATCACCAAAGCAGTCCAGGCTCAAAAACTGGCTATTATCGATTGACAGCCTAAAAATAATGAAGTGGGTTGTCTATCTGTTTTTCTTTTTGTTTTTGGTACTTCCATTAATTTCAGTTTTTCTAGTTAGTTTCACTGGACAACCAGTAAACTTATTAGGATCTTTAGTTAATCCGGACATTATGGCAACGAATATTGAACGTTTAAGCAATGCTTCGTTGGAGCATTACGCAAGTTTATTAGGCGGGGGTACTTATTTTTCTGCCTTACAAAACAGTCTTACTTTAGCTATCGGGGTTTCTATTCTAGTCATTATCATGTGTATCCCGCTGGCGTATGCATTTGCAAGAACAACTATGCCGTTTAAAAAAACGCTCGCTGCTTTATGCACCATTCCGCTTATTGTTCCAACTTTTATTTCCGCAGCTGGGTTTATTATCATGTTTGGACGAACCGGATGGGTCAATACGCTGTATCAATCACTTGGGTTCGACGGTCTGCTTATCAATGCCTATTCGATGACCTCGATCGTGCTGATTCAAGTATTCTTTTTCTTCCCTTTTGCTTTGTGGCCAATGGTAGCAGCGTTTAAAATTGCTGATATTTCCTTGGAAGAAGCATCAAACAACATGGGGGCTAAAAACTGGAGCACGATGGTGTTCATTACGTTCCCATTAGCGATTCCCGGTATTATCTCTGCCGCGCTGCTTATTTTCACAGTCAGCTTCTCCGATTTCGGAACGCCAATTATTTTAGCACCGGACGGACTCAACCTGATTGTGGTAGAAGCTTATCGTGAAATATCCGGGTTCTTTAACTGGGCCGGCGCTTCCATTTTGACCATTGTGATGGTAGCAGTTGCAGCTATTTTTTTCTGGCTTCAGCGCTTCATTACCCGGAACATGGATTACGGAACATTGTCAGGAAAACCGAAAGGAACAAAATTAAACGACAGCAAAGTCGTGACCCGTTCCCTGTTCGTTTATACGTGCATCGTACTTGTATTGCCGCTGCTGGCTATCTTCTCCGTCATGATTCAGTCATTTGCAACGACGTGGGGAACTGGTCTGCTTCCTAGAGGATTCACAATGGATCACTACACAACGGTGTTTACGCGCTCTGGCGATAACATCATGAACAGCCTCTTGCTCGCAGGCGGAGCTTTAATTATTAGTGTGATTGTAGCTACATTGGTTTCTTATTTTGTTGTACGCGAGAATACATCAAAGCTGGATTTCATGTCTTCGATTCCGCTGATTGTGCCGGGTATTGCTCTTGGTATCGCGTATATCCAAACATTTAACACTGCCCCGCTTCAGTTGACAGGTACTGCATTTCTGCTGATTGTAGCGTATGCGATTCGTCGCATGCCTTATATGATCCGCTCTACAATGGGGACGATGATGGCGATAAAATCAGATATTGAGGAAGCAGCCGTCAATTTAGGAGCTTCAAAGCTGGTGGCCATTATTACAGTAGTCGGACCGCTGATGCTTCCTGGGATTGCGGCAGGATCCATTCTCGTCTTCGTTACCGTAATTAAAGAAACTAGTATCACCGTTCTGATGGCTCCATCCGACTGGGCGCCGATGAGTTTAATGGTTTTCCAGAATTTGCTCCGTGGTGAAGTATATACAGCTTCTGCAATGGCGATGCTGATTATTGCACTTGTTATTATCCTGCAAAGTTTGGCAAATAAAATGACGAAGAATTCTTTGTACTAAAGTATGCCAGCAAAAGGATTGATTGTAGATCTTGATGGTACCGTCTACTGGCAGGACACGCCGATTCCCGGAGCTGTAGCGGCGTTAAATAACTTAAAAAAACAGGGGCACCATATCTGTTACCTGACCAATAATGCAACAAAAACAACAGCAAGTTATGTGGTTAAGCTGAGAAGCATGGGGCTGGATGTAGAAGAAAAAGATATTCTGACAGCACCTCTAATAGCAGGCAATTATCTAAAAAATCATTTGCCTGTCTCAAGCAAAATTTGGGTGGAAGGAGAGCCGGCTTTATTTGAAGTACTGACAGAAGCCGGCCTTATCCTCGCTGAATCACCGGAACAAGCAGAGGCAGCCATTTTTGGAGGAGGCCCTTCATTTTCACACGACAAACTGACACGTTTGCTGCAAGCTTATTTAGCAGGAGCTGAAATGTATGCGGTAAATCCTGATGTAACTTGTCCAATCGGAACAGGATTGATCCCTGATACAGGAGCTTGGGCAGCTGCCTTAAAAAGTATGATGAAACCACAGGATAATATAACTATTATTGGCAAACCGTCTGAAATCACAGCAAAACAGATCTTACAGCACCTGAAACTGCCAAATCATGACTGTTTTGTTATTGGTGACAGACTGGACACAGATATTCGCATGGCAAATCAGTTCGACATGCACGGTATTTTAGTCTTGACTGGAGTATCTGACTACTCTGAGATTCACGATAAAACTACCTATAAACCAAATACTGTATTGACAGCGCTATCAGAGCTAACTAGTCTTGATAATTGTAACTAATTCAAGAGAGGCTGGTTTTGAAATTGAAAACTGAAAAATCTGACCACATTGTAGACATGGTTGAATCACAAGTCATTGCAGCTATCAGCAAACCGGATCAAATTGAGCACGCTATTCAAAGCAAATGCAACATGGCTTTTCTGCTGACCGGAGATATTTGCGGCATGAAAGATGTCGTTCGCAGACTGCAAAATGGAGGGATGTCTGTATTCATCCATTTGGATTTGATTGAGGGCTTAAAAAGTGACAAAAAAGCAGTGGAATTCATTGCTCAAAATATTAAGCCGGAAGGAATTATTACAACGAAGCCGTTTCTTGTGAAAATAGCGAAAAGCATGAACCTCATTACGATTCAGCGGCTGTTTATTCTTGATACGACAGCTTTTCAAAAAGGGCTTCAGATGATTGATAATTCGAAGCCGGATGCAATTGAAATCCTGCCTGGCATTATTCCAAAGGTGGTTGATCGGATTGCAAAACAGAATGACATCCCAATTATTACGGGAGGACTTCTGGAAACAAAGCAGGAAGTCATGAACTGTCTGGAGGCAGGGGCATTAGCAACTTCTGTCGGCTGCACAGACTTATGGAATACAGAATTATAAATTTCAGAACGGGTAAAAAATGAGCTGTAGCTCAACTATTAGCTACTTGCTTAGCATATTTACGTAACCTCTGTCTGCTGGATACTATGCAGCAGACAGATTTTATCAAAGTGTTAACGCTTTTCCTGCGTTAGTGTGATGAAGGAAGTGATCGGATGGTTCAGGAAAGCCAGGTTGCCTTTTCAATTGCTAGCGAACCGGTAAACTATCCGGAAGAGCAGCTGAAACAGGCATTATTAAACTGTGATACGATGCAATGCTATTTATCAGACGCTTCCTGTGTAATGCAGTTAAACCATTTTCAAAACTTACTTATTGAGGCGAGTCGTAAAAAGACCGTGCACATTTATGTAGCCTCAGATATTGACAGGAATAACAATGCTTTTATAGATCAACTTCATCGGTATCAGGAGCTTGAGACAGGGAAACTGAAGTTTCAAACCCTGATTGTGACAGAGCATATCGTCTATTTTGAAAGAAAAGAGCAGTATCCAGAAATCGGTAAGACCAGCCCCTTAGCTCATACGTATTATTCAAACGATGAAGAAGTGGTGAACATCTTTGCAGCAGTGTTTAAACACGCCTTTCAACCCGGTGAGCTACTAAAAGAAGCATCACTGCAAAAGCAGGTAACCAGCCAGGCGGAAGCGTTTCGTGGAGCGCTTACTTCGTGTATCCATGCGTTTGAAGGATGCTTGTCCGCTGAACAACAAATGGCGAGAGAACAGCTGCTAGCAGCATGGAGAGAAGAAACGAAACGAACGCTGGAATTGCACGCAGATATTTCAGAAGTGCTTATTTCATTTAGCTCAGATACTACATACGGAGCCGACTTTTTAACAGATATTTTACAACTAAATCAGTCCATCGCCGATTGTCAGGAGTTGCTTTGTTCAGAAGCATTAATTGAGTTATCAACAAAAAACGTTCAGAAAGTGGAAAATGAAGGTGTTATACATGCGGAACTGATTGAAACACCAGATGGAGTATATGACCATTTGATCGGCTCCGATGAAGAGGAATTTGAGTCTGAATCTTATATGCGTGAAATTGAATTGATGCTGAAAGAGCTGCAGGATTCGGCCAGAGAAACAAATTTTCAAACGTATCCGGCACACCTGTATTTATTGGATCGAATGCTCTTCGTATCGTACTATCTGCACCGAATTATCGTTTTCCTGAAATACGAATAATCACACGATCAAGAGTATGTCATTCGGGCATACTCTTTTTCATCAGCTTGACTTCTGCATATAAACACGTAAGAATGAGAAAAGTTTAAAAAGGAGTGATGAGCACATGGCGAAAAGAGAACAGGAAACGGCCCGCTTTTTACAGACCCTGGTGACAGCGGTGGTCAGATCAGAAGACGAAAAGACAGGATTGAAGACAGCGGAAGCATGTGCAGCAGGCGGACTAACTTCGCTCGAAATAACGTTTACGACACCTGGAGCGGCAAGCATTATTCGCAGTCTGCAAGCAAACAGCGATCCATCTATCATGGTCGGTGCAGGCTCCATCTTATCAAAAGAGGAAGCTGAGAGAGCGATCCAAGCTGGCGCAGAATATATCGTAGGCCCTAATTTTGATGAGGAGATTGCAGCTTTAACGATAGCTGAAGAAATTCCGTACTTCCCCGGCTGCATGACGATTAACGAAATGATTCACGCCACTAAAAATGGAGCTTCGATTATTAAGTTATTCCCTGGGAATCATTTCGGACCAGGATTTATTAAAGCAGTTCGTGATCCCGCTCCTCACTTGCAGATCATGCCAACCGGCGGGGTAGACCTCGAGAACATGGATGACTGGTTTCAAGCGGGGGCTGCAGCAGTTGGAATTGGGAGTGCCCTTAACAAGCCTGCAGCAAAAGGGAAGTTCGATGAAGTCAAAGAATTGGCTGCTAAATTTAGCGAATATCGCAACTAATTTGAAAAAAGGGTTGAAAAATGTATCCGCTTTCAACTATAATCGAATTTAATAAACCGGTTTACTAAATCGATTTATCCAATTTGGGGGTCTTAAATGAAAAAGGTAACCTTACAGGATGTGGCTGATCATGCTGCTGTTTCTAAAAGTACCGTCTCCCAGTATTTGAACGGCCGGTATACGTATATGGGAGAACAGACGAAGCGAAGGATTGAGGAATCGATCCGGACTCTTCAATATCAGCCAAATGCTATTGCAAGAAGCTTAAAACAAAAGAAAACGACGACGATTGGTGTTATTATGGCAAACATTCTGCACCGTGTTTCTACCCAGACTTCTCGAGCGATCGAAGACTTTTGTCACGCTAAAGGCTACCACGTTATTCTCTGTAACGCAGATGACGACTCTGAGAAAGAGAAACAGTATATCGAGATGCTGAAAGCAAAACAGGTAGATGGATTTATTATTTATCCCACAGCTTCGAACGAAGAGATGTATAAATCATTGCTGGATGAAAAATATCCCGTCGTTTTTTTAGACAGAAAAGTGAAAGCGCTGTCTATTCCGACGCTGACCTTACGAAATGAAGAAGCAATGGACTGGGCGATTGAACACCTTAAAAATCAAGGCAATGAAAGCATCGCCTATATCAGCTCCCCCTTAACAATCAGCCCGCGAACAGAACGGTATGACGGATTTTTATCGTCGATGAAACGACACGGATTAACGATCCAGCAGGATTTGATTTATACGGACAAACTTTCCGATTCAACAAGCTTTTTAAAGAAAATATTCTCACCAGGTCATTTTCCAGACGCCATCTTATCAAGCAACGACCGATCACTGGTACCCGTTTTGGATTATTTAAAAAAGACTTTCAAGGGAGTGCCGGAGCATTTGTCAATCCTGACGTTCGATGAAGTAGAATACGCTGAATTCTTTCAGCCGAGTATTACAACGGTCGAGCAGCCAGCGTTTGAAATGGGAACGAAAGCAGCTGAACTGCTAATTGATCAAATTGATCATGATGGACTGCAACACTTGGATGATTATTACTTTGGGTTTCAAGGCAAGCTTAATATTCGTGAATCATCACTAAAAAGAGGGAGAGATTAACGTGAAAAAATATTGGATGACACCATTGAGTATTGTTGCTGGAGCTGCTGTGCTAGTCGGATGCGGGAACGATGGAAATAACGAAGGAAACGAAGGCAATCCTGCAGAGAATAACGGAGAAGCTGAGGAAAATGCAGAAGCCAATGCAGGTGCTGATGGAGAAAGCATCAACCTGATTGCGGCGACGCAGCTGGATGCAGAAAGTCCATTCGCAGTTGGATTCGAGACGTTTAAAGAGGTCATTGAAGAAGAAAGTGGAGGTTCGATCACGGTTGAAATTCACACGGATGGAGCACTTGGAGGAAATGAAGATGAGCTTGTACAAAATATGGAGACAGGATCGGTAGACCTTGTTGTCGCATCACCAGGCTTCATGGCCCAGGCTGCCAATCAAGTTGACTTCTTTGCGATGCCTTATCTTTTCGAAAGCAACGAGCACTGGGAAGCGGTTGTTGATGGAGAGGTTGGAGAATCTGTCGCTTCACAAGTGGAGGATAACTCCAACTTTAAGATACTTGGCTACTGGTCAGCTGGAGTTCGAAATTACTACGGTTTTGAGCCGATTGAAACACCGGATGATCTGCAGAACGTGCAAATTCGCACACAGGATTCCCCTGTGGTAACGAATACGTGGGAGGCACTTGGAGCAAATCCGACGAGTGTGGCTTGGGATGAAATGTATCAGGCCCTTCAAAACAGAGTGGTCGACGCATCAGAGAATGATTTCACCAATATTTATCAAGCGAGCCATCACGAAGTAACAGACTATATTTCGCTGACTGAACATGACTATACGACACGATTCTTCTTTACGTCAGACGAAATTTACAGCAGCTTATCTGAAGAGCAGCAGGCAGCATTTGATACTGCCGCAGAAGAGGCGACAAATGCGGCAAGAGAATCTGACAGAGATCTTGCTGACGAATCACGACAGGCGATTGAGGATAGTGGCGTCGAAATTAATGAAGTGGATCAGACCCCATTTGTAGAAATGACGGAAGATGTGCGTCAGGATGCTGCCGAATCATTAAACATGGTTGATGAATTTGAAACAGTTGAAGCGATGAGAGAAGAAGAATAAAGGGCTGTTATAGCCCTTTTTTCTTTACAGCTCTGAAGAATAGAGGTGGGTAGCAGTGAAAAAAGCCATCGACTTTATTGGCTCCTTATTTTTAAAAGCAGCAGCGCTGTTTTTCCTGATTTTTATCGTTTGTGTGATTCTGCAGGTAGCCTCCAGGTATGTGCCGGGACTGCGTATACTCTGGGCCGGTGAACTGGCCACCTATGCGTTTATTTGGATGGTCTTTCTTGGTGCAGCTATTATGGTTCGGGAAAAGGGGCATTTCACGGTGGGATTGGTAATTGACAATATAAAGGGGCTGCCTTTGTTTCTTGTACAGTCTCTGACCCATATGCTGATCATCATTTTTGGGGCTGTCATGATCTATGACGGATATGGATTAACGATACAGTTCTGGGAATGGACGTTGAATAACCTGCCTCAAATCAGGCAAGGCTACACATGGATGGCCATTCCAGTATCGGGTGCAGCAATGATCTTGTTTGCCATTCAAAACTGGTGGGAAGACTTCTGGACGCTGAAGACCAGCACGAAGGAGGAAACAGCATGACTGGATTATTTCTAGTTTTTCTATTTCTGTTTCTGATGATAATCGGTGTTCCTATTGCGTTTGTCATTGGAATTGTCAGCTATGTCGGTTTCTTCATATTGGATGCGATTCCGTTACAGGCTGTCGTGCAGCAAATGTTTTCCGGGTTAGAGTCGTTCATTCTTTTAGCCGTTCCGCTTTTTATTTTAGCGGCAAATATTATGAATCAAGGACAGATCTCTGAGAAGCTGATTCGCTTTGCTGTTTCACTTGTTGGGCATATTCGTGGCGGTCTTGCTCAGGCGAACATTGTTGTATCCATGTTCTTTGGAGGAATCTCTGGAGCTTCTACAGCGGACACAGCAGGGGTCGGGAAAATACTGATTCCGAGTATGATAAAGGAAAAGTACAGTCCGGGGACCGCAGTAGCCGTGACGGCTTCTTCCTCAACCATGGGAATGATTATTCCCCCCAGCATACCCATGGTCATTTACGGAAGCATTGCCGGGGTTTCAGTAGGTCAAATGTTTATGGGCGGAGTAATCCCAGGTCTGACAATCGGAATAGCCCTGATGGCGCTGGTTGGAGTTATTTCGCACCGTCATCAATACCCGAGACATGAACGGTTAAAGCTGAAAGAAATTGCGATGCAGGGGCTGAAAAGTCTGCCGCCGCTTTTGACGCCATTGATCATTCTCGGTGGAATTGTAGGTGGTATCGTTACCCCGACTGAAGCTGCTGTGATCGCCTGTATCTACGCTTTTGTTTTATCGTTCTTTATTTATAAAACAATCCGTCTTAAAGATATGCCGGATATTATTTATGACACGCTTAAGCTGAGTTCATTAACGCTGTTTGCGCTGGCTACCGCCACTTCACTAGGCAGACTTATCAGCTACTATAACGTTCCGGCAGTGATCGCCGGCTTCTTTGATAACGCTCTGCCATTTGACTGGATGTTCATTGTAGCAGTTATCCTGCTATTTCTATTTGTCGGAATGTTTATGGATACCGTTCCATCTATCATTCTTTTCGTTCCAATTGTGCTGCCTTCAGCAATGACACTTGGATTAGACCCTATTCACTTTGGGGTACTGATCATGGTATGTCTGGCTGTCGGTTTAGTAACCCCACCGTATGGACTCTGCCTGCTATTGGCTAGTAAAATTGCTGATTTGCCAATTGGTAAATCGTTTTACGCTACGATTCCATACATTTTAATTATTCTGCTGGTTATTTTGCTTATTGCATTTGTACCACAGTATTTCATGTGGCTGCCGAACTTGTTTAATATTTAAGTGTTCGGGCAGCCGCCCGCTTGCCAGGGACTATTAATGAAGAAACACAATCATGATTGAGGTGACCATTTTGCGTGATGTAGTGACAATCGGAGATGCCATGATAACGATGAATCCGGTTCAGAAGGGGCCGATGAGATTCTCACATACCTTTGAGCGAAAGGTTGGCGGAGCAGAGTTAAACGTTATGCTGGGAGCAGCCAGGCTCGGATTATCAACTGGCTGGATCAGCAGAGTCGGCAATGACGAATTCGGACAATACATTCTTAACTTCATGCGAGGAGAAGGCGTAGATACAACAAATGTCGTCATGGAAGACGAGTACAACACGCCGGTCAATTTCAAAGAGATTCGGGAAAATGGATCAGGTAGCACATATTATTATCGTTTCCCCTCCCCAACGGAAACGATTAACGAAGAATCTATTTCACAATCAATCATTCCACAAGCAAAAATTCTTTATGTTAGCGGCGTTTTTCCTTCCTTGCGCAAAAAAAATGTTGAGCTGGTGCTGAAAGCGATGAAGCTGGCGAAAGAGAACAATGTAACTGTAGTAATGGACCCGAATATTCGTTTGAAACTTTGGAAGGCAGAAGAAGCAAGAAGTTCCTTAATTGAGCTGATGTCCGCTGCTGATGTCATTTTAAGTGGAAAGGAAGAAGCGGATTTGCTATTTGGTAACCAGTCAACAAAAGAGCATATCCAATCATTCCAATCGTTAGGCATTCAAAAAGGGGCATTAAAGCTTGGTGAAGAAGGAGCGGTCGGGTTCGACGACATACATTCTTTCCTTCATTTACCCGCAGTAAAAGCTGACAGTGTCGTAGATACAGTAGGTGCCGGCGATGGATTTAATGCTGGGTATATGTACGGCATGGTTCGAAATTATTCATTAAAAGAAACTCTTCGGTTTGCAAATCAGATCGGAAGCATGGTGGTAGCTGTATCTGGTGACAATGAAGGTCTGCCATATCTATCTGAAGTAGAACGAGTTATAAATGGAGAGCAAAAGGTTGAACGTTAGGAGGCAAAAAAGTGAAGCTGCAGCTGGCTCTGGATCGACTGACTAGGGAAAAGTGTTTACAGGTGTTAGAAGAAACGCAGGATTCGGTCGATATAATTGAGGTCGGAACTGGTGTCATTAAAGAGTACGGTATGTCTATTGTACGAGAAATTCGGGCCAATTATCCGAACAAAAAGCTATTAGCTGATATGAAGACATGTGACGCTGCAGCACATGAGACGAAGCAGGCGCTTAAAGCGGGAGCAGATATCACGACGGTAATGGCATTCAGTGACGATGCAAGCATTCGTCAGGCTTTAGAAGCCGCTGAGGAAATAAATGGAGAAATAATGCTTGATTTGCTGAATACGCCTGAATCCAGAATTCAGGAATTGCATGAACTGGGTGTAAAGCTTGTGTCCCTGCATATCGGTAAAGACCAGCAGGAAAATCAGAAGCTTGGTAAAAAGGATTTTGACAAAATAAAACCATTCCCAGCCATAAAAGTAGCTGTTGCCGGGGGATTGAACGCGGATACGATTGCAGATATAAAGGTTTATGAACCTTCCATTTTGATAGTCGGCAGTGCTATCACCGGTGCAAATAACCCGGCTGAAGCTGCAAAGGCAGTGAAGGAGGCGATGCAGAGTGAATAACATAACGGAGAGAATTCTTTCTGAGATTACTTCAGTCACTGAAAAAACCTTGGAGCTCAATGATTTCGATGAGCTTGTTGAATTCGTATCTTCTGCAGAAAGGTTATTTATAGCTGGAGAAGGGAGGTCAGGGCTTGTAGGCAAAATGATTGCTATGCGTTTCATGCATGCTGGCTATCATGTCTACGTAACAGGTGAAACAATCACACCGAGTATTACCGAGAATGATTTATTGATCGTCCTTTCAGGATCAGGCACCACGAAAAGTTTAACAGAAATGGCGAAAACAACGTCAAAATCAAATGCTAAAATTGTGTCGTTTACAACAAATGCTGATTCTGAAATAGCGAATCTTAGTCACGTTACAGTAAGGGTGCCGGCTGCTACAAAATACAGGAGAAAAGAGGAACCGGAGACGATTCAACCTCTCGGAAACCAATTTGACCAGAGTCTTCATATCATATTGGATGCCTTCATCATTTATTTGACGTCCAAAACAGCAAATGAAGATCATCAGACTTGGAAAGACCGGCATGCAAACTTAGAATAGCGTCTTGCTTAGTAGACTAAAATCACATGTGTTTTCGCACTTTTCTTCCTATTTAAACTATCGAAAGCGTTTTATTATCGTGCTATCAGTGATAAACTATTACGTGTAGCAAAATGAACTGGAAAAGGTGTGGAACCTGGTCGAATGTCATTGTTTCGCTGTCGTCTTTTGAAGCGGCTGCATCTTTTCCGAAAAACGTAAGGAGTAGGAAGAGATTATGAGCAGAGAGCAAAAACAAGCAGATGTACTATTAATAGGTGCCGGTATCATGAGTGCGACGCTTGGTTCCCTGATGAAGGAGCTTGCTCCGGATTGGAACATTAAAGTGTTTGAAAAGCTCGGCAGTGCCGGTGAGGAAAGCTCGAACGAATGGAACAACGCAGGAACAGGACACGCGGCGCTGTGCGAGCTGAACTATACGCACGAGCAGCCGGACGGCTCGGTTGATATCACGAAGGCTGTGAAAATCAACGAGCAGTTTAACGAGTCAAAGCAGTACTGGTCGTACCTCGTTAACAGCGGCAGAATCACGAACCCGCGCGATTTTATCGGAGCGCTTCCGCACATCAGCTTCGTGCAGGGAGAGGACAACGTGCAGTTTCTGTACCGCCGCTTTGAGGCGATGAAGGCGAATCCGCTGTTTGATGACATGGAGTTTTCCGATGATCCGGCTGAGCTGAAGAAGTGGATTCCGCTCATGATGGAAAACCGGGAGCTTGACATGCCGGTAGCGGCTACGCGCATCGAAGGCGGAACGGACGTGAACTTCGGAGCGCTCACGCGCGTGCTGTTTGAGCAGCTCGAAGAAAAAGGCGTGGAATTAAACTACAACCGCACGGTAGAAGACCTCGCCCAGCAGGAAGACGGCCGCTGGGAAGTGAAAATCACCAATCATGAAAGCGGTACCGTTGAGCATCACACGGCGCGCTTTGTTTTTATCGGAGGCGGAGGCGGAAGCCTTCATCTGCTGCAGAAGTCTGGCATTCCGGAAGGAAAAGGCTACGGCGGATTTCCCGTGAGCGGCATTTTCATGTCGTGCTCCAACCCGGAAGTCGTCAAAAAGCACTTCGCCAAAGTATACGGGAAAGCACCAGTCGGCGCACCGCCGATGTCCGTGCCGCATTTGGACACGCGCTTTATCGATAATAAGGAATCCCTTCTTTTCGGGCCGTTTGCCGGCTTTTCGCCGAAGTTTTTAAAGGAAGGATCCTATACCGATCTCATTACGTCGATCCGTCCGAACAACGTGACGACGATGCTTGCCGCTGGTGCGAAAAACACGGCGCTAACGGCGTATCTCATCAAGCAGGTGATGCAGTCGAAGGAAAAGCGGATCGAAGCGCTGCGTGAATTCATTCCGGACGCGAAAAGCGAGGACTGGGAAATGATCACAGCCGGTCAGCGCGTGCAGGTGATTAAGGATACGGAAAACGGGAAAGGCACGCTTCAGTTTGGCACTGAGGTCATCAACTCTGCCGACGGGTCGATCGCGGCCCTGCTCGGCGCGTCGCCTGGAGCCTCCACAGCTGTATCGGTGATGCTTGATATCATCGAGCGCTGCTTCCCGGACCGCGTGAAGGAATGGGAGCCGAAGATTAAAGAGATGGTGCCGTCTTACGGATTAAAGCTGTCAGAGCATCCGGAGCTGATCCGCGAGCTACAGGCGAAAACCGACAAGGCACTCGGTCTGACAGTAAATGAACAAGCAGAATCGACGTTATAAGATGAAACGGGAGCCAGTCAGTCAGCCGCTGACTGGCTTTCTTCCGTTAAGAAGGAGGCGTCACCCATGAAAATCGCGATATACCAGCCGGAGATTCCTGACACAATTGTGACAGCGGACGCTCGAAACCAGCACGTGAAACGGCTCGCCCAAGCCATCCGCCTTCACGCAGCCAAGGAGCCGTTTGACATGATCGTCCTGCCGGAGCTTGCGACGATCACGTACAGCCGCGAAGCCTTTCTCGCTTTGGACGAGCTCGCTGAACCAGCAGACGGCACGTCCGCAGCTGTCTTTAAGCAAACGGCGAAAGACATAGAAGCGACGATCGTTTTTGGGCTGCCGATCAAAGAGGACGGCCTGTTTTTTATCGCCCAGGTCGTCATCGATCATACTGGACACGTTGCTGCGGTCTATCGAAAACGGCATCTCGCCCAGTTTGGTGCTTCAATGGAGCGGGATTTTTTCAGCCGTGGCACAGACATCTGCACGTTTGACTGCAAGGGCGTCCGCATTGGCCTGATGATCTGCTACGACATCCGCTTTCCGGAGCACGCCCGCCGGCTCGCATGGGAGGAGGGCGCTGATGTCCTGCTGCATCCGTCTGCGTTTTCAAAGGATGATACGTACCCGAGCTGGCACGCGTTCGTTCTGACGAGAGCGGTGGAAAATCAGGTGTACCTGCTAAGCGTGAACCGTGCAGGTGCGATGTGGGGCGGTTCCGTCATGCAGCCGCCGTGGAGCGGATGGAACGTGCAGGCAGACGTGTTCGCTGAAGCGGAAGCGATCCGCGTTTATGAAATCGATGCCGGCGTTTTAGAGGACGTTCGCCGGACGTACAGCTACCGGGAGGACGCCGACTGGTAAAAACACTCGCCCAATACGCCTGAACCGGCTATACTGATTTTAATCAGAGGAAAGCGGGAGGGATCGGCATGAAATGGAAGCACGTATCAGATCACGCGGGCAAACTGGAGGCATGGGTCGTGCTGAAGATGAGCGCCTGGGCCGTTCGCGGCGACGACGGCATTTATATCGTCGACACGGGGCTCTCGTTTATGGCTCCAAAACTGCTGAAAGAAGCGGAAAAGCTCGGGCCGGTAAAAGGCATTTTGCTGACACACGGCCACCTTGACCACGTCGGCGGCCTGAAAAAGCTGCTGAAAAAGCGGCGGCTTGCCGTCTATGCGCACGAGAAGGAAATTCCCTATGCAGAAGGAAGGCTCCCGTACCCTGGACGGAAAAAGCCGGAGAACATCGTTCCTGCAGGCACGCTCACCCCGCTGCCAGAGGAAGACGGTGAGCTCCTTCCCATCGCCGGTTTGCAGCCGGTGTTTACGCCTGGGCACACACCGGGACACGTCTGCTACTACGAGCCGGAGACTCGCGTCATGATCACCGGTGATTTATTTACTTCTAAAAAAGGGCAGCTCAACCGGCCGATTCCGATGTTCACTGCCGATATGGATCAGGCGATCAAGAGCGCAGGAATGCTCCGTGATTATGACATCGACGTCATCAGCATCTGTCACGGGAAAGACGTAGCGGAAGGAAATGAAGCACTGGCGCAATACAGGAAAAACATGGATAGATAATCGTATTCAGGTCTTTCGGCGTGGTATAATAAGTCCTACCATGATTCAAGGAGGACAGACCATGACGCAAATACGCGACTGGCGGCACATTCCGATCGATGATAATCGGGAACCGCTCGTTACACCTGCGCACGAACGAATCGTCTGCCGACCGTCTTTATACCGCGGCTTCGCTGCTGCCGGAAGGCTATCGTCTGCTCATCTGGGACGGCTTCCGTCCGGATCACGTGCAGCGGGGACTGTATGAAGCCTTTGAAGCTTCGATCCGCCGCGAAAATCCGGAATTAACCGGTCCAGCGCTTAGCGAGAAGGTAACGACGTACGTCTCGTACCCGTCCCAGAATCTATCTGCTCCGGCTCCGCATGCAACCGGCGGTGCGGTGGACTTGACGATTTTGGATGAGAACGGAGACGAGCTGCCGATGGGTACGGTGTTTGATGATTTCAGTGAGCTCGCACGGACCGATGCCTTTCACGACAAACCGGGGGACGTGCAGGAGTCGAGAAAACTGCTGTTAGCTGTGATGGAAGCTGCAGGCTTTTCAAACTACATAGAGGAATGGTGGCATTTTGATTACGGAAACCAGTGGTGGGCGCTTCGCACTGGACAGGAAGCCGCGGTCTACGGAAAAGCCGCGGTGCCGGAGGGAGCACGATGAGCCGGTTTGACGTACGCTCCGAATCGGCCAGCTCCTACCGCAACGTCACTGCCTTGTTTATCACCGTACTCCTGCTCCTGTTCGGAATGATCATTTTAACGAACGTGCTGCTCGGAACCATTTCATGGGAAAGCTTTTACATGGACGTGATGACGTCTCTGATCGGAATCATGCTGCCGCTCGTCCTTTTTAACGTGATTTATGAAAAAGTGACCCGGCGCCACCAGAAAATCGAGACGGCGAACAGCGTCGCAGAGGCGCTGATGCTGGATAAGGGCGTACTGTCGCGCTTTTCAGAAGGGGCGCGTAAAGGCTTTATTAAAAACTCGACCGAGTCGCTCCTCGGTGAACGGGCCGGCGGCATGCTTTATACGACATTAATTCGCCCGTATCTGGAAAACAAGTATCATTTCCGCCACCGCTTTCGCTATCACATCAGCTACTCGCTGAAGCGGAACGGTATGGAAACATCGTTTCCGGAAGAGGACTATTACTGGGTGGAAGAAGATTTATCGTTTTACCGGAGCTTGAACATCTTTCAGCTGAAAAAGCGCCGCGTTACCGTCGGTTTTTCCTACTGGGAGAGTGATCTCGAGGAGCTGTTTAAAGGGGAAGGGATCTTTTTCCGTGAAAATCTGTTCATTGGCTCCAGTCAAAAGGAGCGCATGCAGCAGATGACGAATGAAGAGTTGCAGCGCTTTGTCGAAGAGGTCATGCAGTTTTCCTTCGCGCTTGATGAGAAAAGCCTCCCGTTCACAGTCGAAAACAGCGAGAACGGCTTTTACCTGCAGTTTGACATGTCTGGAACGATTGAGGCAGAAGCAGACCGCGAGTATAAGTTTCACTACCACTTCCATATGCCGCAGCTAAAAACGATCCGCAAATTCGTGTCGATCGTATCAGAGCCGACCCAGCAGGTGGATATCCTCTTCACCCATGCCGATCCGGACGTACGTATCGTACCGGTACCGTTTTTTGACGACAGCGAAGCCGTCTCCTACTTGCCGAACAACATCGTCAAAATCGAGCTCGACCAGTGGGTGCTGCCGCGCTCCGGCTGCGTATTCATCTGGGACGAGCCGGAAGCAGAGAGCGTGAGCCATGTGCAGGAAGAGCGGATCGGATAACGAGCTGTAAGAGTGAGCTGATCAGTGTTGCCATCTGATCAGCTCATCTATCTCTACTGGCGATCATAAGCAGCTGCGAGCTGACGGAACGTCGAAACGAATGAATAGAGAAAAGAAGGGAATCTTGTGCTAAGCTCTAATCAGGAGGTGCTTCGCTATGGATCTTTTTGTATTCGTTCCAGTCGGTTTTTTCTTCATTGGCTTGCTCATTATCTTTACCATCAAACAGCGAATGGGTTTATCGTGGAACCCGGCGAATGCAGAAGGAAGTGAAGCTGAAAGTTCGGAGCGGACGAGAAAAATCATCGCGTTAATTGCCGCCACAACCGTATGGGGTGTGATCAGCATCTTTCTTGTCGTTTGGTTTTTTAACCGGTTTGGGGCGTGAGTCAGCAGGCACGCTTTGATTTAGTGGTGCTTTTTATGAGGGGGTTTCATCTTTTCTTACTTAAATAAACAAGCATGGAATCACGTTTTTGCGTCGATTCCATGCTTGTTTTTGTATTTAGAGGATGCTTTATCTAGTTAGACAAACAACCGGTGCACGGCATTGACGACCTGCTTTTCCGGCCAGGACTGGAGCAGCCCGAAGATCGGTGATTCGTGCAGGCCGAGCGAGCGTACCTTGTTCGTTGGGACACCAGCGAGTGTCTTCGCCAGCTGATGAGCCGACGGTCGAAAGTCGTGCATGTTAAGGAAGGCGTCAATCTCGTCTTTTTCACCCTGTGTCAGTTTGCATCGTTTCACGTGAAACACGACGTCATCCGGCTTCGGTTTTTCTTCCTCTGCCTGCTCATCGTATTGTTGGGAGACCTCGTCAAGGAGAGACTCAACCTGTCCACCGAAATCGTGTGGAATGGCAAGGACAGCAGTATCATGCAGGTGAACACCGGCAAGTGAGTGAAGCTCAGGCTGCACGTCAGCTGTCGGGAACGTTGTACGGATCAGTGCTTCATACGTATCCACGACCGGCACCGCAGGCGGATGCTTGAGCTGCTGCTTGAAACGGCTCAGCTGTTCAAGCTCGGTCTCAAACGGAAGCAGCTGTTTTTTCAGCCCCTGCAGCCGTCGCAGCTGACCGATCACATCGAGGCTCTGCTCGGCGATCTCATTCAGCTGCTGTTCAATCGTAGCAATACGCTTTATCGCTCGAGGCATCAGTACCTCTTCTTCGAGTTCAGCGTTGCCGTCGGCAGGATGGTAGTAAACCGTAAACGCGCACGTCGTGCAGTGGCAGACGAGTTTATCCGTCGTCGTATACAGCTCTTTCTCGTGCTCGCATAGGCCGTTTCGCCACGCCTCAGGCAGCGCCCGGTAAGGCCGCAGCACAATCTCCACCTGGTGGCGCCAGTAGGCGATATCTTCCGGGTATTTTAAAACGGCAAGCAAAGAGGAACGATTCATTTGCTCGACCGCCTCGACAACGTCTGCTTTTTGACGGGCAAGTGTTAAAAACGGATGGCGGAGATAAGCAGCTTCCAAGTCAGCAAGCCAGGCCGAACGAGGGCGTTCTTGCAGCGCTGCAGCAAGCAAATACTGCCGAACGACTTGCTCGAGATGGCGGCGAAGCTGCGCATCGGAAAGCTTCGTCGTATCCCGCTGGAAAAACGAACGTCGATCAAGTGAAAGCTGTGTCGGCGCAGTTCCCCATAAAAACACGTCCGGCCGAACGAGCACCGGAACCGCCTGGCCGTTCGCTTCCATACCGACAGGAAGCCGGCAGGCGGACTGGCCGGTAAGGCGGCACCAGGCTTCTTTTTCAGACGCTGAAAGAGCAGAAAGCAGCTCAGCGGCCGCTTCGTGCAGCCGGTTCAGTCCGCGGCTGCGGACGATGTAAGGGGCCCGGCGGCCAAAGCCTGCCGGAAGAAACGCCAAATACGGATACGGTTCAGGCTGCTGCTGTGCGTGTGACATGGCACATCCCTCCAGACAACGGTAGTGCCCTCATTATAAGCGATCCCGGATCTTCCGAAAAGCACGGAGACTTGTGTTAAAAGCTGAGTACGAGAGGCTGCCAGAAGTAGACAAACAGCACGATTACGAAAATCGAAACGATATTCATCCAGAACCCTGCCTTTACCATGTCATCAATTGTAATGTAGTCCGAACTGAACACGGCTGCGTTCGGCGGAGTTGAAATAGGCAGCATAAACGCACAGGAGGACGTGAGTGCCACAACAGCCATAATCGCGTACGGATCAACGCCGATTCCGAGTGCGAGACCGATGCTGATTGGAATCAGCATATTGGAGACGGCCGTATTGGACATAATCTCTGTCATGAACAGAACAGCGGCAGCGAGCGCAATCAGGATAAGCAGGAATGGCAGCACTTCAAGCGCTCCGAGTAACTCGCCGAACCAGGAGGTCAGGTCAGATTCTTCAAAGGCAGCAGCGAGCGACAGGCCGCCCCCAAATAAAAGTAAAAGACCCCACGGGAGGCGTTTCATATCATCCCACTGCATCAGCCCGCCCTTTTCCTGCTTGGCAGGAAGTAAAAACATCGAGGTCGCACCAATGATTGAAATCGTGGTATCAGATAAGCGCAGATTCTCCGGCAAAAAGCCACTGGAGATCCACATGAGTCCGGTGAAGGTGAAAATCGTCAGCACCGCTTTTTCCTCAAATGACATCGGGCCAAGCTCTTTCAGCTGATTTTTCGCAAAATCGTCAGAGATACTCGCTTTCTGTGTAATCTTAAATTGAACTTTCGTCATGTAAAAATAGAGCACAACGAGCAAAATAATCGTGAGCGGAAGCCCGAATATAATCCAGTCGGTGAACGTAACCGTTTCTCCAAGTATTTGCGAGGCAACCCCGGCAAATACGGCGTTTGGCACAGAGCCGATCAGCGTGGCGAGACCGCCGATGGAAGCGGCATAGGCCACCGTTAACAGCAGACCTTTTGCAAACTTCCGGAGTGATTCTTCGTCCAGATAATTCTTCTCTTTCACATTTGTAATTAGTGCAAGCGCGATTGGCAGCATCATTAAGGCAGTGGCTGCATTGGAAATCCACATCGAGAGCAGGGCGGTAGCGAGCAGTACGCCGAGAATAATACGCGAGCTGTCAGAGCCCACCATTGCAATGATCGACATCGCAATTCGCTTATGCAGGTTCCACTTTTCAATGGCGAGCGCAATTGTGAAGCCGCCCATGTACATAAAAACAATTGGATCAGCATACGCCATCGTAGCCGTTTCTTCCTGAGCGCCGCCCGTCAGAGGCAGCAAAAAGATCGGCATTAATGACGTCGCCGGGATCGGCATAGCCTCGGTAATCCACCAGGTCGCTACCCAGGCAGTAACGGCAAGCACGGCGCGCGGTGCATCGTCTAGTCCGGTCATCCCCTGAAAAAAATAAATCAGGCCGAACAGGGAGGGACCGAGAATCAGTCCCGTCAGCTGTCTGGTTGTCATAAATCATCACGTCCTTCTTCTTCGCTGAAATCGCTTACGTTTACGAGCGTACCAGATTATTTCCAGAAAAAGCCCGAAGCGAAATGGGAAAATGTCAAAAAGGACGAAAGAAAAAGAAGCAGGAAAATGCTGGGCTTTTGTCGAAGTAATGACTCGTTTGGACTGTACGCTACGATCAGGAGGGATAACGATGCAGGAAACGTATCAGGTCATGAAGGGAGCGGAGCCGTTTAAGATTGAAGGGTTCCGCGTCGGCGTTCTCGTTTCGCATGGATTTACAGGCACGACGCAGAGCATGCGGCCGCTCGGCAAAGCATTTGCTGATGCCGGCTATACGGTATGCGGGGTCCGCCTGAAAGGGCATGGGACCCACTACGAAGACATGGAGCAGTCAACGTATGAGGACTGGATTGCCTCGGTCGAGGAAGGCTATCAGTGGCTGAAGGAGCGCTGTGACAGTATTTTTGTCGTCGGTCTGTCGATGGGAGGCACGCTCGCGCTTTATATGGCCCAGCACCATCCGGAAATAAGCGGAATCGTCACGATTAACGCAGCGGTTGATGTACCGGATATGGAGCCTGTGAAGCATAGGCAGGAGCGGTATATCGATGCGATTGGTTCCGATATTAAAAAGCCGGACGTCGTCGAGCTTGCTTATGAAAAGACCCCGGTTGCTTCTGTGAAGCAGATTCTGGAGCTGATGAAGCAGGTGAAGCTCGATCTGCCCCGCGTCGCTTGTCCGGCCCTCATCATGGCTTCCACTGAGGATCACGTGGTCCCGCTGGAAAATTCTAATTTAATATATGATCAGATCAGCTCTGATCAAAAAACGTTTCTTGAATTGAAGAACAGCTATCATGTCGCTACGCTCGACAACGATCAGCAGCAAATCATGGAGGAGTCGCTTACGTTCATGAAGCAGCACGCCGTATTTGACCAGGAATAAATCATTCTGAAAAGGAGTGGGAAGCATGAAAGCTGCTGTCTGGTACAAAGCAAAGGATCTGCGCGTGGAACAGGTGGAGGAGCCCCAGGTCAATGGAAAACACGACGTAAAAATCAAAGTCGGCTGGTGCGGCATCTGCGGCAGCGACCTGCACGAATACGCTGCAGGCCCGATCTTTATTCCGGTTGATTCCGCGCATCCGATCAGCGGAGGAAAGGCGCCGATCGTCATGGGGCACGAGTTTGCCGGCGAAGTGGTTGACGTTGGGAGCGCCGTGACGAAGGTGAAGCCGGGGGACCGCGTGGCGGTCGAGCCGATTCTCGCCCCGAACGAAAACGGCCGCTACGTAGATGCGAAGTACAATCTTTCACCGCAGCTCGGGTTTCACGGACTGTCCGGCGGAGGAGGCGGCTTCTCCGAATTCACGGTTGTCGGCGAGCATATGGCGCATAAGCTGCCGGATGAACTTTCTGATGAGCAGGGAGCGCTTGTTGAGCCCGCTGCGGTTGCGGTGCATGCCGTCCGGCAAAGCTCCTTTAAGGTCGGAGATACGGCCGCGGTGTTCGGTGCCGGTCCAATCGGCCTCATGGTCATCGATGCGCTAAAAGCAGCCGGCGCTTCTAAGATTTACGTTGTGGAATTGTCCGAAGAGCGTCAGCAGAAAGCGCGCAATCTTGGCGGGATTATCGTGGATCCGGAGCGCGCCGTCGAAGACATTCATGCCGACTGCGGCGGGGTGGACGTCTCGTTCGAGGTAACGGGCGTGCCAAAGGTGCTCAACATGGCGCTGCACAGCACGCATACCGGAGGCGAAGCGATCATCGTAAGCATATGGGAAAGCGAGGCGTCGTTTCAGCCGAACGACCTCGTCATTGCCGAGCGGACGATGAAGGGGATCATTGCCTACCGCGACATCTACCCGCAGGTGATGGAGCTGATGAAGTCCGGCTTCTTTTCTGCGGATGATATGGTCACGTCCCGCATCGGCATCGACGATGTAGTCGACAGCGGATTTGAGGCGCTGCTGCACGATAAAAGCCACGTCAAAATCATGGTGAAACCCTCGTAAAACGACTGGAGGTGTCGAGCATGGAGACAGGCAAACCGGATCTGGCCGATTACATCATGGCGCTTGTGACGAGCAATCTCTTTGCGGTCGTGTTTGCCGTTTCGTTTGCGGTAAGCTCTGATGACGTCTACTGGACGAGCGGAATCGGGGAAGCGATGGTCGTACTGCTTGCTTTATTGGTACGGTTCGTGATCGCGTTTGCCGTCATCAAGCTGGTGATGCTTCTCATCGCAAAACTGTTCAGGTTCCGTATTCACCCGGCAGCGAAAGCGACGTTTCAACTAAAGCAGGAAAAAGCCTGAGTAAAAATGAAACTATGTACGCAGCCAAACCCTGTCAGACTTGGGCAGGGTTCGGCTTGTGTCAAGCGGATTTTCGGCACACAGAAAAATCCCCGGTAAATTTGAACAATTCAGGAACTTTAAGCAGACACGTTCCGTACAGTACAGGTGAGCAATCATTCTTCTTTTAGAAAGGCAGTGAGAAAATGGGTTTTATTTATGCAGGGATTGCGCTTGTCGTTCTCCTTTTTGCTGTAGCGGGCTACTACATATTTATGAAGATCCGCTACCGGACGGCGCGTTCCAATGAAGCACTGATCATTACGGGGCCAAAGCTCGGTGATGAGCAGAAGGAAACGAATATTTTCACCGATAAGGAAGGCCGGTCGATGAAAATTGTCCGCGGCGGCGGGGTGCTGCTCAAGCGGTTCCAGACGTCGACACCGGTTAACCTGACGTCATTCCAGCAGAAGCTGACGACGCCGCGAGTGTACACGGAAGGCGGCGTGCCGATCGTTGCGGATGCGGTCGTCATGGTAAAGGTTGCCGATGATCTCAAGGGCATCGCCAACTACGCCGAGCAGTTTCTCGGGAAAGATCAGAAAGAAATTGAAACCGAAATTTCCGAGGTATTAAACGGTAACCTCCGTGCGATTCTTAGTAAAATGTCGGTCGAGCAGATTAACGCAGACCGCGAAGGATTTGCCGAGCAGGTAACGGAAGTGGCGCAGACGCAGCTCGACCGGATGGGCTTTAACATCACGGCGCTGACGCTGACCGATCTTCGAGATGCCGATGAAGAAAATGGCTATCTCGAAAATCTCGGACGTCCGCAGATTGCCAAGGTGCGGAAGGAAGCGGAAGTAGCGGAAGCCGAAAACCTCCGTGAAACGCGGATCAACCAGGCGAAAACAGAAGAAGAAGCTAAAAAGAGCGAGTACGAGAGTGAAATTTCCACGGCTGAGGCGCGTAAAGAAAAAGACATTCGGGCCGCCTCGATCAAAGAGGAAACAGAACGTGCCCGCGCGAAATCCGAGCAGGCGTACGATCTGGAAAAAGCCGTACTCGACCGTAAAGTGAAAGACGAAGAGCTGAATACGAAGTTTATGGAGCGCGAGCGTTCTGTAAAGCTGGAAGAAGAAGAAAACAAAGTACGCCGTACGAAGCTCGACGCGGATTACTACGAAACGACGAAAAAAGCCGAAGCGAAGGCCAAATCGGACGAGATCGCTGCAGAAGCGAAGGCACGTGCCGACCGCATTGCGCAGGAAGCACGCGCACAGATTCGCATCGAAGAAGGAAAAGCCGAAGCCGAGGTTACGCGCGAGCAGGGTAATGCTTCCGCTGAAATTAAGATTCGCGAAGGTCAGGCGGAAGCCCAGATCATCCGCGAAAAAGGGGAAGCAGAAGCAGAAGCACGCCGTCTCCTCGCAGAAGCAATGGCCGAAAACGGCGAAGCGATTATCCGCGAAAAGCTGATCGAAATTCTGCCGCAGGTAGCAGCCGAGTTCGCCCGTCCGCTCTCCAACATCGACTCTGTGAAAGTGATCGACAGCGGCAGCGGAGAAGGCATGAACACGATGGGCAACAGTGTGGCGCGCAACCTGATGAGCATGCAGGAGCCGGTAAAGGAAGCGACCGGCCTCGACATCGCGAACCTCGTCAAGGATTTCGCCGGCAAAAGCTCCGACAAAGTCAAAAGCGGCCTCGATTCGCTGCAGAATCTGCAGGGCAGCACGATGGCCGACGAATCGGCTGACGTCGCGACAGCAGTGAAGACGGAAGACGACGACCGTACAGAAGCAGCAGACGATCAACATGCTGCAGAAGAAAACGACGGTAAAAACTAACGAACATGCCCGGTGCACACAGCTGCACCGGGTTTTTAATCTGTATACCGAGGATATGGGCTTTAAGCGGCGCGCTGGACCGGTGAGACCGTTTTCTTCAGTACCAGGTGGGCAGCAGAAGCATGTAACAGCGCTTACGAACATTGAGCCTCCCGAAAGAAAAACGTATACTTAAGCTTGTGTGAAAAACGAGAAGGGATGATGTCTGAATGAAAAAAGCGACCATACTTACCGGTACAGCGCTAGCTTCTGTGATGCTGCTCGCGGCATGCGGCGATAACGATGGCAATACGAACGAAGAAGCAGCACAGGAGGGCGGAGGCGGCTCTATTGAACTCGGCTATAACAACTGGACGGAAAACATTGCGATTACGAATATGTGGAAGCTGCTTCTGGAGGAGCAGGGCTATGACGTAGAAATTACGATGTCAGAGAAATCACCGATCTGGGTCGGTGTCGCAAACGGCGACCTTGATGCTGCGCTGGAAGTATGGCTTCCAACGACCGATGAACCGCTTTACGAGGAGCACGGCGATAACCTGGAGCTGAGCGAAACGACGTGGTTTGAAGGCACTGGTCTCGGACTCGCAGTACCGGAATACGTCGACATCGACAGCATTGACGAATTAAACGACAACGTCGATATGTTCGACGGGGAAATCGTCGGTATCGATGCCGGAGCAAGCTTGACAAGACTGACAGAAGATGTCGTTGAGGACTACGATCTTGACTACGAACTGCTCGTCAGCTCGGAGCCAGCTATGATTTCAGAGCTGGACACGGCCTACAACAACGAAGAGCCCGTTCTGATTACGATGTGGAACCCGCACTGGGCGTTCTCCGATTATGACATTAAGTATCTGGAGGATCCGCAGGGCGTTTACGGCGATCCGGAAGACATCTACTACATGACGCGTGAAGGCTTCCACGAGGAGCACCCGGAAGTGATCGAATGGTGGGACAACTGGGAAATGGACGACGATACGCTTGGTGAGCTGATGTCCTACATCAACGACATGGATGATGAAGTTGAAGGCGCCAAGGCATGGATCGACGATAATCGCGACATGGTGGAGGAATGGATTCAGTAGACGAGAAGCTGAACAGTCCCCAGGATGAACGAGCGTTTTAGCATCTGGAGCTGGGAGGGGACGACGTCGTAAAAGCTGACCTGCTCATCAATGACGTACGATTCCGTGGTAGCAGTGCAAAAAGAACAGATGACGCTTACGTCGGTACCGTCAAATGAAAAAGTGGCCTCTGCGGCCACTTTTTTCGTATATTAAGGCTTACGTCCCGCAAAACGTGCGGTAGCCGCCTTCATCATCAGGCGGAGCGCAGAAGCGTGCCGGCTTTTCAGCCTGATACGGATCTGATAAAACGGCAAGCAGCTCGTGGAACGGTTCCATATCATCTTCCTGCACCGCCGCACGCAGGGCTTCTTCCACGAGATGGTTTCGCGGAATGACGGCGGGGTTATGCTGTTTCATAAGCGTCTGCGCTTGTTCCAGGGAGGTGTTTTCCTCCGAGAGCCGCGCATGCCAACGCTCCTGCCAGCGGCCGAATGCGTCGCCGGGCAGGCCGCCTTCTGCAAGGGTGCGGAACGTATTCGTAAAGTCGGCTTTCTCCTGTTCCATCAGACCAAGCAGCTCATCGGCAAGGGCGGCATCGCCGGCTTTTGCCTCATGAAGGCCGAGCTTGCGGCGCATGCCGTCCTGCCAGGCGGCTTCATAATGAGATCGGAACGAATCGATCGCCTGCTGGGCTTTTGCGAGTGCCTCTTCATCACCTTCAGCAAGGAGCGGCATCATGGACTCAGCCAGGCGCGCCAGGTTCCAGGCGGCGATATACGGCTGGTTTTGATAGGCGTAGCGGCCGCCGGCGTCAATGGAGCTGAACACCGTTTTTGGATCATAGGCATTCATGAACGCACAGGGGCCGTAATCAATCGTTTCGCCGCTGATCGTCATGTTGTCGGTGTTCATCACGCCGTGAATGAAGCCGACCAGCTGCCAGGAAGCGATCAGCTCGGCCTGGCGCTTTACAACGGCGTGCAGCAGCTGTTCATAGCGGTCGTCGCTGCCCGAAGCCTCCGGCAGGTGCCGGCTCACTGCATACTCAGCGAGAGCTTCCCAGTCCTCGTACGAGCCGCCGCGACGGGCGAATTCAAACGTTCCGACGCGCAGATGGCTGGAAGCGGTCCGGGTCAGTACAGCGCCGGGGAGGGCCGTCTCCCGATAGACGTCCTCTCCTGTTTTCACGACAGCGAGGCTGCGGTTCGTGCGGATGCCGAGATGATGCATCGCTTCGCTGATCAAATATTCCCGCAGCATCGGACCAAGCGCAGCCCGACCGTCTCCGCCGCGTGAATATGGCGTCGGTCCAGATCCTTTCAGCTGTATATCAATGAGTTTGCCGTCAGCGGTCAGCTGCTCGCCGACCATCAAGGCGCGTCCGTCTCCAAGCATGGTGAAATTGCCAAACTGATGACCGGCATAAGCTTGAGCGAAGGGGACCGCCCCCTCCGGCATCCGGTTTCCGGCAAGCACATCCGCCTCTTTGCGGAGTGCTTCCGGGTCAAGGCCGAGCTCCCGGGCATGGTCGTCGTTGAGCAGCAGCAGGCTGGGAGAGGCGACCGGCTTCAGCGTCAGCTGCTGATGGAACAGGTCGCGGAGCTCCAGATAACTGTGCTGGAGCTTCCAGCCGGTGTGAAGCTTTTGGTCTGCCATGAAACATCCGTCCTTTCAAACATGTCTTGCTTTTATGATACGCCCGTGCTGGAAGGAAATGCAATCAGGAGGGCCGCCGCTGGAGTAAAAACAAGACGACGAGCAGAGCAGGGATGAAATAATTCAGCGGGTTCGTTTCCAATCGTAAGCCGAATACATATTGAAAAAGCAGGTAGCTGCCAAAAATGGCGGTGAGCACTAGAAGGAACGCTCTGGTCATTCGTTTTTCTTCCCTTCCCAATTGTTATATCCTCTCAGGCTGAGCATACCCAATTTACCTGGCAATAGGCCTGTTTTTGATGAAAAAGGAGGACTGTGTGATGCTTTCCCATAATTGTTTAGCAGAAGCGGCTTTTTCTCTCGTCATCGAGGGTACATAATAGAAAGAGACAGACGATGGAGGAACGTGCCAATGATTGACATGATACTGACAACTTTGCGCGAGCTGGGATGGATGGGCCTCTTTATCGGCGTGGCGGTTGAAGCCTTATCGATTCCCTTTCCAGCAGCAATTATTTTTTTGCTCTATGGTTATTTGATAGACCCGACCGGAATGGATCTCGTCTGGCTGAGCCTGGCTTCTGCCGCGATTTATACAGCCGTGGCGTTTTTGCCGTACGCCCTTTCCGTCAAATTTAAGTATGTTGTAGAACGGCGCATCCGCACCGGCCGAGCCCAGCGGATGGTCCGTTTCATGCAGAAATACCGAGGCTGGACGATTGCCGCCGGGCGGGTGCTCGGGATGGGGTATATCGTTTATGTAGCCGCATTTTGCCGCATCAGCCCGGCAAGATACGGCATCTTTACGTTTATCGGCGTGCTGCCGGTTGCATTTCTCATGCTGTACTTAGGCGGGCTCGGCAATGTAGAAGCCGTTTACGCGGCTTTTCAGCAGGTGCAGTACGTCATCACTGCCGTGATTGTTCTGGCGATTGGCGGCTATGTGTACTATCGGATCCGCCAGCGGAAAAAACATCATAAGCGCCAGCTCTAGCAGCTGGCAGAAAGTTTTAGTAGACTGAAGAAAAGAGAAAACAGGAGGATGACAGCATGGCAGACGTAATCGTTTATTCTGCGCCGGACTGCGTAGAATGTTCTTTTGTAAAACAGATGCTCGATCGAAAAGGCGTTTCCTATGAAGTAAGAGATATTATGGCGGAGAAAGCCTACCGCGAAGAAGTGCAGGAGCTCGGACTGCTCGGGGTTCCGGTGACCGTTTATGAAGGCGAAGCAGTCAAGGGCATGAATCCGGAGCTGGAGGCGCTCGTCAATCGTGCAGCAGGCGAACGAACGTGACTGTATCTATCGAAGCCGCAGGGGCAAACGGGTTCCTGCGGCTTCACGTCATTAGACGTACTTATCCGACAGCCGCCTTTGCGGAAGACCGGGACTGGCTGACGGCGGACGTCACGCTCACTGCAGACGGCCGGTCGGCTCGATTGACCGATACCGTGCTGCAAAGCGGCGAGCTCGCCGTATGGGCAAGGCAGCTTGAAAGCTCGAACAAGATGCTCGTCCTCAGCAGTGCAGAGCCGATCGTCGAGCTCGTTATCGATCGCAAGGCAGGAACCTGTCTCGTACAGCTCGATCTTGTACCGGGAGAGAAAGAGCCGGTACGCGCCGTGCTGAAAGAGTTGGATCTACAAACGCTGCTGCAGCATTTACGTGCGGCCCTGCTCGTTTATCCGCCGCAGAAGGAGGAAGCAGATGAAGCTTGAGTGGGATCATGTTGTCCACTACGTGAATGATCCGGAGCAGGCGGCCGAGCAGTGCCGCAGCGCCGGTCTTACCGTGAAAGCGGGAGGGTCTCATGAGAAGTGGGGCACCTGGAACCGGCTGCTCTATGCGGACCTCACGTACATGGAGTTTATTGGCATTGAAAACGAATCCATTGTCAGAGAGCCGGAGGAGCGGAACCTTATTTCGCTCGATTCCTTAAAGCATTTACCGGACGACGAAGTCATGAGCCGGATCGCACTGCGGACGAACGATCTCGATCAGGCTCTGGAGCAGCTTCGTGACAACGGCATCGAGGCCTCGATCAAATCCGGGGAGCGCCGTACAGCGGATGGCACGCTGCTGACGTGGCGCATGCTGCCGATCGAAGGAGAAACAGCCGGTGTGCCTTATCCGTTTTTAATGGAATGGGGCGACGACGAAAAAGCACGCAGACGTATGCTCCATCAGCTCGGGGCACTCACGCACGAGGCTGGTGATCTCACGGCTGTCGGGGCCGTCTGGGAAACACCTGACCCGGAGAACGTTGCTTCGGAATGGAGCCGGCTGTTTGGCTTCCGGCAGGATGGGACCGACCTCTGGCTGAATGACTGCCGGCTCTCCTTTCATAAAGGAGAGCATGCGGGATTGAAAGAAGTAAAGCTGACTTCAGCTGGCTCAAAGCTTGCCGGCCGCACGCTGACGATTGGAAGCGGGCGCTACGTTTTCGACTAACCAGAAGCTGCTGGCCGGAGAGTGGATCCGCCTGGTCGTTCAGCATAAAAAAAGCCGCCCCTGCATGTGCAGGGGCGGCTCTCGGGCTACAGCTTCATGCCGGTACGGCTTTTAAAGCGGCGCAGCAGAATATGACTCTCTACGCGGGTAATGCCTTCAAGTGCATAAAGCTCTTCGTTAATAAAATGCTCCAGCTGAATGAAATCTTCAACAAGCACGTGCATGTGCAGCGTGCTGGGACCGGTCATCTGGTAGCAGCTGGCGACCTTTGGGTTTTCGGCGAGCGTTTCCGCTACCTGGACAAGTGCAGTCGGCTCGCAGTCGACTTCAAAGAAAGCGGAGACGCCTTTGCCTACTTTTTCCGAGTTGATAACGACGCTGAATTTTTCAATAATGCCTTCATCCTGCAGCATCTGCATCCTCTCGCGGACGGAAACACGCGACATACCGACTTCCTTTGCCAGATCGACGTAGGACATACGGCCGTGTTCGCTGAGAATATTGAGCATTTGAATATCTGTTTTGGTTAGTTTCATGGACATCGCCTCGCTCTTCATCAGAATAGGTATTTCTATCGTACCACTCTCCACGGTTCAGCACACCTATTTTCACGTTAATTGGAAAAATCATGAAACCATCCGAAGGCCGGTGCGTATGATAAGTACATGTATACCGAGAGAGGGGGAGAGCTGATGAAGCTGTTTGATAAAATGGATCACGATGACGTCGATAAAGTGGTAATCGTCACAGCGATCATCACGACGATTTGCGCAGTCATTCTTCCGGTCGTGATTCTGCCGATCGTGCAGGGAACCGTGCTGTTTGACCGGGGCAACTGGTTTGTGAATCATACGGGTGCGGCCTACCTTGTCGTGACAGGAGCATTTCTCATTGTCACAGCGGTGTCGCTTTTATATTTTTTTACAAAACGGTACTGGATCAACAAGCATCCGATCGTACCGGCGCTGATTGTCTTTTTCCTCATGCTGCTCTCGTTTCCGGCGGGCTGGGTTGGGGCGATGAACTACTATTACTTCACCGACGACGGCTTTACAGTCAATGAAATGCTGGCCACGGAAGAAACGTTTTACGCGTGGGAGGACGTCGAGCTGCTTGCACTGACGATCACCGATGATGAGACAAGTGCGGCGTATGATAAGATCGAGCTTACGTTTGAGAACGGTGACCGGTTCGAATTCGATGCGAGCGACCCGAATTTCCTCAACCACCGTCGCAATATCATGCAGATGGTGGAAGCACACGGCGGAGAAGTGGACCGCGGCAGATAGACAAAAAACGCCTGTTCCGAACGTGCGATTCGGAGCAGGCGTTTCGTTATGAGAGATTAATTAAAAACGTTGTCGCGATGCCGAAGTAAATCAGCAGCGATAAAATATCGTTGATCGTCGTGATAAGCGGACCGGAAGCGATGGCCGGGTCGACGTTCAGCTTATACAGAATAAGCGGAATGATCGTTCCGGCAAGCGTGCCGATAATCAGTGTCAGCAGAAGGGACGAGCCGACGACAAGTCCGAGCTGCAGATCTCCTTGCCAAAAGAAGGCGACGAAGGTGATCAGAATACCGCACGTAATACCAATTAAAATACCGACCCAGAACTCACGCAATATGAGCTGTGCGGTCTGTTTAAAGGTTAAATCCTCCTGCACAAGCCCGCGGACGACGACAGCGAGCGACTGGGTGCCGGTGTTTCCGGTCATCCCGGCGATCATGGGCATGAAAAAGGCAAGCGCCACCACTGCATCGAGTGTCCCTTCAAATCCGCTGATAATACCCCCGGAAACAAGTCCCACAAACAGAAGAATGATCAGCCATGGGAGACGCCTGTAGGCAGCGACGAGCGGCTTCGTCGAAAAATCAATGTCCTTACCGGATGCTGAGAGTCGCTCAATGTCTTCATTCGCTTCCTGAATCACGACGTCGATAATGTCGTCGACGGTAATCACGCCAGCGAGCGTGTTGTCTTCTTTCACGACGGGAAGGGAGACGAAGTCGTAGCGGCTGATCAGCTTCGCGGCTTCTTCCTGGTCCTCCGTTACCTCTACTTTCACCACGCGTCCGTACATGACATCTTCAATTTTTTCATCTGCTTCCGCAAGCAGCAGGTCGCGATAGGAAACCACGCCCACGAGCTTGCGCTCCTCGTCGATGACGTACAGGTAGTTTAAGTATTCAGCGAGCTCGGCGAATTCCTTCAGCTTATCAACGGCTTCGCCGATCGTATAATGCTTTTTGATCCAGACGAAGCGGTTGTTCATGAGCCGTCCAGCCGTTTCCGGCGGATAGTTCATAATATCCTGTACCATCTGTGATTCTTCCCGCTTCATATCCCCGAGAAGCTCCTTCATCTTTTCTGGCTCAAGATCTGTCAGAAAAGAGGCGAGCTCATCGTTTTCCATGAGGTCGAGAACTTTCGTAGACCGCTTGGCGCCGAGGCGGTCGAGTACGTCGAGCTGGTCATCCTGATCGAGCTCGCCCATGAGGTCGGTCAATTCCTCAATCGTCATGTAGGCTAAAAATTTATAGCGGTGCTTCTCCGGAATTTCTTTGTACTGCCACGCCATATCGTATGGCTGCAGTTCTTCCATCAGTTCCTGGAATGCTTTGCGGCGGCCTTCTTTCAGCGTTTGAATGACGGCGAGCGTCAGTTCGTTTTCGGTCATGGTGATCGGCATGGCGTTCCCTCCGTTCCTGCTGCTGTTTCTATCATCCCATACCACTTGCGAAAAGAGAATAGGGCAGGGGCTGTTTCACGTGAAACACTTACAAATCATCACCTTTTTTCGAATAAAGGCAGCGGCCGTCAGGACTGGCTGATACCGTCGATAATCGCCTTTTCGACGTTGGAAAGGTGGGTGAGCATCGCTTGTCTTGCTGCGTCTGCGCTGCCGGATTGAATCGCCTCATAAATCACCACATGCTCTTCATACAGCCGCGTGAGTGTTTTTTTTTCAGAGAAGAGCCAGACGCGCCGCGCTTCGTACATCGTGCGCCGCAGCGTATCGGCTAGCTGTTCCATCATGCTGTACAGCGTTTTATTGCCGGCAGCCGCCGCAACGGCTAGATGAAAAGCAACATCGGACGCTTCGCCTACATCTTCCCCGGAAGCTGCGGCCATCTCGTCTAGCGCCTCCTGCATGACGCGCAGGTGTTCGTCGTTTCGCTTCTCGGCAGCAAGCTCCGCGGCCCCGGCTTCCATCAGCTTGCGAACCTCAAAGAGCTCGAGCATCTCCTGTCTGGAAATCACCCGCTCCGATTTAAGTGGATCCGACATGCTGGAAAAGTCATAGTCGTTCACAAACGTTCCTTCGCCCTGGCGGATCGTCACTACACCGACGGCACGCAGTGCGCTTAACGCCTCACGCACAGCAGAGCGGCTCACTTGAAACTCGTCGGCAAGGTGGACGACGGAATGAAGCTTTTCACCGGGTTTTAGTTCCCCGGAGCGGATTTGTTCTTCTATTTGTTCGCGCACAATTTCGGAAATCTTTTTGTTTTTGATCTGCTTAAAGCTCATAGCGGCAGTCTCCTTCTTTTAGCTGACGGTCTTTTCAAAACATACCATTCCAACCGGCAGGATTCAATTCCGGCAGCAAAAAGACGCCCGGGGTTCAGGCGTCTTCGATAATGATATAGTGGGCGCTGATGGGCCCGTGAACACCAACGATCAGCCTCATTTCGATATCGGCTGAGTTGCTGGGGCCGGAAATGAAGTTGACGCAAGACGGCACAGTCCCGTCTTCTTTGCAGCGTTTGTGAATTTCAGAGGCCGCCTGGGTCATGCGGGGTACGATCGTAGAGCGTGGAATCAGAGCGATATGCACCTCCGGCAGCAGGCTGACGGCACGACCTTTTCCTGGCGCGCTGAACAGCACAACTGTGCCGGACTCGGCGAGGGTGATGTCAGAGAAGGTGACACCGATTTTCGCACGCTCGGCAAATCGTGTCATCTCTTCGCGGTTTTCATCCGTCCACGCTCTGCTTTCTTCGAGAGAATCCATCACGTGATCAACCCCGAAATCCGCAAAACGCTCATCTGACCAGTATACGGCAGGGGAGGAGCCGAACCGCTCCAGGGCTGAAGCAAGCACGTCCGGAAGATCTGCCTTTTGCGTTGTGTCGACAGACGTGTGAATCGCATCGCACTGCCGGATGAGGATCTCCTGCAATTCTGCCGGAGAAGCTCCTGCGAAGACCTCATGCTGAGGCTGTTTGGTCCAGACAGGAGGGTTCACGCCTTCTGTGCGTCGGCTTCGTCCGAGACGATCGGCGATGTTGGCTAAAAACGTATCCTGATTATGAATCGTTCCCACGGTGTTTCCTCCTTTCCCGCTCCTCAAACCAGTCGCGGAACCGGTCTTCTTTTTGCGACGGTAGTGTGCGGATCTGCGTCCAAAGCTTCACAGGACCGGGACCGCTTTCCTTGGTACTGAATTTATCGACGAAAGGTCCTGCTGATTTTCCTCCCAGCTGAAACAGTTTCGGATGGCTTGCTGCGTAGGCGAATCCCTGCATAGCCAGTTTTTCTCCAAAGCTGGAACCGCCTTCTTGCTCGACGATATCCTTACGGTGCTCAATTAACAGCTCGTGCAGCGGAATTTTAACCGGGCAGGCATCCGTGCAGGCAGCGCAGAGCGACGAGGCAAACGGCAGCTCTTTGTTGTTCTCATAGCCTTCCAGAAGGGGAGTGAGCACTGCTCCGATCGGACCCGGGTAAATCGAGCCGTAGGAGTGGCCGCCAACATGCCGGTAAACCGGGCAGACGTTAATGCAGGCCGCACAGCGAATACACTGCAGTGCGCTCTGATATTTCGTTCCGAGAATCTTGGAGCGCCCGTTGTCGACGATGACGATATGAAACTCCTCCGGCGCGTGCTCATCCGTTGCTTCCGATGGCGTAAGTCCGGTGACATAGCTCGTCAGTTTCTGACCGACGGCGCTCCGGCATAGCATGCTGACAAGTACGTCAAGCTCCTCCCATGTCGGAACGATCCGCTCCATACCCATGACGCTGATCTGCGTTTTTGGAAGCGCGGTCACCATGCGGGCATTTCCTTCATTTGTAACGAGCGAGACGGAGCCCGACTCGGCAACTGCAAAGTTGCAGCCGGTGATGCCGACGTCAGCGCTTAAAAAGTCCTGGCGCAGCTGCTCGCGGGCAAACAGTCCGAGCTCCTGCGGGTCGGACGATTTATCGTACGCGCGTTTTTCGTGGAACGTTTCACGGATCTGTTCTTTATTTTTATGAAGGGCCGGGACGACAATATGCGACGGCGGATCGTGATCGTCAAGCTGCAGAATCCATTCGCCGAGGTCAGACTCAATCACCTCGCAGCCGATATCGCGAATGGCCTCGTTCATGCCAATTTCTTCCGTTACCATCGACTTTGCCTTCACGACCTTTTTCGCTTCCTTGCGTTGAATCACCGACTGAATATAGTCATTTGCTTCCTCCTTCGTTTCGGCGAAAAAAACGTGGCCGCCCTGGGCGGAGGCATTTTCAGCAAACTGCTGTAAATAGAAGTCTAGGTTATCGAGTGTATGCTGGCGGATCTCCTCTGCATGATCGCGCCAGTCCTCCCACGTGCCGAGTTCAGCAGTAGAAGCAGCCTTTCGTCCTTCCAGTCGATCCTGAGCACCGGAGACCGCGGAGCGCATGAAAGTGTTTTCGATTCCTTTGCCGACCCGGTCAAAAAACGGATCGTTGCTGATACGGATACTCATGAAACCGTCTCCTCTCTGCTGTTTAAAATCTCTGCGATGTGACGGACTTCCACAGGTTTGCCGGTCCGTTCGATACGGCCCCCGATGTTCATCAGGCAGCCAAGATCCGAGCCGACGAGGCAGGCCGCCCCGGTTTCTTCAATGTGCTGGACCTTTTCATCGACCATCTGCTCGGAAATTGGCATCATTTTTACTGAAAATGTACCACCGAATCCGCAGCAGTGTTCCTTATGAGGAAGCTCGGTCAGCGTCAGTCCGGATACATGTTTCAGCAGCCGGTAGGGTGCTTCTGTCACGCCGAGAAGGCGCGTCATATGGCAGGATGAGTGGTAGGTGACGCTTCCATGAAACGTGGCGCCGACGTCCTCTATTTCCAGCACATCGACGATGAACTGGGTGAGCTCAAACGTTTTGGCAGCGAGCTTTTCCGCTTTCTCTCTCCAAACGTCGTCCTCAGCAAACAGCTTCGGATACTCGTGAATCATCGTTGCGCACGAGCCGGATGGGGTGACGACCCATTCTTCCTCTTCAAATGTCGTAATCATATGACGGGCCACTGTCTGCGCCTCTTTGTGAAAGCCACTGTTAAAGGCAGGCTGACCGCAGCACGTCTGTTTCTTTGGAAAGGAGACGTTACAGCCGAGCCGCTCGAGCAGTTCAACCGTACTCCGTCCGACAGATGAAGGATAGACAGCATCAGCAAGGCAGGTAATGAAAAGCGATACGTTCATAAATAGTCCTCCTGAAAGTTAAGCAGATTTGGAAACCGCCTCCTGTTCGCTCACCGGCCGTGAACCGCGGTAGATTGCATAGGCGAGCCCGGAAATAACAAGTATGAGGAGCAGGCTTCCAATGTTTAAACCAAATCCATAAAACCAGACGGAGCCGAGTGCTCCGGCAAATACGAGATAGTACGTCGTTGGAATGAGCGTCTTGCGGATCAGCAGCCCCTCTTTGCCGGTTAGTCCGGCAGCGGCGCTTGCCGCGACGACGTTATGGACGCAAATCATGTTCCCGGCGGCACCGCCGATCGCCTGCAGTGCAACCGTCGTTGTGCCGGTGACGCCTATCAGCTCAGCCGTCTCATATTGAAAGCCGGAAAACATCATGTTGCTGATCGTGTTGCTTCCTGCAATAAACGCGCCGAGGGCACCGATGACAGCGGAGACGAGCGGCCATTGGGATCCAAAGACGGATTCAGCGCCGAGTGCAAGCTGAAACGGCATCGTGCCGAACGTGTTCGCTTCGACACCAGTGTTTATAAACACCTGTACCATCGGCACCGCGAAAATCAGTGCAGCTGCAGCGCCGATGGTCGTTTTAAAGGAAAGCGAAGCAGCGCGGCCGAAGCGGGCGACGGGCATCTTATATAAAAGAACAGACAGCACAGATACGAGGATTAAAATCGCAGCCGGCAGGTAAAGCGGCTGAAACGATACGGCGATCCCCGCATTAAACGGTTCTCCAAAGCTGACAACAACACTTTGCAGCCACGCCTTCACTGGCAGAGCGTCCAGGCGGGTGACGACAAGCAGCAGGCCGACGATGATGTACGGCACCCAGGCTCGGATCATGGACACCTTCGGAACGCTGCCAACTGCTTCTGTTTTCAGCACGCCTTTCCATTCCGGATCCCAGTTCGATTCTTTCTCAAACTGCCAGTCATCCTTCGGAACGAACAGACCGCGCTTCGCAGCTGGGATGACAATCGCAAGACCGATCAGCCCGCCGAACAGCGACGGGAATTCGGGTCCCATGAAGACGGCGATCAGCATGTACGGAATCGTAAAGGAAACCCCTGCAAACAGAGCGAATTTCCATGCTCGCAGTCCTTCTGTAAACGAGCGGTTTTTTCCGAAAAACTTTGTCAGCATCGCGATCATGATCAGCGGAATAAACGATCCGATAATTGCATGCAGAATGGATACGTGCTGCGTAATTTCCATAAGCGTTGCCGTGCTGAAGCCTGCTGTGTTCTGGAGACCGTCGTTGATGCCGACGAGGACCGGTGTTCCGATCGCGCCGAAAGTCACCGGTGTAGACTGGATCGTAAGGGCAACCATGACGGCCGCCATCGCAGGAAAACCGATGGCTACGAGCAGCGGAGCCGCAATAGCAGCAGGCGTTCCAAAACCGGAAGCCCCTTCGATAAAGGAACCAAACAGCCAGCAGATAATAATCGCCTGAACACGACGGTCCGGAGAGATGTCCGTAAAGCCGCGGCGGATCGTATCAAGTGCTCCGCCTTCCCGCAGCGTGTTCAGCAAAAGCAAAGCGCCGAAAACGATAAGCAGAATCGTGAGAGCCGAAACGAGTCCGTTAACGATCGCGCCGCCGATTTGATTAGCCGGTACGTTCCAGAAGATCATTGCTGCCGCAATGGTGATCAGCAGCGACACCGGCATTGCACGGCTGGCGGGCCAGCGCAAAATAACAAGAAAAAGCAGGACAGCAAGGATCGGGGTAAGTGCAATCAGTGCCAGCATTCCAGTTCCCATTCATATTCCTCCATTCCATTGTAAAACAAGCGTTTAACACATCCAAGAAAAAACAGCTGGTCATCAAGAGAGCAGGTCATCAGATGACTGATTATGTAAGTGCTTACATTATAAGCGGATAAGGTTGCTGAATGCAACTTGTTTTTTCAGAAAATACTCATAAATGCGACTGGAAAATGAGTGCGGCAGTGCTGCCAGGAATACTAATATGGATTTACGGGTAATAGACAAACAGAAATTCATTATGAAGAGAGGAATTCAGCATGACACAGAAATCAAAATCGATGGAGGCGGAGCTGGGCAGCTACTTTTCCTCTTTGCTTCGCGAACACTTTGGCAGAGGACCAACTTCTGTTTATGTCACCATTGAGCCGCCATTTTTTACTGTTCATATACGAGGATTTCAGCCTCCGATGGAGAAGATTTTGCTGAAACGGAGAGAATATCAGCGAATTCTGGATACACGGGAAATGATGCTGTCCGAGCTTCGCAGCGATATTTGCGAAATGCTTGAGCAGACTGCCGGTGTGGAGATGAAAGAAATGTACACCGACTGGAACCTGCGCCGGGAAACCGGCCTTATTTTTGGAGAGCTAAGAGGGATACGGGCTGAAGATCAGGAGTGGAAATCCCCTGTTGAAGTGAATGACCGGGCGCTGCTTCGAGAATTAGTCCGTGCGAGCGAGATGGCAGAGAAAGAGCCGGGAGAAACGCAAATTTACTGGCTGAATGAACGGACCGTCCTCTGCCGGCGCAAAAAAATTCTTGTTGAAGTCGAAAAGGAACTGATCCGTCACGGCATGCTCCGTGAACTAAAGCAGGCGAAGCGGCCGCTGGAACACCGGATGCTTCAGGAGGTAGACTTGGAAAGTGCTGTGGGAAAGCCGGTGCTTGATCATTTCGTTTCCTGGGATTTCTATACCGATAAGGGGTACATCGTGCTGGTTATGGATGCCCAGTGAACAAGCAAAAAGCCGTTCCTGAATAGAGGAACGGCTTACGTTATGGGTTTACTTATTTTCCAACAAGGGTAAAGGCTTCACAGTGCGAACACTTATGATAAGCCATGTCGCGAACGAGACGGTCGATTTGTTCGCTGCTGTTTGTAAACTCCCGCTGATCTGCGGGTGTTTCGTTAAATCCACATTTGTCACCTGCGCATAGTACACGGTGAACTCGTTTTTGTTTGTGATCGATGAAAAATGTCACGCTAATACCACCTTTCTAGTCGAAAGCGGACAGAAAAAAAGCCGAAAAGACGTACCTCTGGCGGGTTCGTCTCTTCGGCTTTGCGAAAACAGCACTATTGTCTGTCACAGATTGCCAAAATATGATCGCTCCGGCTGTTACACGGAACGGTTGTCTAATAAGGGAGTACAGCAGGTTCTAACGGAAACACTATTGTTTTCCGAGTAATGCCCATGATACGCACCTTTCTGGTATATGTCAAACAGATCTTTGTATAAGCATACAAAGTCCCGCCATGGCAGGGTACAGACTCGTTCAAATGATAATCATATGATGAAGGAGAGAAGACGATGACGACGATGAGAGCAGTTGGACTTTATGAATACCTTCCGGCTGAGGATGAGAACAGCCTGCAAAATGTAACGGTGGAACGGCCAACGCCGAAGCCGCACGATATTGTGGTGCAAGTAAAAGCTGTTTCGCTTAATCCGGTTGATACGAAAATCCGGGCGCCAAAAGACGGTAAAGAAGAGGAGCCCAAAATTCTTGGCTGGGACGCAGCCGGGATTGTTGTTGAAACCGGAGCAGAGGTGACACTGTTCCAGGAGGGCGATGAGGTTTATTACGCCGGCTCGGTCGGCAGACAGGGAGCTAACAGTGAATACCATGCAGTCGATGAACGAATAGCGGCCAAAAAGCCTTCATCGCTCGATTTTGCAGAAGCAGCTGCGATGCCGCTGACCGCGATCACCGCCTGGGAAGGCATGTTTGACCGGCTTGGCATCGCTCAGGCAGCTGAGAAAAATGAAGGGAAATCGATTCTGATTATCGGTGCTGCTGGCGGTGTCGGGTCGATTGCGCTGCAGCTGGCAGCACAGGCAGGGCTGCACGTCATCGGGACAGCCTCGAGGAAGGAAACAACGGACTGGGCCCGTGAGATGGGAGCGGACACGATCATCAACCACCACGACGATTTCAGGCCGCAGCTGGAGCAGGAAGGCATTCATGAAGTTGACTATATTTTCTGCCTGAACGCAACCGACACACACTGGGATAAAATGGCGGATGTCGTTAAGCCGCAGGGCATGATCTGCTCCATTGTCGAAACCGGGGAAAAGCTCGACCTCGGATTATTAAAACAGAAAAGCGCAGGTTTCATCTGGGAATTCATGTTTACACGCGCGCTGTTTGAGACAGAGGATATGATCGAACAGCACCGGCTGCTGGAAGAAGTCTCATCCAGGCTGGATGCCGGAACGCTGAAAACAACGATTACCGAGCGCCGCCGCGGGCTGGATGCGTCCGTGTTCAGGGAAGCTCATCAAAAACTGGAATCCGGCACCATGATCGGCAAGCTTGTTATCGAATTCACAGATTAAACGTAAAGGCTGCACCGGTGTAAAAACCGATGCAGCCTTCATTTATGCTGTTTACTTCAGCGTTTCGTCGTCGTCCTGCTTTAAAAACGCTTCAGGGAGACGCAGGCGGTTATCCTTTAAAATAAGCTCAAACACGCCTTCAGGATCTTCTTCCTTGTCCTTCAGCTCTTTCATTTCCAAATGAAGCTTCTCCATCTTCCGGTCAAGCGCTGCGGCAGAATCGGCGGCCTCTTTCAGCTCCGCGCGAAGTCTCGCCGGAACGTCCCGATCGTACTTATAAAAAATCTTATGCTCGAGGCTTGCCCAGAAATCCATGGCGATCGTGCGGATCTGAATTTCCACACAAACGTGCTCTACCCGGTCGGACATGAAGACAGGGATGCGTACGAGCAGATGCAGGCTCTGGTAACCGCTTTTTTTCGGCTCTTTGATGTAGTCCCGTACTTCAAGCACGTCGAGATCCTTCTGCTGCTGGAGCATGCGGCTGATTTCGTAAATATCTGACTGGAACGAACAGATGACACGCACGCCTGCAATGTCCTGAATATTTTCTCGCATGGAGCTTAAGTTAATCGGCAGGTGTTTCCGGTGCAGCTTCTCGACGATGCTCTCCGGACTTTTCAGGCGGGAATTCACGTGTTCAATGGGATTATAGTCGTTCATGTAGTGAAATTCCTGCTGCAGAATTTCGATTTTCGTAACAATCTCATCCAAGGCAAACTGATACGTCATCATAAAACGCGTTAGTTCTTCTTTCATTCGCTTCAGCTGGTGCAAATTCAGTGATGGTACTTCGGCCATAAGCTGACCCCTCCTTTGCGTACTACTTCTATTATAAAACAGAAAAAGGGCTGTAAATGTGGAACTTTTGTGAAATGAATCACAAAGTAGTTCTACGAAGGTCACGGATTTTCTGGTGAACAGGAAGGTCTTTCCTGTGAACATCTTGAAAGAGAAGGAAGTACGGCAGGGAAGAGAAGCTGAACCTCGAACTCTGAGAGAGCCGAAAGGCAAATACGGGCGGGTAATCCGCCTCCAATGAGGGAAAGGATGAGAAGATGCGTATCTTACTGCTGGTTCTTGCTGTGATGCTGCTCATGCCGATTCAGACTGTTTCTGCCGGAGAATTCAAGGGAGGCGGTGGTGACTTGACACCGGGGACCATTACATACGGCGACCCGCCGGCCCAGGTGGATCCGGCGAAGCCTGTGCTCGTATTTGTGCAAGGACTGACGAACGATTCCACGACCTGGTATGACGGAAATTCGATGTACGATACTGCCAGAGAGGCCGGCTATGAGACCGTATTTGTGGAGCTCCATGATTCTGGCGGAGAGCCGAAAAGCTATTGGGATAACGGTGCGATGCTGGCAGGTCAGCTTGATGACATTTCCGCGCATTTTAACGGGAAAGAGATCGTAGTGGTCGGCTACAGCAAGGGCGGTGTCGATACCCAGGTAGCACTGATTCATGAAGGAAGGCATTCGCTCGTCTCGGACGTGATCACGATCGGATCGCCGCACGATGGATCGGAGCTCGCCGATTTAGCAAACAGCACCTCGCTCGGCTGGCTGGCTGATTTAATCGGCCAAAACAGTGAAGGAACGCAGAGTCTGCAGACAGGCGTCATGAATCATTTCCGCTCCATTACCGATTCCCGGCCGGAAGTGCAGGAAAATCGGTACTTTACTCTGGCTGGTGATCGAACCGGTCCCATTTTCAGCAGCTATTGGTTTGGGAGCGGATTCATTTCCGGTCCGAGTGACGGGGTCGTATCCGTCGAGAGCGCTACGCTTCCGTACGGAACAATGCTCGGCGTCGGAAACTGGAACCACGGTGAGGTCCATCAAGGAGAGAATGCGTTTCCATTCATACAGCACGTTCTGAGCGGTCAGGCAGGCGCTGCCTCCCTGATGGAAGCCACAGCAGATGATTCTCTGTCTACGCTTGTAAAAGGCGGGAAGCAGGAAGGCGGAGCAGAGGAAACGATCATGATTGAAGAGGAAGCGGACAGCGTTTCCTTCAGCTGGATGAGCATGGAACCGCTGGCGGAGCTTGAACTTGAAAAGCCGGATGGCTCTGTGGATGTCGTAAAGGTCGCAGCAGAAGAGGATGAAACACCGTTCTTCCAAGGTGCTTATCATCATCTTGTAGACCTGGAACAACCGTCAGCGGGAGAGTTGACGGTCCGGGCAGCGGACAACGGGTCGCAAGCTTACGGACTGGTGGCTCAATTCGAATCTGAGCTGAACGACCAGCTGCACGTGCGTGCAGAAGAAAACAACCGCTCCTTCCGGGCAGAGGCCGATTTCCCGGCCGTGAACCGGTCTGGGCGGGGAGTGATAGAGATGAACGCAGATATCCGCTTCACACCGGGTGAGCCGGGAGCAGGCCGCGCATTCGGCCAGGCGGTCAGTGAATACCGGCAGCAGGCAAGGGGACAGGCACCTGACCGGATAGCCGTCGGCGGCCGGGGGGCAGGAGTGTACAACGCAGTCGTCCGTGTCAGCGGACATGCTCCGTCCGGCACAGCATTTGAACGATCAGCTGTCCGATCGGTCTTTACCGATGAGGATGGACAGTCCTATTAACGAAAAAACCAGCACCGCGGGAGAACATTCCCGGGTGCTGGTTGTCGTTTGCATTCTTTACCGTTCGGCTCCTTTACTTGGCGTGCTCTGGCTGCGGCTGTTCGAAGGCTGCCAGGCCTGCCTTGTTCAGGAAGTTCCACGGCTGATTAAAGTGCGGCTGGAAGAAGAAGTCGACGAAGGCAAGCTCGTCTACTGTCATTCTCGTCTGCACACAGACGCTCAGCGTGTTGATCGACTGCGTCACATCTGCTTTGGAAATGACCTGCGCCCCAAGCAGACGACGGGAGTTCGGATCAAAGGTTACCTTCAGCTGCACGTCTTCAGATGTCGGCATAAATTCAGGACGGTGTTTTTCGTTAATCGTTACGCTTTTGACCTCAAGGCCCATCGCTTCCGCTGACGTTTCTGTCAGGCCGGTAGAAGCCATGTTCATCCCGAAAATGTGCAGGCCTGACGTACCCTGCGTACCGACGTGGCGCATCTGCGGCTGCATGATGTTGCGGGCGACGAGCGTTCCCATGCGCACCGCGTTCGTTGCAAGCGGAATATAAGCGTGGCCTGCTGTTGGATTGTACGGTACGGCACAACAGTCGCCAGCTGCAAAAATCGCAGGATCGCTCGTCTGCATATAATCATTCACGCGGATAGCGCCGTTATCGAGCATGTCGACTTTTCCTTTCAGTAAGCCGGTGTTCGGACGGAAGCCGACGCACATGATCACCATATCCGTTTCGACTGCACCGCCATCCGTTATAACACGCTGCACGTGCCCGTCGCCTTCAAAGCGGACAACAGATTCCCCAAGACGAAGTTCGATCTCTTTGCTGCGGAAATCATGTTCGACTATATCGGTAAATTCCTTATCTAAATATTTATTCAAGATGCGGTCAACGCCATCGATCAACGTGACCTTTTTTCCTGCCTGCTGAAAGGCCTCCACAAGCTCTACGCCAATGTAGCCTGCGCCAACAACCGTTACGTGTTCGGCTTTTTCTCCGCGCTCAATGATCGTATTCGCCTGGTTAAAGTTCTTTGCAAGTAAAATATTCTCCAAGTCAATACCGTCGATCGGCGGAGTCACTGGCCATGAACCGGTTGTCATGACAAGACGATCGTAGCTGTCCGTACGGGCCTGGCCCGTTTTCATATCGGTGACCTCCAGCTGGCGGCTCTCGGTATCGATAGTGGTGACATCGTGCTCCATGTGCACGTGCACGCCCATTGCCTTCATTTCCTCAGGAGACGAATAGAAGAGACCTTGAGGATCTTTCACTACCCCTCCAACGTACAGTGCCAGACCGCAGGACAGAAAAGAAACGTTGTCATTTCGCTCATAAACGTGAATCTCTGCTTGCGGGTACAGCTCTGCCATATTCCGAACCGCGGCCGTCCCTGCATGTGTGCTTCCAATAACAGCAATTTTCATGCTGACATACCTCCTGTTTTATCTTGCTCAATTATTCACAAAAAATCGTATACAGCTATCCTATCAGCTTCATTATCGGTCATCCAGCAACTTGCTCAAACATTCACAAGAAGAAGCAAAAAACACACAGTCTAACTTGTGAATAAGATCACAAATTAACCGTATGCTTAGTATATAACCTTTGTATTCAGGATGCAACACAAATGCTCATTCATTCACAAACTTTTCACAGATGGATAGAGCGAAGCACTTCGTACATATCTCGCTCACTAAACATGACAGGTACAGGATAGAGCGGATTTGCCTCGCGAAGCGCTGCACGGGAAATCGCCGGATAGTCCGCTGTCTGCAGACTTTCTGTTCCAGCAGGCAGGTCCAGGCTTTGTCGGAGCTCGTTCAAAAGCTCAATGAAAGCAGCACCGTCTGTCTGGGAAAGTCCGGCAGCTGCAGCCAGCTTCTCAAGGCGCGGATAAATGCGGCTGCCATACTGGCGTAACACCGGGACGAGCAGCATAGCATTTGCCTCACCGTGAGGAATTCTGTATTGAGCTCCAAGCTGATGAGCAAGCGCATGGACATTTCCAATAAACGCTTTTGTAAAGGCCAGGCCGGCCAGATGAGCGGCATGGAGCACGAGTCTTCTGCTCTCCAGATTATCTCCGTTCTGATAGACAATTGGCAGGTGTTTCACTAACAGTCGGACAGCCTCTGCCGCATGCCGGTCAGTTTCATTCGTTCTGCTGCGGCTGATAAACGCCTCGACAGCATGCGTCAGCGCATCCATACCAACAGCAGCGGTTAGCCGCTTCGGCAATTGGACCGTCAGGGCTGCATCAAGAACCGCTGCATCGGGAATCAGGCACGTATCAATCAGGGCATACTTTTCATGCGTGTCAGCGTCGGTAATTACAGCGGCGGCGGTCGCTTCAGAGCCGGTACCGGCAGTTGTTGGAACGGCGGCAAAAAACAAACCGCGCCGGCGAATTTTCAGGACGCCCCTCATCTCAGACAGCGAACGATCCGGTCTGGCAATCAGTGCCCGGGCTGCTTTCGCACAATCGATGACGGAACCTCCTCCGACAGCCGCAATCGCATCCGCATCAAACCGCTTTACCGCTTCCGCAAGACTCGCAGCCTGAGTAGAAGTCGGATCGGGGGTTACGTCTTTCCATACGTCCACGGTCATCCCTTTTTGTTCAAATAAGTCCAGCAGGGGGCCAAGAAGGCCTGCTTGTTCAACACCGGCATCGGTGACCACAAGAATGCGCTGCAGATTTCGGTGCTGCAGCAGGGCAGGCAGATGCTTGAGTGTGCCAGGACCTTCCAAAAGCTCCGGTGTCCGCCATGGGAGGAAAGGGGTAGCGATGTAAAAAGCCGATTGATACAGACGGGATAATACCTGCATGCGAAACGCCTCCTGTCGGTTTTTAACCATTATAGCAGGTTATGGTATAGAGTTACCGTTTTTTATAGGAGGATAATGGGAATAAGAATGACCAGGAGGTGGGCCATAAGATGAATGGATTGCTGGATCAACAGATGATTGCAGGCGGAAGAGAGCTTCCGTCCTGGTTTAATAAAGAATATGATACGTTTCGCTCGATTGTTACACGAAAGGATTTTCCCTGCTACTTTGGACAAAAGGGGGAGAAGAAAGCAGAGCTGCGCTACGGATGCGTCCCTCATAACGACTGGAGCGCCCTTCCGCAAATCGTGCACGAATTTTTACAGCTGTTCCAGGAGCCAAAGCCCGCAAGACATGGACTGTTTGTGTTCGTAGAACCGGAGCAGGAAGAGAAAAGCATTGAGTATTACCGCGCTTACTTTTGGGAGCTGCTTCAATACTTACACGAGCAGGATCCGCTTCCCTGGCCGAACGATAAGCCGGCTGACCCGGAGCATTTTTTATGGGATTTTCACTTTGAGCAGGAGCCGATCTTTGTCTTTGGGAATGCACCGGCCTATAAGCAGCGTAAAACGAGGGATCTTGGCAACAGCCTCATTCTTGGGTTTCAGCCGCGGCGAATTTTTGACGGACTGGAGGGCACCCAGCCTGGGGGCATGATGTCCCGTGAGAAGGTACGTCAGCGGGTCGAGGAGTGGGACCAGCTGCCGACTCATCCGGATATCAGCCACTACGGCGATCCGGAGCATCAGGAATGGAAGCAATTCTTTATCGGAGATGACGCGGAACCGATAAAGGGACAGTGTCCGTTTCACGTGAAAAAGTAGCATGTTGAAAATGGCCTGCCGAGCAGGGCCTGCAGACGACAGGCCGGCACTCTCTGTTGTAAAATGAAACGACAGAGGAGGAGGCCGTATGACGACCGTTTCATTTCGAGATATTACCCGCCGGGAGGCGGAAGCATATGTAGAAGCTGCGCTTCCGGACATGGCTCCGGTCAGGCTGGAGCATACAGGCACCGGCTTCGATACGATCGTTTATGCAGCTGGGGGCCGGTACGTGTTCCGATTTCCGAGACATGAAAAAGGCTGGCGTTCTTTATGCAATGAGAAGTATGTGCTGAACATGCTGGCCGAACGGCAGTTTCACAGCGTGTATGATGTGCCGGTGCCGTTCGCAGATACAGCGGAAGGACACCAGTATCCATTTACCGGTTTCTCCTATGTGCCGGGCAGAGAGCTTGCCATGGAGCAGAACACAGACCTGCTTGGCAGTGAAGCAGACCGGCTTGCCTGCTTTCTCGTGCGTCTGCACCAGCTCCCGGTTTCCGGAAGCGGCCTGCCAGGAGATGAGCTGAAGCGGCTGTCTGCTAAAAAGCGCAAGCCGATGCTCGAAGAGAGCATGCACGGTCTGGCGCCGATCTGCTCCGGCCGGACGATCGAGATGGTCCAGCGCTATTTACAGCAGGTGCCGGATTGGGAAAATCCGGCTGAAACAACGCTTGTACACGGCGATCTTCATCCCAAAAACCTGATCGCCCACAGTGGAAGACTAAAGGGCATCATCGATTGGGGCGACGCGCACGTCGGGCACCCGGCATCCGATCTTGCACTCGTCTATCAGGCGCTCCCGGATGAAGCGAAGAAGCGCTTTTATGAATGGTACGGAGCCATTGATGACGATACGGAGCAGCTCGCGATCTTTAAAGCCGTGTTTGTCAGCGCAGCTGTCGGAAAAGCAGCCTATGAGCAGCAGGACCAGCGGGTAGCTGAATGGTGCCGCACCGGATTGGAACGGGCGCTGCACTACTGGTTTGACCATTAAAAAAAGAGCCTGCCGCATCCACGCGGCAGGCTCTCAGGCTGTTTAAAAAATCTTTCAGCTTACATGTTTTTTGTTTGATTGTCTTTCCCCTCTGCTTACTTAGCCTGCGGTGGGCTGGCCTTCAGCTATTTCTCAGGGTGACCCCTGTATGAAGGGAGAATGGCGCGGCTTCACTCGGACTCAGGCTTCTCACGAAAAGCCTTCAAGAGCCGGTCCGGCTCCGCACGCGCTTGTCATGCCGTTCAAGTTCGAACGGCGATAAGGCTTCACTCGGACAAAGGCTTCTCTCGAGAAGCCTTTAAAAACCAGGCCGGCTCCGCTCGTGCGTGGATGCCGTTCGCAGATCTGAACGGCACGAAATCTTCAGACTGCTTGTTGCGCCTCCGCCGGACACACGGCTCTGATTGTTGGAGAACAATGTCACGACAGGCAAACGCGACTGCTTTTTTACCTTTTATACGGAATTGTAGGAAGTACGGATACTCCTGTTCAACATCGAAACGTCTCATCGGGAAAGTTCTACCTGTATGGAAGCAGCTCGTGCAGGCCTAACCACACATATGAACCGTACTGCCAGCTGCCGACATCGGAGGACCTCGGCTCAGAACGAGGCAAAGATCCAGCGCTTCTGACGAAGGGAAGAAGCGCTTAGCTGAGCCCGTTCCCTCCGGAAAGCGAGTGTCCGCAGATACGGGCAAATGCAACGTTATTCACCTAATAGGACTTTATTGACACTCTGAGCGTTTCCCGGATCCGGGAAACGCTTTTGATGCTGGCAGAATGCTAATACGTAGTAAACCGGAGCGATTTTTGCAGTACATAAAGACCGTACAGGTACGGGGTGACAGCCCCTTCATATTCCTCATAGGCTACCGTAAAGGTTTCGTCTTCATTGTTCCAAATCCGTTCAAAGTAAGCGTCCACGTCTTCGGCAAGCTGACTGTCGGCAGGTGCAGTCAAACTGATGTTGTTCTCCAGATTGTAGTTATTTAAATTACGCTCCGTGAAGTTCGTGGAGCCGGCAAGAATGTTTACCTGCTCTCCGCGGTCGGCGTAGAGCAGCTTGGAATGGTACTGCTCTTCATAGGTATCGTACCAGCGTACGGTGATCAGTCCGTCCTCGCGGTCCACGAGTTCAGAGGCAACCGGAATGTTCGGCAGTCCGATTTTTTCCTGGCCGAACGCATTTTGATTCGGGTCAAGCACTGCCTGAATCTGCACGCCCCGGTCTGCCGCTTCGTGAAGTCCCTCTATTATATAACGGTCTGACAAGTAAAACATGCCGAGCCAGACGGTATCTCCCTGCTCCGCGCGCTCCAAAATCTTCAAAGCAGCCTGGCGGATACTCTGCTCTGTCACGAGCTGCGCCTGAATCGGACCTTCTTCTCTGATTGTCACCCACTCATCTAATTCCTCCGAAGTCGGAAAAGCATCGAGGTCTCCATCAGAAAACGCAGCGACGGCCCGTTCCTGATCGACTAGTTCCTTTAAGATAGAGCCTGATACCCGGATGCCGATATTGGAGTGAAAGCCGCTGGCGTCATGCGGATTGGCAGAAGTGATGACCGCCTCTTCTTCATTCATCACGAGCTTGCGGTGATTCGCTTTAATATTGGCCAGCTTTAAGTACGAGCGAAGCGTGACGTCCGGAGCGGAAGGACCGAACGCATTTGGCAGCCAAGCGGGTCCCCGCTGGCCGAACCATTGAAAACCAATCCGCCAGAAGCTGGAGTATATTGGATTTGGGTCACGCAGTCTCTCCAAATTCGTGTAGATCACTTCTACACCAGCATCGGCAAGCCTGTCAATGTGAGCCGCCTCATGAGAGAAATACGTCGTATTGATCGGATCCGTGATAAACACGGCCTTGAGGTCAGGCGACTCGGCCATCCGCTGTTCGATCCGATCGCCGAATTCACGGCTCAGCTCGGGAAACGACCGTGATTCATCGGAAAATTCATTTACCATAAACATATCGATAATCAGAAAGCGCTCTGCTTCATCGATCACGCGGAACATTTCCTCCATAATCTCGTGCTCATACACTTCGTCTGCTTCATTCTGATACGTCAAATCTGCCAGAAAGACCGCCTCATCCTCCTGCAGCATATGCACATCACCTGTATAGTCAATCCCCTCCGGCAGCGGTTTCAGCTGGTGCCAGGCGGTCACCCCGATATAAAGCGCTGCGAAAGCTAGTCCAATCCAGAGCCACTTTTTGTGCTTCATCTGCTATTCCCTCCCTGTACTCTTTCATAGTATACCGCTTAACAGCAGACTGTATTTCATTCATTTGAAAATAAATGAAGCGACGGGAGAGAAAGGGGTGCGTTGACCAAAAGAATGCTTCATTCGTTTTAGCCGCAAACGGACGGTGCAATTCATCCGTGATTAAAAAAGTTTATAGAATCTTTACAAGGGCGTAGGACCTAGATGGGATAAGGGATAGACCCGTTTTTACGTTCGGCGTCTCCCATCTTTTTTGATAATTTCCCGTTTAGCTTTCTGATAAACAGGTATATGAATCAATGAAAATAATATGAAAGCGTGCCATGAGCGCTTTCACGGCGGCGGGACAGAAACCGGGCCGAAAAAACAGGAGGAGATGGATATAAATTTCCATTTGTAAGCAAATTTAACAGTCGACCTGTAGCAATCTGGTGCATTAGCGACAAATCGAGAGGTATAAGCAAGATCGATGGTCTGAAGATAACTAAGCTTAAGCGATACTGATTAATCACTATCCATGCCGTTTAAGTCCGTTTGCGAATAAAGTCAAAGCGTCCTATGATTAATAGTGTTGAAAAAACGGAAGCTTCTTTGCTTGAAGACATCCTGATCTATGACTTCTCGCAAAATAAATAAAAAAAAGGTGGTTTTTAAGTAATGAGCAGCACTACTGTTACTCCTGTACTTGAGGCCCTTTCACTGGAACAGCCGTCCAAAGAAGATGGCCAGGGGATGTACAATCTGGCAAAGAAGACGTCGTTAGATCTGAACTCTGCCTATAAGTATATTATGATGGCGGAATATTTTTCCGAGACCTGCGTCGTTGCGCGTGAAAACGACGAACTAGTCGGATTTATCACCGGTTTCATCCAGCCGGAGCATCCGGATACAGTATTTGTATGGCAGGTAGGAGTGGACAGCTCCCAGCGCGGAAAAGGCGTAGCCTACAAAATGCTGGATGAGCTTCTCAGCCGTGACGCAGCGAAAGATGTCAAGTATCTGGAAGCAACGATTACAAAAGACAATGTCGCTTCCCAGTCTCTCTTTAAGAAGCTGGCGAAGACAGAAGATACGTCATTTGAAGTACGCGAAACGTTCCCTGCGGACGTGTTCCCGGAAGAAGACGGGAAAGCAGAATACACGTACCGTATCGGACCTTTCTGGAAGAAATAAACTCACAGGCAAGATCGGAAGACAACCGTCCGCTTAGACAAGGTGACTACAATTATATTGGGAGGACCTTTATCCATGAATGAAAAGCTACAGTTGATCGAAGAGCTTGAATCCAGTGTACGAAGCTATGTACGAAGCTTTCCAACCGTATTTACGAAAGCCCGCGGCTACAAAATGTGGGATGAAGCAGGCAAGGAGTATATCGACTTTTTCTCTGGTGCAGGCGCACTGAACTACGGCCACAACGAACCTGCTATGAAGAAAAAGCTCGTTGACTATATCCTCGACGATGGCATCACGCATTCACTTGATAAAGCAACAGACGCAAAGGTAGCGTTTATGGAGAAGTTCCGTGACGTCATTATGAAACCACGTGACATGGACTACCGCATTATGTTCCCGGGACCAACAGGAACGAACACGGTCGAGAGTGCGCTGAAAATTGCACGTAAAATGACCGGCCGCACGGACATCGTAAGCTTCACGAACGGTTTCCACGGCATGACGATCGGTTCCCTGTCTGTAACAGGAAACTCCATGAAGCGTAAAGGTGCCGGCATTCCGCTGAGCCATACGGTTCAAATGCCGTATGATAACTTTGTTGAAGGCGAAGACACGCTTGACTACTTCGAGCGATTCCTGGAAGACAACGGAAGCGGCGTAGCCGTTCCGGCAGCGGTTATTTTTGAAACCGTACAGGGTGAAGGCGGTATTAACGCCGCAAGCTTTGAATGGATGCAGCGCCTGGAGCGCATCTGCCGCGAGTGGGACATTGTCCTGATTGTGGACGATGTTCAGGCTGGCGTCGGACGTACGGGTACGTTCTTCTCCTTTGAGCCTGCCGGCATTAAGCCGGACGTGATCTGCCTGTCCAAGTCGATCGGCGGCTACGGCCTGCCGCTGGCAATCACGCTCATTAAGCCGGAGTTGGACGACTGGAAGCCGGGCGAGCATAACGGTACGTTCCGCGGTAACAACATGGCGTTTGTCACTGCGACAGAATCACTCACGTACTGGGAAGACCCGGAGTTTGAAAAGAGCGTCCAGGCACGCGCAGAAACCGTTACGAAGTTCCTTGATAACATGATTGATAAATATCCGGAGATGAAGGCTCACCGTAAAGGACGAGGTCTCATGCAGGGTATTTCTTCTGATATTGAAGGCTTTAGTGAAAAGGTGGCAGAGCACGCCTTTGAACGACAGCTGATCATGGAAACAGCAGGGGGACACGACCAGGTGTTCAAGCTGTTCCCGCCGATTAACATTGACGAGGAAGGCCTGCAGGCAGGACTGGATATTATTGAAGCAAGCATCAAGGACGCTCTCAAATCCATGAACGTAAAGACGAAAACGGCAGCGAAGTAACGACTTAATAAAACAGAATCAGAGCGGCCGGGACTCCGCTTTCGGCCGCTCTTTTCTGCTGTCCGGATAACGGACAGTCTGTATAGTAGAAGAATACCGGAAAACATCGAGGAGGATTTCAGACATGAAGGTAGTTCGACTGGAAGACATCATTGGTTCCGATCAGCACGTAAAAGGTGAAAACTGGGAAAGCCGCCGCTTGCTCCTGAAAAAGGACAACATGGGCTATTCCGTACACGATACTGTCATAAAAGCAGGTACTGAAACGCACATCTGGTACCAGAACCACCTGGAAGCAGTTTACTGCATTGAGGGTGAGGGTGAAGTAGAAACGGTTGCAGACGGCAAAGTATGGCCGATCAAAGCCAACGAAATCTACGCGCTGGATAAGAACGACGAGCACTATCTGCGAGCATACGAAGGCTCGGATATGCGCATGGTCTGCGTGTTCAACCCGCCGATCACCGGTCAGGAAACGCACAACGAAGAAGGCGCGTACGAGCTCGTCGAAGACGAATAAATCACGATATGCTAAGAGCGCAGCGGATCAAATCCCGCTGCGCTCTTTTGACCCTCTGCAGGCTTTTTCATCTATCACGTTCACGGCTGATAAAAATCCCGGACCGTCTCTTACTGGTCCGGGATTTAAACGTTTCACGTGAAACAGCGTCAGACTTTCTCTACTATATAAGCACGTTTTTCACGGAAATACTTTTCTCCGTTGTCGGAGGAATGCTCGAAAAAGCCATTATAAGAACCGGCAACTTTGTATTCGCGCTCCGGATCGGTAAACAGCTGCTCTTCGTTTGAAGAGAGAACGACGACATCCGTCGTGGACACGAAGCTGTCAAGCTCCTTTGCCGTGTAATTTTGACCGATTTCAAGCTGGTTTAAACGATGTTGTGTCATACAGTCAGCTCCTTTAATTGGGATCGTGTACGACTCTGTTTCCCACTGAAAGCTGGGACTAAACTCGGTTTTCCTGATTTAGAAACAGGGCCATCAGGATCAGGTCGTCATAGGCACCCTGATAGTAGACATGGCGGCGCAGCCTGCCCTCCTCTTCAAATTGAAACTGTTTGTAGAGAGACCGGGCGGCTGTGTTTTCTGCGAGTACTTCGAGCGTGATTTTTTCGAGGCCTGGTGCTTCTGCTGCCCAGCTCAGCAGTGCCTCCATCAGCTTTCGACCGATGCCCGCTCCTCGTGAGGCAGGGGCAAGCGACATGCCGAAACTGCCGTGGTGGACGTATTTGACTTGCGAACTTCGCTGAAAGATCAGCGAACCGACAGGCTGTCCATCGCTCTCTGCTGTTAAAAACAACGAACGGGGGTCTTTTCCGACAGTGAGAATCTTTTCTTCCATCGAAGCAGCAGTGTGTGTCACTTCCTCCGGACTCGCAAGACCAAAGCCTTCGTCTGTTACGTCCGAGGCTATAGCGGCAAGTTTGGCAGCATCCTCTGGCATCGCCGGCCTGATAAGTATCGTCACGATCCGATCACGTCCTTTTTCAATACTTCTTCTATTGTGCAGGCAACGGAGCGGAATTGGAAGGTTTTCTGCTTCACTGATGGTTTTTTTCTGCAGATAAGGTAAACTGGTGAAGGAATGGACTTTTTATCAGCGGGAGGATGGTTGGCATGTTATGGCACACACCTGAAGCACTTGAAGAACTTCTTTGTGAAGTAGTCGGCTGGGAGAGCCGGACGTTTTCACAAGGAGAAAAAGATTTTCCAGTTAAATTACAAGAGAAGCTGAAGCTGCTTCCTTATTTTAAAGAACACCGGGATTACGTTCACTTGCATGATGCGGATAAAGGCCGGCGTTCCCTGACAGCTGTATACCGGCATCCAGATGCAGACGTTACAAAGACGATCGTCATGATCAGCCACTTTGATACGGTTCAGACAGAGGAATACGGCCATTTGGAACCGTTTGCATTTGATCCGAAGGCGCTGACCATGAAGCTGAAGGAGGAAGCTGAAACGCTCCCGGAAGCAGCCAGAAGCGATTTAGAGTCCGATAACTATCTGTTTGGCCGCGGTACGATGGACATGAAAATGGGAGTTGTGCTGCATCTGCATGTGATGGAGCAGGCTATTGAAGAAGGCTGGCCGCTCAATCTCATACTCGTTTCGGTCCCGGATGAAGAGGTCGATTCTGTCGGCATGCGGACAGTGGTGCCGGAGCTGCTGAAGCTGAAAGAGAGGCACGCGCTGGATTATACGCTTTTCCTGAACAGTGAACCCTCCTTCACGCAGCGGCCGGGTGATGAGACCCACTATATTTATACAGGCACGATGGGCAAAATTATGCCGGCAGTTCTGTTCTACGGAAAGGAAACGCACGTAGGGGAACCGCTCAGCGGCATTACGGCAACCTATATGTCCTCTTACGTATCAAAAGAAATGGAATGGAATCCTGCGTTTCGAGAAGAAGATCTCGGCGAAAGCACGCCGCTTCCGGTTTCGCTGCAGCTGCGGGATTTGAAGCTGGAATATTCGACCCAGACCCCGTACCGGGCCGCTGCCCTCTATAACGTCTTTACGATGAAGCGTGATGCAGGAGCGGTGATGGACACCTTTGAAGAAGTCGTTACCGGCGCGATGGACCAGTGCAGCGCCGACTATCGGCGGTTATGCGAACGTGAGCAGGTAGAAGGCGTCGCAGGCGTTCGTGTCATCCGCTACGAAGAGCTTTACGCCTATGTAAAAAATAAATTTGATGAAGATCTGATTGAGGAGGGGACCCGCACGATTCTGCAGGAAGAGGACTGGGATGACCGGGAGCAGGCGATCCGTCTTGCCGGAGAGTGGATGCTGCTTTGTCCGGAGCTGGCCCCGGCCGCCGTGCTGTTTTTCGCACCGCCGTACTATCCGGCAGTCAACTCTTCAGATGAGAGCCGTATTCAGGAGGCCGTGGAGAGTTTAAAGCAGACGGCAGGCGAAGAAGGCTTCAGCGTCGAGCACGTCCACTACTTTAACGGGATTTGCGACCTCAGCTATGTCAACTATCAAAAGCCTGACTCTGAGCTTGATGCTTACCGCAACAATACACCGGTCTGGGGGACGGGTTACACGATTCCATTTGAAGCGATGCAGCAGCTGAAGGCACCGGTCTTGAACGTCGGCCCGTTCGGAAAAGATCCGCATCAGCGGACAGAGCGGCTGCACCGGCAGAATGCATTTGTGCATACCCCGAAAATGCTGCATAAGCTGATGGAGGTCTGGCAGAAAAACAGCTCGCCCCACTATAGCTGAACAATTTTTTACAATCCTTTCATAATCCTTTACGCTTCTGAAACACGTTTTTAACACAAAGATGTTAAAGTGGAAATTGTAAGAGAGAGCACCAAATTATCTCCCCCTTTTTCATGAAGATCTTCCCCCTTAAAGTATCTTCATAACAAAAACGGCAGGACGTCCGCAGCACCCGGGCGGCCTGCTGTTTTTTTTGTTGTCAGGCGAGCTGGAAGCAGCGTAGAACCATTTATCATGCAGCACCTGAAAATGCCGGCTTCGTTCGCTGTTCGAGAAACGTACGAGCTGTGCAGGTTCACAAGGATCAGTCTGGCCTCCCACAGTTCCGTCAATTTCTCATAATCTCCCACAGCCGAATCGCTTGATTTGCCGGTGTTTCTGCCCCGATAATAGGAACATAGGAAACGAATGGGCAGGAGGGGGCAACAAGATGAAGTGGGAGGAAGAATCTCTCGTTCCGACACATATTGAAGTTGTGTGGCACAGATTTCAGGACCGTTCCATCGGCACCCTGCTGCCGCACGTTGTTCACAGTGAACTGATTGAAGGAAGCAGCGATACTATTGGAGCGAAGCATCGGCAGACGTGCTCGGAGGGCGGACGGGAAATAACGTACGTGGTAGAAACAACGGATTACCGCGATGAACCGTCCCAAAAAGTGAAGCAGATTTCGTTTGAAGCGGATGGACATTTCGCCATGACGCTGCGCTTTACGCTGATCAAATTAAACGAAAACGAAACACAGCTGATTTACGAAGGTGAAAAAAAGCCGGTCAGCCTCACAGGCAAGCTTAAGCTGAAGTTCTCTGCAAAACGGACACGAGATCAGCTTGTTCGCCGGTTTGTGCACCACTTGCGTCAGGAAACAGGAGCATAGGAAACAACAAGACGTCCAGCGATCATGCTGGACGTCTTTTTCGCGATTATTGGAGATACAGATACAGCTTTTTCACGAGCGTTCTTGGATAGCTGAATGGACTCCGCCTGCGTATTTCAGTTATTCAATACGTTGAGCAGCAGGAAGTTCGTTGCGATTTACTGCACCTTGGCAGCGGGAAACCCCTGCTTTTCCAGCTCACTCCATAAAAAGTGTTCAAGGGAACCGGGCCCTTTTTTCTGCAGTGTTTCGGACTGCTCCCGGGAGAGCGTGATGCGATATTCTGTTCCGCGAATCGAGGAAGCGTATACGTAAAAGCGATCGTGGAAAAAGGAGGTGCCGGCATCAAAGATAAACTGACAGCCGGCAGCTTTTTGTTTCATTCTGGCCGCCGTTGACTGAAAATAGGTTCCCGGATCGGCGTGGTGACAAAATAGAGCGGAAGCGTAACTCATCATACATCATTCCTCTGCTGATAGATTCAGCATACATTCCCTGTCCGTGCAAATGCACAAAAAACCCCTTCTGTCACGATGAGAGAAGGGGTTCATCCGTTCATTCATCGCTCAGAGCATTGCTCTGCTGGCGTTGGCACCTTGCGAGGCAGGTTGCCGTGGAGTCGTAGAGCCAGATCTCTCGTCCACTCAGGATAAATGTATACTGTTAACGGAAGTATAAACGGTTTGCTTGAAAATGTCCAGAAATGCTAAAGCTGCAGCTCTTTTCGTTCTTCCTCACTGAAGACGCGGGAGCGGGTGAAGAAACGCTTTCCTTCCGGGCCTTCCAGCGAAAACATGCCCCCGCGTCCATCGACGACGTCGATAATCAGTTGCGTGTGCTTCCAATATTCATATTGATCTCGTGACATATAGAACGGAGAGCCGCCGATCTCGCCGAGGTACACGTCGCTTTCACCAATTCGCAGGTCACCGTCGGGGTAGCACATCGGGGAGCTGCCGTCGCAGCATCCGCCTGACTGGTGAAACATGAGCGGACCGTGGCGCTTTTTCAGCTTCTCAATCAGTTCCAGCGTCTCCTCGGTTGCGGTTACTCGTTCTGTCATCACAGAACACCCTTTCTTTTTTTGGCTTAGAAAAAGCCTTTTGGTTCTTCACTGTAGCTGACCAGCATGTTTTTCGTCTGCTGGTAATGGCTCAGCATCATCAGGTGGTTTTCGCGTCCGATACCCGACTTCTTATATCCGCCGAATGCTGCGTGAGCCGGATAGTCGTGGTAGCAGTTGGTCCACACGCGTCCGGACTGAATCGCGCGTCCGAAGCGGTAGGCCGTGTTAATATTGCGGGACCATACGCCGGCGCCGAGGCCGTAAAGCGTATCGTTTGCGATCGACAGCGCATCCGCCTGATCTTTAAACGAGGTGACGGAAAGCACCGGGCCGAAAATTTCCTCCTGGAAAATACGCATTTTGTTGTGCCCTTCAAAAATAGTCGGCTGCACGTAGTATCCGCCGGAAAGGTCGCCGTCCAGGTGCGCCTGTTCGCCGCCGGCAAGTACCTTGGCACCTTCCTGTTTGCCGATATCGAGGTAAGACAGGATTTTATCGAGCTGCTCCTTCGATGCCTGAGCACCCATCATCGTATCCGTATCAAGCGGGTTGCCGGTCTTGATGCGCTTGACCCGGTCTACAGCTTTTTCCATAAAGCTGTCGTAGATGGACTCTTCGATCAGGGCGCGGGACGGACAGGTACATACTTCGCCCTGATTCAGCGCGAACATTGCAAAGCCTTCAAGTGCTTTTTCAAGGTATCCGTCCTCCTGCTGCATCACATCAGCGAAGAAAAGGTTCGGCGACTTGCCGCCGAGCTCCAGCGTAACGGGAATAATATTTTCTGATGCATACTGCATAATCAGGCGGCCGGTCGTCGTTTCCCCGGTAAAGGCTACTTTATCAATTCGGGAGCTGGACGCGAGCGGCTTTCCGGCTTCCACACCGAAACCGCTGACGATGTTCAACACCCCTGGCGGAAGCAGATCTTCAATCAGCTCGAGCAGCACAAAGATGCTGGACGGCGTCTGCTCAGCAGGTTTCAGGACAACACAGTTACCTGCAGCAAGAGCTGGAGCAAGCTTCCATGTTGCCATTAAAATCGGGAAGTTCCACGGAATAATCTGACCGACGACGCCGACAGGCTCGTGAAAATGATAGGCAATGGTATCATCATCGAGCTGACTGATGCCGCCTTCCTGAGCGCGGATAGCAGACGCAAAATAACGGAAATGGTCAATAGCAAGCGGGATATCGGCAGCAAGCGTCTCGCGGACGGCTTTTCCGTTTTCCCACGTTTCAGCAACAGCCAGCATTTCCAGGTTCGCTTCCATGCGATCTGCAATTTTCAGCAGAATATTTGCTCGTTCGGTCGGCGATGTTGCGCCCCAGGAGGCTTTTGCTTCGTGGCCCGCTTCAATGGCGGCCTCTACATCTTCCTTCGAAGAGCGGGCAAGCTCGGTAAAGACTTCACCGGTTACCGACGTCGTGTTCTCAAAGTACTCACCGTTTTTCGGCGGCACGTACTGTCCTCCAATATAGTTATCGTACCGCTTTTTAAATTGAACCAGACTGCCTTCCGTATTCGGCTTTGCGTAGATCATGTGCACACTCTCCCATTCTTCTCTGTATTTGATGAAGCGAAAAAAATGTAAGCGATTACAATATATCATAAATCGTCGAATTTTCAAATAATTTCGTTTCATAAATAATGGCAGTGGGAATATCGAAAGCAAAGCGACTTTTTAAGGGGGGATCCGGATGAACAAGCTGCCCGAACAGCCCGTATCACTATGGCGGGAGCGGCCTACACAGACATTTCCGGCACTGGAGGAGGATCTCGATACCGAGGTCTGCGTCATTGGCGGAGGTATTGCAGGCGTTTCGACTGCCTTTATGCTTGCGAGACGGGGCTTTCAGGTTGTGCTCGTGGAGGCCGACCGGATGGGTGCTGGCACGACCGGCTGGACGACAGCAAAGATAACGTCCCAGCACGGACTGAAATATGCAGATTTGATTGATCAGGTCGGTGTCGATAATGCCCGGCTATACTACGATGCCAACGAGGATGCGATCAGCTGGATCGAGCGGATGACCCGCAAGCTGAATATTGACTGCAATTTTGAGCGGCAGAACGCATATTTATATGCCGATACGGAAGCGGGAATGACGCAGCTGGAACGGGAGGCGGAAGCGTATTTAAAGCTGGAGCTTGATGGCGGCATGGTGGAAAAAGAAGCCTTTGACGGCACGAAGCGTCGCATGCTGGCAATGTATGACCAGGCCCAGTTTCACCCGGTCTGCTTTCTCGCCAAGCTGCTTCGCTATCTGGAGGTCGAAAACATGCCTGTATTCGAGCAGTCGCGGGCAGTCGATATTAAGCGCGGGAAGCGGCCGCAGGTGCTCATGGAAAACGGCTCCGTCGTGATGGCGGACCATGTGGTGATGGCGACTCACTATCCATTCAAAGACCTGCAGGCATTGTTCGTCGCGAGGCTGCACGTGGAACGATCCTATTCCGTTGCTTTCCGTCTGAACACAAAAGCGCCGGAAGGGATGTATTTGAATGTGGAAAGCCCGAAGCGGTCGATTCGCCGTGCGTTTGATACGGATGGAAGAGAGCTTCTTCTTATCGGCGGAGAAGGACATACGAGCGGACAGAAGGTGAATACGCTTGAAAACTATAAAAAACTGCATCAGTTCGGCCTCGATCACTTTGATACCGCTGCAGTGCCTTACCGCTGGGCCTCCCAGGATGTATTTACACTGGACGGGCTCCCGTATGCGGGACCTGTTAATCCGGGAAAAGATGATGTATTCGTCGCCACCGGCTTTGCAAAGTGGGGCATGACGAACGGCGTTGCTGCCGCGCAGATCATCGCGGACCGGATTACGGAAAAGCGAAACGAATACGCGCCGCTGTATACACCATCCCGCTTCAGGCCGGGAAAAGAAATGAAACATGCGGTTAAGGAAAACATGGATGTTGCCATGGAGTTTGTCCGTGGAAAGCTCGACCGCGGAAAGAGCAAAAAGGTAGAAGACCTCGATTTCAATGAAGGCGCAGTCGTCAATGTAAACGGAAAGCGTGCAGGTGCCTATAAGGATGAGCAAGGCCACGTCACAATCGTGGATACAACGTGCACCCACCTCGGCTGTGAGCTCTATTGGAATAACGGGGACCGGTCGTGGGACTGTCCATGCCACGGGTCCAGGTTTAACACAGACGGCGATGTACTCGAAGGCCCGGCGGTGAAGCCGCTTGATCAGATAAAAGAAGAATAGAACAGGAAAGCCGCTTCCGGACAGGTCCGGGAGCGGTATTTTTATTTTTTTTGAGAAAAAGTGATCCAATCCTTTTTTCCTTCCGTTTACTCTTGTGAAAGCAAAACAAAAACGGAGGGATTATTGATGAAAATGATGAAGAAAGCAGCACTGACGTCCTGCGCACTGCTCGTATTTGCACCAACCGTTGCAATGGCTGATGATCACGGAGACCACGATCACGATGACTACAGTCCGACAGTTTCCACACCGGCAGCTGATCTGCGGGCTGACCTGGATCAGCTTTTCTCCGAGCATTTTGCACTGACAGTCGCGTTTATGCAGAAAGCATTTGATGGAGCAGAGGATACGGCGCAAGCCGGAGCGGCTTTGGATGAAAACACAGCAGAGATCACCGCGACGATCGAATCTGTTTACGGATCTGAAGGAGCAGAAGAATTTAACCGCATCTGGCAGAGCCACATCGACTTTTTCGGTGACATGGTAGCAGCCGAAGCCGAAGGAGACGAAGAAGCACGCGCCCAGGCAGAAGCAGATCTGGATAACTATGTAGACGAATTCTCTGCTTTCCTTGATGCCGCAACAGAAGGCGGTCTGCCGCAGGAAGCTGGTCAAGAAGCGATTTCTGCACACGTTGAAGATGTATCGAGCACGTTTGATTCCTATGTGGACGGCGAATTCATGGAGGCATACGAGAATTTCCGTCACGGCTTCCACCACATGTTTGATATCGGCGTGAACCTTGGCGGCGCTATTTCCGGACAGTTCCCGGAAGACTTTGATAACACAGAGGTGTCCACACCGGCCGCAGACCTTCGTGCACACTTGAACCACCTTCTGTCCGAGCATTTCTTCCTGGCATCCTTCACGATGCAGAAAGGCTTTGATGGTGCAGAAGACTTTGATTTTGTGTCCTGGGCACTGGATGAAAATACAGCGGATCTGACAGAAACAATCGGATCTGTCTATGGAGATGATGGCGCAGAAGCCTTCGAACCGATCTGGCAGAGTCACATTGATTTCTTCGGTGACATGACTGTAGCGGCAATTGAAGATGATGCCGATGCACGAACGCAGGCAGAAGCGGATCTGGAAAGCTACGTCGTTGAATTTTCCGCCTTCCTCGATGAAGCAACAGGCATTCCGCAAGAAGCCGGGGAAGAGGAAATCCGTTCCCACGTAGCGGACGTGACGAATACGTTCGATGCGTATACCGCAGGTGAATTTGAGCGCACGTGGAGCGATGAGTTCCGTCACGGTTTCCACCATATGTTTATGCTCGGTGAAGTGCTGGGCGGAGCGATCGTCGACCAGAACCCGGACATGTTCGCTGCAGACAGCATGCCTGAAGAGATGCCGGCAACTGGTCTTGGCGGTACCGCATCCAACACGACCTTTATGTGGGCCATGCTGACAGCCTTCATTGCTGCGGCAGGTGCACTGGTGCTTGGTCGAAAGAAGTGGAGCAGCCAGCAGTAACGGCTGATTATATACGGATCTTCCGGGAGCAAAGCTCCCGGACTGGTCCGATTGACAGCGGAAGGAGAGGCTGACATGAAGCGACTCATGTACTTATTTCTGCTGCCGGCTGCAGCTGCCGCAGCTGCTTTTATGATCGTGGTGCTCATCCAGCCTGTTTTCTCCAGTCCGACTGAGACGCAGGTGCTGTCCGAGCGCAATGAAGCACCGGCTGAGCCAGAGGAAGCAGAAGCCGGAGAATTTGAGGATATGGACGCATTCACGGTCCATCCAAATCAGGAGGAAGCACCGGAGGCTTCAGAAGAAGATACGGGACCTGGGCTCCCTGAAACGCTCTCTATTCCGGCGATTGACGTGGAAGCCGATTTGGAGGAGGTCGGCATACTGGATAACGGGCAGATGGGCGTTCCTGATTCAGCTGAGGGGGTCGGCTGGTTTGAACCGGGTGTGCGTCCCGGAGAACAGGGGAACGCAGTACTGGCTGGTCACGTAGACAGCCGCGACGGTCCTGCCGTATTTTACGATCTGCATGAGCTGGAAGCTGGAGAAGAGGTTTTTGTAACCGATGACGAAGGAAATGAGTTTCAGTTTGAAGTGACGAAAACGATCGTTTACGATCGACGTGAGGCTCCGCTTGAGGAAATTTTCGGGCGCAGCGACGGACGGCATCTGAATCTGATTACCTGCACCGGCACCTTTAATCAGGAGTATGGCACACACGATGACCGCCTCGTCGTCTATACGGAACTCGTGGAAGACGAAGCTGAGCAGCCGGATCCCCCGGAAAATATTTCGGTCAGCGGCCAGTCTTTCCGCTGGCATGCGGTCGACGATGAGAACGTCGTCGGCTACCGGGTATACAGGGAGCTGGAGGACGGCACTGTGGAGCTTGCTGCCAGCAAAGCAGCCTATGGGCGTAAGAGTTACTCGTCAGAAGACGTAGGCGAGCTGACGCATTACGTCACTGCTGTGACGAAAGATGGTGCAGAATCAGAACCATCAGAGAAAAAATAAACGCGGGCCGGATCCTTTTCATAAAAGGGTCCGGCTTTTTCTGATGCGTTTCGAATCTAAGCTGTATGGTGCCTGAACGGGCCTTGGATTCCTCTCGATCAGAGACGAATGTTTAAACAGGATGAGAAATGGCAATAGTCTTTTTAACAAGACGTTAAAAGGAGGAAGTTGACTATGGCACTTTTAGAAATCAGCGTAGTACCAGTAGGAACAGGTTCAGAAAGCTTTCAAGACGATGTCGATCGAGCTGTCGCAGTTATTGAGCAGAACGGTCTCAAGTATCAGGTCACACCAACGTCAACGATCGTGGAAGGAGACATCGATAAACTGTTCGATGTTGCCCAGGTGATTCACCTGAACGAAGTGAAAAATAACGCAAAGCGGGTTGTCACGACGATGAAAATCGACGACCGCACGGATAAAGACATGACGCTTGAAGGCCAGGTCAACAAAGTAGACAAATAAACGAAACAAAACAGCTCCAGCCGGGCAGCAAGCCTGGCTGGAGTATTTTATGAAGGAGGTGCAGGCAGTGGAACGAGAGCTGATGGACGAGGCGGCTCAGCTTCAGGACCGTCTTACAGAGATATACCCGGAGCTTCTACTGCCGCAGGCTGTGCCGCTCCTCTGGCTCGGGCCCGTGCGCCCGGTTCTGACAGTTGGCGTGAACCCGTCTCCACGGGATTTTGACAAAGCGAACCGCTTCCCGCAGAAACATACCAACCAGAAGGCTATCGATTGGGCAAAAACGGAGGCAGAGCAGGCTGTTCGGAAGCTGAACGAGTATTTTCTCTCCGGAAACGTGTACACAAACTGGTTTGGAAAGAAGAACGGCGCAAAGATGGAAGGGTTCATGAATGGAGCAGGATACAGCTACTACGGGGATTCGGCATCGGTCTATCACTTGGACTATGTTCCATTTGCGACAAAGAAGCGGATGGGGGCAACCGGCCTGAAAGAAGCGTTGTTTCAGCTGGAGGAAATACGTGCGTTGTTTCAGAAGCGAATTGACTGGTTGAAGCCCAGTCAGATATGGGTGTTCGGAGCGGATGTGATTCAGGCACTGCCCGGGGTAAATCAGGAAAGGGTGCAGCAAGTATCCGATTATCCAGCTGTATCATTTGGAACTGGGAGCTTGTGCGGTATTTCGGCTGTGTTTGTTTATGCGAAGCCTGGGGAACAATTTCTTGGGCTAGGAAGCGCTGCAGACAGCAATGGCCGTCATCACGGTTCGTATGGATCTCGTTCATCGCTCCGGGAAATTGGCGCTCTTATTTCCCGGGAAATAGAACGTCTAGACTAATCATAGAATGACGGCTTAAATAGTGTGACTGATTCATAAGACTGACAGCGAGCGCTTCATCATACTGCTTGAATGAAGAGAACTAACCTGGCTGCATAGGGTATCCGTCTGACACTGATGCTGGTAAAAGCCTTCATGATTAAGTGTGAGAAATAACGGGAAAGAAAGCATCACGTCACAATCACTGAGGTGAAAGGATGGAAAATCTGTTAGTAGGCTATCATACACCGGATATTGTTCTTCCCGCTGTAACAGGCGACACGTATCAGCTTGAGAAGGATAAAGAGGAGCGACCGGGCTGGAGGCTGATTTATTACTTCCGCGGCTCCTGGTGCCCCGCATGCGAGAAATCACTGAAGGAGCTGAAGGAAAGCCAAAAACAGCTGTCTGATCAGAACGTGTGGATTACGGCTGTATCGAGCGACAGGCTTGAAAAGCTGGAAGGCTTTCAGCATAAGCACAACTATCCGTTCCCGGTCCTTGCAGATGAGAACATGCAAATGCTCCAGGACTATGGTGTTTATAAGCACGACGATGAGAACAGCATGTACAGCGATCACGGAATTCATGGAGAGCCGGCAGTCTTCTTGTTAGATGAAGAAAACAGGCTGCTTTTCGTGCAGCGGCAGAGCGGCCCGTTCGGCCGTATTGACATGGAAGGTCTACAGCAGAATATTGACTATATTTCGGAGCATAAGCAGTAAAAGGAAAGTGAACGGTCTGAGTCAATCCGCTCAGACCGTTATTTATGAATAGTTGTTCGTTATAACGTTCTTTGTGAATAGCTCATAAAACGAACGGCTGTTCAATTTTAAGAGAATTTTCAACAATCTTTTTTCTGAATATTTAGTTGACAGCAGTTACATATGGTGCTAAATTGAACATAAGTTGTTCGTTATTAAGAATTTAGTTGCAAATCGATTTTGTAAAGCGAACGTGTTGGCGCGCGTTTGCATTTATTTTACTTTATTTGTTCTTTAAAACGCACAATAAGGGGCGGTTGGCATGAGTGCACTGGCAGGCGTAATCGGACCAGCTCAGCAGGAATCTGAAAAACAATATATGCTGCACCAGCTGAACCGGTTCGTCTCTGATGCCGTTCACTTTATGCAGGAGGAAACAATCTTCATGGCCTGTGCCCATCAGTGGATCACGGAAGAGCAGCCGGGGGAACGTTTGCCGCTCTGGTTCAGAGGACGCTATCTCGTCCTTACAGATGCGCTGATCGACAATCGACGGGAGCTGTTTCACAAATTATCAATTGATGCAGCCGAACAGCGGCAGATAACAGAAGCAGAGCTGTTTGCGCACGCATTTGCAAAGTGGGGTGCAGAGCTGCCGCGGCATCTGCATGGGAGTTTTGCCGGAGCGGTGTGGGATAACCAAGAGAGAAAGCTCACACTGTTCCGGGATTTTTCAGGGACCCGCTCCCTCTATTACGTTCATCAAGGGGACACACTGGCATTCGGAACCACCAAATCGCTTCTACAAGGTAGAGATGGAGTGAGCCGCGATATTAACGACAGCTGGATGGCCCAATTTATCGCGATTCCTTCGATGATTGATGCAGTGGATATGAATATGACCGTCTACAAGGATATTCAGCAGGTTCCACCGTCTTCTGTCCTCACTTTTCAGGGCAGCCGGGTCAGCATTTCCCCATATCAGCTGATCGATCCGGATTATAAGATCAGGCTCTCGTCTGATGCGGCTTATGAAGAGGCATTCCGGGAAATCATGACAGAGGCAGTCACCTCTAAAATGCGTACGAGGAAAAAAGTGGCCTCGCATCTAAGTGGGGGACTGGATTCCGGAACGGTGGCTAGCATCGCCGCCGCCCATACGAACGAACCGCTGCAGACGTACAGCATGGTTCCAGCTGAAGGGTTTGACAACTGGACAGACGTTTATTATCAGCCTGACGAATCGAGGGGAATTAATTTAACCGCTGACTTCAGTGGCAATATCGATTCTAAAAAGCTGTCATTTAACGGCGTTGATCCGTTTGAAAAAATAGCAGAGCATATCGAACTGCTGGAATCGCCATATAAATTTATCGAAAATTTTTTCTGGCTGGAAGGCGTGCAGCGGCAGGCAGCAAAAGAAGGAGCTGCTGTAATGCTCACCGGGGCACGCGGTAACCATTCGGTCTCATGGGGATCGCATCGTCTGACCTACTATTATTATGAAACGCTGCTGAAGCAGATGAAACTGCTGCAGCTGGATCGTGAAATGCAGGCCTATTGCAGACAGGAGCGTACCGGCAGACGTGTGGTCTATCCGTTTATTTTTAAGAGGCTGTTTAAAACCGAAAAACATCCGGACTTGTTTCCGGACTGGATTCATCCGGATCTCGCCTTCCGTACACATATACATGACAAACTAAGCGACTACGGCGTTCCGCTTGGGGGCTTGCCGAAGCATGAGCTGCGCGACTTTCGGAGGCATTACTACACAGCTGATTATTTCTGGAATAACACAGGAAATGCCAATACCCACCTCTCTCTGTATACCGGAATCAGGGAGATGGATCCGACGAACGATGTTCGCCTGATCCAGTTTTGTCTGTCGATTCCGGAAGAGCAGTACGTTACCGGCGGGCTGGAGCGCTCCTTGATTCGCAGGTCGACAAAAGGGATTCTTCCTGATGCAATCCGTTTCCAGAAAGGACGGGGGATTCAGGGAATCGACACAGTTTGGCGCATGCAGAACAACTGGCAGAAGTGGCGGGAGGAAGTGCAAGCTCTTAAACAGAATAACCGGCTTTTCCGCTATGTTGATCCGGCTGTGTTCATAGAAACAGCAGACAGGATGCCTGAGAAAGCCGAGCCGGCTTACGCCGGAACGGCTGACTTTAAAATAATCAGCAGAAGCATGATCCTGAATCAGTTTCTGCAGCAGGCTGAAAGGAGGTGAGAGTGATGAAAGCATGGAAAACACCAGCAATGGACGTTCTGGATATCCGCATGACAATGAACGGACCAGGTAACGCGAACCCGGACTGTTTTGAAGCATCGGAAGGCCGGCACGAAACACATGACGGACAGTCAAATGCCTCTTGTAACAATCCGCCAGGAGTAGGAAGCTGATCAAACATAATCTTGCTGCGCTGCTCAGGCAGCAGACAGAAGGGGGGAGACGGAAATGGAGCCGGCACTATTTGATTATCATGCCTTCGGGATGAATATACAGAGCGATATTTCGCTGAAGGGGCTGCTTCCAAATCCGTCAGCCTCAGCTGTAGACGTTCACGTCCGTAAAGAGAAGCTGTCCGATAAATGGGGGAGCAGGGCCGGGCAGGATATGTTTATCTATGAGAGAAATGAGATTTTGTTTCAAATCGAGGGAGTGGGTGTTTTTTCGATCCGTTCAGGCCGTGAAATCGGATATGAACGGGCGGAAGGAGCAACAGATGCCTACATCCGGCTGTACGTGATGGGGAGCTGTCTTGGACTGATTCTGATGCAGCGGGAAATACTGCCGATGCACGGAAGCGCATTATATTTGCAGAATATGGGCATTATCATCACCGGCGATTCAGGAGCGGGGAAATCTACCACCGCAGCCGCTTTTATCAAGCAAGGAGCCAGGCTGCTGAGCGATGACGTAATACCGGTGCACTGGAACGAAACAGATCCGCTCATATTTCCTGCTTATCCGCAGCAGAAAATGTGGCTGAATTCACTGGAGCAGTTCGGACAGACGATTGAGGGACTGGAACATGTAGTCGAACGGGAAGAAAAATTCAACATTCCTGTTCAGGAGCATTTTCACAGCAGTCCGGTGCCGATGCAGACGATTGTTGAGCTTGTTCCTGCTGATACGGAAGAGATTACCCTTGTAGAAGTAACAGGTCTGGCAAAGCTGGAACTGCTGTACCGAAATACGTACCGTCAATTTGTGATTGAGCCTGCTGGTTTTTCGTTTTGGCACTTTCGCGCACTATCTGCAGTTGCAGGCCGCATTCCCGTCTATACGCTAAGAAGGCCGATCAACAGATTTTCTGCAGACGAAGTCGTTGAAGCGGTATTAGACCGGCTGAAAGGGGAGGAAGAATATGATCGAAAAGCAAGTGACCGAGCCGTATATGACACAGGCGGCTGGTAATATCGTCAGCGATATGGGTGATGAAAAAGTCATGTTCAGTGCCGCAAATGGTAAATACTACAACTTTGGGGAAGTCGGCGGACGAATCTGGGAGCTTCTCGCGGAGCCGAATACGGCGAAGTCGATCACGGCACAGCTGATGCGTGAATATGACGTATCAGAAGCAGACTGCCAACAGGAAACAGAAGCATTTTTGCAAAGCCTGCGAAAAGAGGGTCTGATCGTTGTTCAGGACTAGTGGTTTAATCAAGCGCCGATGGCAAAGCTGGCGCAGGATGGATCCGTACGTAAAAAAACTGATGCTCGAAGCGTATCTAGAGCTGGCGCGTGCAAGGTGGCTGAAGTACCGGCAGCATGGCCGCATTCAGGCAAGTCTCGGTACGATTCAGCAGGAGACACCGGTAGAAGACGAGGTAGCCAAAAGAGAGGCAGGAAGCATCGCAGTGGCAATAGAGGTGATGAGCAGGTATGCCTTCTGGGAAAGTGAATGCCTGGTCAAGGCAGGCGCTGCCGTTCAGATGCTGAAGCGGAGAGGAATGCCGGTCACCGTTTATCTCGGCACCGCTCGTAACGACGCAGGAGAATTTGTCGCCCATGCCTGGACGAGAAGCGGTCCCTGGTATATTACAGGTGCAGATGATGTAGCACAGTATACCGTGTTAACGACGTTTGCCGTACCGAAAGCAGAGGAAGGAGCCCGTTCTCATGCAGGAAAAACGAATCCAAGTTGAAACAGAATGGATCACAGCGGCTCTGCGCGGCGAAAAGCCTGCAATGACAGAAGCAGATACGGAAGCCCTGCTGGAAGCCGCGGTCCATCACCGGCTTGTCCCGCAGCTTGCAGCAGTGCTTTCCGGACATGAGGAAGAACGACTGACTGCTGCACTTCAGCCGCTGCGTTTGCAGCATATGTTTTTCGCGCTGCGTCTGGCAGGGGAAACATCCCGGCTGGCGCAGCTTTTTAACCAGCGGGGGGTGGAGCTTTTGATGCTGAAAGGTCCGGCGCTGGCCAGTCTTTTGTATGGAGACACCGGGCAGCGAATGACGAGCGACATCGACATGCTCGTTCCGCCTGAGGCACTTGATATGGCGGCATGCCTGCTCCGGAGCGAAGGTTACGAGGAGAACTGCTACTTTTCGACGGTTCTCCCGGATTGGAAGTGGCGTCATCATCATCGCACGTTTTATCATTCCCATACCGACGTTAAGGTGGAGCTTCACTGGCGGCTTCATCCAGGACCTGGGAAAGAGCCCGCCTTCCGCGAACTTGCAGATAGAAGCCAGACGGAAAAGCTTGGGGGCGTACCAGTGCCGGTGCTCGGAAACGAGGATTTGTTCAGCTTTTTAAGCGTGCACGGCGCAAGACATGGATGGTCGCGGCTGCGCTGGCTGTATGATATTCACCAGCTGATGAAGCGAAAGCTTGATTTCCGCCTCGTGAAACAGGTGATGGGAGATCTGCATCCAATCGGTGCCTCCGCGCTGATTCTTAGCGGTGCCTGCTTTGGCACGGCGCTGCCGGTTCATGAGAAGCGATGGCTGATGGGGAGAAAGGCAACGGTGCTTGCTGAGCAGGCTTTTTATTACATGTACCGGGATATTGAACTGCACGCTGAGCATGTTTCACGTGAAACCGCTTCCTATCATCAAGCATATCAACGAAGTCTGCTGTCATGGCGCAGGAAAATGCTGCTTGCAGCGAGCTTCTTTTATCCATATCCGGAAGATGTCAAACTGCTGCCGCTGCCGGAGCGAATTCACTTTCTTTACGTGCCGATCAGGCCGTTTCTATGGGCGTGGCGGCGATCGAGACGAGCCTCGCCGGCAGAAGGGAGCTGATGGAGCGTGCAGGATTTATTATATTTTTATAAACAGATGCACGACTATGCTGGATGGAAGCTGTACGGCACGATGTTTGTCATGGGGATCATGAGTCTGCTCGACGGGGCGGCCGTGCTGCTGCTAATACCGCTCATCAGCCTGACCGGCGTTATGAGCTTTGAGGGCGGAAGCACGGTAGTGGCGTCGCTTCTCACCTATTTGGAAAGACTGCCGGAGCTGGTAGGGGGTCTGCCAGGGATCCTGATCCTGTATGTGCTGCTCGTCACCACCCAGCAGCTGCTCGCACGGTTTGTGGAAATTCAGCATGCGGGTCTTCAGCACGGGTATTTCCGCTATGTACGAGTTCGAATTTACGAAGCACTTCTGCACGCAGACTGGCGATTTTTTATGAAGCATCGGAATTCCGATCTGCTTCATACGCTGACAGCAGAAACGGCGAAAGCGAGTACAGGAGCACACTCCTTCCTGCAGCTTATGTCCGGACTCGTCTTTACAGGCATTCAAATTGCAGTTGCCTTTTGGCTGGCTCCGTCCATAACGCTTTTCGTCATCGTGTCCGGCGTCATGCTGCTGCTGTTTTCAAGACATTTTGTCAGACGGTCCATGGAGCTTGGCGGACGCAATCTGACGCTTGGTGAAGAATATATGGCTGGCATTACGGATCATATGAACGGGATGAAGGACGTTAAAAGCAATGCGCTGGAACAGTCGCGGTTAACCTGGTTTGAGCGGGTAACGGAGAACATGAAGCAGGAGCAGGTGGAGTTTACAAAAGTAAAAACAAAATCACGCATGTACTATAAACTGGCTTCAACGACTCTGACGGCACTGGTCATTTTTGCGGCGGTCAGTCTCTTTCAGGCACAGACTGCACAGCTGCTTCTCGTTATTGTCATTTTCGCTCGGCTCTGGCCGCGTGTAACGGGTCTGCAGGATGGACTGGAGCAGCTCGGCACGAGGATGCCGTCTTTCCGGGAAGTCAGAAAAGTGACAGAGGAGGCAGAACAGGCACGCGAATGGCCGAAGGGAACAGTGGCTCAGCCGCTTGCTATCGATGAAAGTATTGCGCTCAAGCATGTGTCCTTTTCCTATGAGAGCGGAAAAGCTGCCCTAAAGGATGTGTCTGTCAGAATACCGGCCAGGAGGACAACAGCGGTCGTCGGTAAATCGGGTGCAGGAAAAAGCACGCTGATTGATGTGCTGCTTGGGCTGCACCGCCCGCAGCAGGGAGAGATGTCGATAGACGGACAGCGTGTAACGAATGAAATGATTCCAGGGCTTCGCCAGTCGGTCGGCTATGTACCCCAGGATCCGTTTGTTTTTCACGGTACAGTAGGCAACAACCTTCGGCTCGTAAAGCCGGATGCGACAGTGGAAGAGATGTGGGAAGCGCTCCGCTTTGCCGCGGCCGATGAATTCGTGCAGAAGCTGCCGGACGGACTTGATACGGAGCTTGGCGACCGCGGCGTGCGGCTTTCCGGCGGGGAGAGGCAGCGGCTCGTGCTGGCACGGGCAATTCTGCGGCAGACCCCGGTACTGATTCTGGATGAGGCCACGAGCGCACTCGACTCCGACAACGAGCAGAAAATCCAGCAGGCGCTGGAAAACATGCGCGGCCGCATGACGGTTATTGTTATCGCACACCGTTTATCCACGATTCGACACGCGGACCAGGTGCTCGTATTGGAAGGCGGTCGGGTCATTCAGCAGGGAGGCTACCAGACGCTCGCCAAAGAAAAGAACGGAGCCTTTCACGACCTGCTGCAAAAGCAGCAGGTATAGCCAAAATCATACTTAACGCCGTTCGCTTTGAAAAAGCGGGCGGTGTTTTTGTTGAGGCTAAACAAGCTGTTCTCAGTGAAAAATCCAGTCTGATTCTCATCACGATCGGATAGTATACACCCTTTTTATCATGTAAAGCGAAAAAAATTACAAGGCGAAATCATTACGCTTTTCATGAAATTATTGAATGAAAGTGTGTATAAATAGAGTTTGTTTTTTGATGTACATATTCTCTGTAAGAAAACGTTTTTGATTGATTTTACTTGTTTTTCATTTTGCATTTTTATGCAATTCATACAATTTGAAATGAACTAAACAGACACCTGAAACACAAATCAGTTACGTCTCATCTGACAATTTTCCGGATTTTGCTTGCACTTTTTGTAAGTCGGGAGTAAGATAATCGATGACTAGTCATTGAGAATGAATCTCATTATCAAAAGTGTGTTTTCCGCGGAAATGCATCAGGGCTGTTCAGGCAGCCTGTCAGGAGGAGCACCATGAAATTGCGTTATGTGATTCTGCTTCTGTGTGCCCTCTCCTTTGCAAGTTTGTTTATCGGCGTCAGTTCCCTGTCGCTTTTCGATCTTGGACAGATGACAGAGGAGCAGAAGCAGATTTTCTGGTCGAGCCGGTTCCCGAGGCTCGTAGCTATTGTGATGGCAGGAGCGGGCATGGCGATTGCCGGGCTCGTTATGCAGCAGCTGACCCAGAACAAGTTCGTATCCCCAACGACGGCGGGCACGATGGACGCGGCCCGTCTAGGTATTCTTGTGTCGATGATCGGCTTTGCAGGGGCCTCGTCGCTCGTCCGTATTTCTGTTGCCGTATCGTTTGCAGTCGCAGGCACCTTTATTTTCATGTTTATTTTGGAGCGGGTCAAAGTAAAGGATAAAATATTCATTCCGCTCGTCGGTCTTATGTTCGGAAATATTCTCGGCTCGATTACGACATTTTTTGCTTACCGGTATGACCTCATTCAAAACATGTCGGCGTGGCTGCAGGGAAATTTTGCCACAGTGATCAGCGGGCAGTATGAGCTGCTCTGGCTTGTGATTCCGATTGTCGCGTTTACATATCTGTACGCAGACCGCATCACCGTTGCCGGCATGGGAGAATCCTTTGCTAAAAATGTCGGGCTCTCGTACCGGACCGTCGTCAATCTCGGCCTCGTGCTGACGGCAGTGATGACCTCTCTGATTGTTTTGACAGTCGGTATGATTCCGTTTCTTGGCCTGATCGTGCCGAACATCGTCTCAATTTTCCGGGGAGACCATATGCGCAAAAACCTGCCGTACACGGCACTGTTTGGAGCTGTTTTTGTTCTCATCTGTGATTTGTTCGGAAGAACGATTATTTATCCGTATGAGATTCCAATTGGGCTGACCGTCGGCGTGATCGGCAGCGGGCTCTTCCTTTATCTTCTGTTAAGGAGGCACCGCTATGGACTCTAAGTGGAAATTAATGCTGATAACGATCCTGGTGGCGGTTCTCTCTCTCCTCTTTCTGACGATCGGCGCAGATGGAAACTGGGAATATGTGCTGCCGAGAAGGGGACGGATGCTCGCTGCATTCGCATTGACCGGTGCTGCTATCGCCTATTCAACGATCGTGTTTCAGACGATCACGGGCAACCGGATTCTGACTCCGAATATTATCGGACTGGATTCGCTGTATCTGCTGATTCAAACGTTTATTATTTTCGTGTTCGGCTCGCTCAGCTACGTCATGGTGCAGGGAAACATCAACTTTCTGCTCTCAACAGCGGCGATGATCGGTTTTTCGTTTCTGTTTTACAAGCTGCTTTTTCAAGGAGAGAAGCGCCAGCTCTACTTCCTTCTGCTCGTCGGCTTTGTGCTCGGAACCTTTTTCTCCAGTCTCTCGACGTTTATGCAGGTGCTGATGGATCCAAACGAATTTCAAAACGTTCAAAACCGCATGTTTGCAAGCTTTCAGCGAGTGCAGACGGATCTGCTTCTGCTTACCGGCACCGCATTTGCAGGTCTGGCGTTCATTGGCTGGCGCTGGCGTGATTATCTCGACGTACTCGCGCTCGGCAAGGATCACGCGGTTAATTTAGGCGTAGCCTATGATCGGATCGTACGGAAGCTTCTCATTCTCGTCGCCGCACTCATTTCCATCGCAACAGCGCTTGTCGGGCCAATTATGTTTCTCGGGCTGCTTGTCGCAAACGTCACCTATGAAATGATGCGTACGCATGAACACCGGTGGCTGCTGCCGGCCGGTATGCTCACGGGAATGGGAGCGCTGATTCTCGGACAAATCGTCGTAGAGCACGTCTTTACGTTCTCCACGACGCTCAGCGTCATTATCAACTTTATCGGCGGAGTTTACTTTCTCTGGCTGATCCTAAAGGAGAGGAAAACATGATCGCAGCGGAGTCACTCATAAAACAGTACGGAGATACACCGGTTGTCGACAACGTGACGGCATCGATCCAGACAGGAACGATGACGACCTTTATCGGGCCGAACGGCGCGGGGAAAAGTACGCTTCTCTCGATGGTCAGCAGACTGCTGAAACGAGACGGCGGCTCTGTCTCGATTGACGGCATGCCGATGGAGGCTTTTGCAGAAAACGAGCTGGCACAAAAGATGTCGATTTTAAAGCAGACGAACGAGATGAATGTGCGCTTGTCTGTCCAGGATCTTGTCTCCTTTGGCCGCTTTCCCTATTCGAAGGGGAGGCTGAATGAAGAAGATCGAAATGTCGTCGCTGAATCGATCGCGTTTACCGAGCTGGAGGACATGAAGGATAAATACTTGGACCAGCTGAGCGGAGGACAGCGTCAGCGGGCCTTTATCGCCATGATTCTCGCACAGGATACCGACTATATTTTACTGGATGAGCCGTTAAACAATCTCGACATGCGGCATTCTGTGCAGGTGATGAAAGTACTACGCTCGCTCGTGGATGAGCTGGGTAAGACAGTGGTGCTTGTCGTGCACGATATTAACTTCGCGTCCTGCTATTCTGACTACATTGTGGCAATGAAGGAAGGCCGCGTGGTAAAGGAAGGCCGCACGTGGGAAGTGATTCACCCGGAGCACTTGAAACGCATTTACGACATGGATTTTCAAGTGCAGGAAATAAACAATCAGAAAATATGCGTCTACTTTTCATAATATAATTGGAGGAATAGATCATGAAAAAACGAAAAACCGCATCTCTTTTTGCCGGAGCACTGCTGCTCGCAGCCTGCACAGGAGAAGGAGACGCAAATCAGACGGACAATGCAGAAGCGGCGGGAGACAACGGCCAGGACGAAGTGAACGCCGATGATGAAGCAAAAAGCATCACCGTAACCCATGAGCTCGGCGAAACAGAAGTACCGGTCAATCCGGAAAGCGTCGTCGTGTTTGATTTCGGCGTGCTGGATACGATGGACGTACTCGGCGAGGAGCCGATTGCTCTGCCCCAAGGAAACGTTCCGTCTTACCTGTCGGACTATGAAAGCGATGCATACGAAAATGCCGGAACGCTGTTCGAGCCGGACTTCGAAGCGATTTATGCGATGGAGCCGGACCTGATTTTAATCGGCGGACGCACGGCAGAAGCGTACGATGAACTCAGTGAGATTGCACCGACCGTGATGATGGGCGTCGATCAGGAAAACTACATCGAATCGTTTGAAGACCAAGTAACGCTTCTCGGCGACATTTTTGCGAAGGAGGACGAAGCAGCTTCAGCGCTTGCGGATGTGCAGGAGCAGCTTGAGGAGCTGCAGCAGACTGACTTTGATGGGAACGGCCTGATGGTGATGACGAGCGAGGGATCACTCAGCGCCTACGGTCCGGGATCCCGTTTCGGTCTTCTGCATAACGAGTTTGAGATTGCACCAGCGGATGAAGGAATTGATGATGCCAGCCACGGGCAGAACGTCTCGTTTGAATATGTGCTGGAAACAAACCCAGATGTCCTGTTTGTACTCGACCGCGGCTCCGTCGTTGGCGGTGAAGAGGAAGACAGCGCAGATGAAGTGCTGAATAACGATATCATTAACCAGACGCAGGCATCTGAAAATGACAGTATTGTCTACTTGAATACGGAGTACTGGTACATTTCCGCAGGCGGACTGACGTCAGTGAGCGGAATGATCGAAGAAGTGCAAAACGCAGTGGAATAATCGCAGCGGGGGAGTCTCCAGCCTTGGAGGCTCTTTTTCGCGTTGTTTTCCTTCTTCACCTTAGACATGCCGGCGAACGGCATTCATTGCGACGACTTTTAACGGCAAGGGTTTAACAGGCTTCCCTCTCATGGGAACGAGTCAAGCGTTTTTGAGCATCTATCCGGAAAGCTTCCGGCAGCTCTCTAAATGAATTGAAGGAGGAAAGTTTTCACGGTGGCGGCTGATGTTATTAACCAGCGACTCAAACATTTCATTCTCCACTCTCAACTTATTAACCTGAGGCTGAAACTTATTACGGTTATCAACTTTCGTTCTTGATAGCGAATAGTTTATCAAGCTCGCATGCGAAGTTTTCAATCTCGGCCGTAAAGTTATCATTTCAACGCATCTCTCCGGGTGCAGCGGATTCGAATGCAATACGAAAACAGCCTCTGCCTGATCAAGAAAAAATATCCAAATATAGTTTGTGCTATAATAACCGAGGGAAAATATAGATAACCTACTAGATGAGGAGGAAACATCATGGAACAATGGTTTTCCGCTGACACGTGGCTCGGGGATATTCTTGGCTTTTTCGAGGGTATTATTTGGGGCTATGTGTTAATTTATGTGCTTCTCGGCCTCGGGCTGTATTTAACGATCCGCACGAACTTTGTGCAGTTCCGCATGCTGCCGACAATGGTGCGCGAGCTGTTTAAAGGCACAGATCGGACGGCATTTAAAGAAAAGAAGGGGACGACGCCGTTTCAGGCCTTCGCTATCAGCACAGCGGCCCGGGTAGGAACAGGCAACCTTGCCGGTGTGGCGATCGCGATTTCACTCGGCGGCCCAGGTGCAATTTTTTGGATGTGGATCGTAGCACTCATCGGTGCAGCAACGGGCTTCATCGAAAGCACGCTGGCTCAAATTTATAAAGTAAAGGACAAGGACGGCTTCCGCGGCGGACCTGCCTACTACATGCAGCGAGGTCTCGGCTCCCGCATGATGGGGATTATTTTTGCCGTCCTGATGATTCTTTGCTTTGGTCTTATTTTTAATGGCGTGCAGACAAACACGATTTCAGACGCCTTCGCAGGATCCTTCAACGTCGACCCGCTTATCGTTGGAATTGTGATCTCGGCTGCAATGGCCTTTATTATCTTTGGCGGAGTGCGCCGAATCGCCGTCCTTGCTGAGGTCATCGTACCGGTTTTCGCGGTTACATACGTGCTCGCGGCGCTTGTCATCATGATCATTAATTTTGACCAGGTGCCTGGAGTATTTGCCCTGATTTTCCAGAACGCCTTCGGTATCCAGGAGGTTGTCGGCGGGGGACTTGGCGCTGTGATTATGAATGGTATTCAGCGTGGCCTCTTCTCCAACGAGGCTGGTATGGGTAGTGCACCGAACGCCGCTGCTACCGTTTACGTGAATCACCCAGTCAAGCAGGGGCTGGTCCAGTCTCTCGGAGTTCTGGTTGATACGATCATTATCTGCAGCGCGACCGCCTTTATTATCCTCCTTACAGATGTATATACTGTCGGGGATATTGAAGGGATTCAGCTTACGCAGATGGCGCTTGCGGAACATGTCGGTGAAGGGGCCGGTGTCTTTGTGGCCATTGCGGTGTTCTTCTTTGCCTTCAGCTCCCTGCTCGGCAACTATTATTACGGCCAGGTGAACGTGGAATTTATCTCAGAAAAGCCGTGGGCGCTGCTTGCCTTCCGCCTTGCTTTTCTGGCGATGATTATCGTAGGAGCGACAGCCGATCTCGAGCTGATCTGGCTCATGGCTGACGTCTTTATGGGCTCCATGGCGCTCGTCAACCTGATCGCAGTGGCGCTGCTTTCCGGCATTGCTGTCAAAGCACTCCGTCACTTCAACAATCAGTCACGGCGCGGACTTGATCCTACCTTCTATGCGGACAGCATTAAAGGATTGAAAAACGTCGAAAGCTGGGATAAGAAGTCGGATAGCCGCAAGTAACAATATAATGAAGGCCGGTTCCTGCGGGAGCCGGTCTTTTTTCAGGCGCCGGTTTTAAAAGCCTGTACGCGGGAATACGTTCAGCGAGGAGGGTGACAATCATGACAAAAAGCACGTCGTTTCTAAAAAAATATTTCCTTTCCCACCGGGAAGTAACGAAAGAACTCACAGAAAAAATCAGTTCAGAGGATTACGCGTATAAGCCGACGGACACATCCATGACGGCACAGGAGCTCGTCACACACATGCTGACGTCATTTCATCAGTTTGCATGCATTGCTGCAGGTGACGAGCCGGAGAAGCTGCACGAGGATACCGAAAAGGCGACACTGCAAGAGCTTGCAGAGCGCTATACCAATGCCTCTGTGAAAAAAATCGAATCGATCAGCGAGGAGCGGCTGGAGGAAACAATTGATCTTTCCGATACGTTCGGCATGAAAGTGCCGGCGTGGCGCCTGATTGAAATCGGCATCGATCACGAAATCAACCATAAGGGTAATTTGTTCGTATACGTCCGAAGTCTCGGCTTTAATGAGCTGCCGATGTTCGTGAAAGCGTAAGCCTTTTATAACAAAGGAAGCACGGAACAGAAGGGAGGCTTCCCTTTGCTCCGTGCTTTTATGTGCTGAAGCAGCTGCTCTGCTACTGCAGAATCGCAAGCAGCACGGTAATCGTGATCACGCTCAGCAGCGTCGTAACCATTGTGACGCTTGATACATAGCGCGGCTGGTTATCAAACTGCACGCAGAACATAACGATGGTCGCAGCAGACGGCATAGCAGCAGAAACGATCAGTACCTTTGCCAGAAGAGGATCCATCGGCATCAGCATCGTCAATCCCCAGGCGATCAGCGGAGAAATCAACAGCCGGACTGTTGTACTGTAGGAGATAGACGGCCAGTCAAACTGACCGATTTGCATATTGGCAAGCTGCATGCCCAGAATAATCATCACAATCGGGATCGCTGCCGCCGCCACAATATCCACTGCCCCCATCAGATTATCCGGCATCGCAAGCGGAGTTGCCTGCATGACCACCGCAAGCAACAGCGCATACGTGACCGGCATCGTCAAGATACTGCGGACAGCGTAACGTGAGCCGGCATAGCCTTTCGCGGCGTAATAAACGCCGAACACGTTCATAATAATCGACTGCAGCACCATAAAGGAGACTGCGTAAGCAAAGCCTTCCTGGCCGTAGGCAAATAAAATAATCGGCGCACCGTAATTACCGGCGTTCATAAACGCCGTCGATAAAATCCATCCGCTCTCTTTTTTCTCCGAACGCTTGGTTATCTTCGCTACAAGCTTGTTTAAAAGAATCAGCGAGAACAGCAGCGCGAAGGAAAACACAACCATATACACATACTGCCGGTCCAGCTCGGCTTCATAAAATGTTTGAAAAACTAGCGCCGGCGTTGCTACATACAGTGCGACGACCGAAACTGGCTTAATATCGACCTTTTTCCATTTTTGTATGGCAAAGCCCGCTGCAAAAATAAGCAGCACAGGCAGAACCACCTGAATAAAAATTGTCATGAACAGCCCTTCTTTCCACCATTTCCACTCTTTAGTTTACGCCTCCATGCCTGTAATTTCATCCGAATGAATACAATTTTGTGAATTTCCCGTAATATACGGTACACTGAAAAACAAACAATTGGAGCGGAGGGCCTGTTTATGAAAGAGATCGTATCACTATCAAATGTGACCGTACAGCGCGGTGGCAATATACTCGTAAAGGATGTCTCCTGGCAGATTCAGCGCGGCGAGCACTGGGGGCTCCTCGGCCGGAATGGCTGCGGCAAGACGACGCTGTTAAAAGTGCTGTCCGGTTCAATGTGGCCGAAAGCAGGAAGCGGACCGGTTGATATTCTCGGAAACCGCTATGGAAAGTCCTACATGCCGGACGTGAAAAAATCGATCGGCTGGGTCAGTCAGGCGCTTGAGCGGCAGTATCAAAACTACCCGCATGCAGACGGTCTGGAAATCGTGCTCAGCGGCCTGCACGCCTCGATCGGTCTGTATGAGCCGGTCACGCAGCAGGAAATGAACCGCGCCTATCAGCTGCTGGAGCAATTTGGAGCTGGTCATCTGGCAGAAACACCGCAGCAGCACTTTTCGCAGGGCGAGCTGAAAAAAGTGCTGCTGGCGCGGGCCTGGATGGCGGAGCCGGCGCTGTTAATTCTGGATGAACCTTGCTCCGGGCTGGATCTTGCGGCACGGGAAGAGCTCCTCAGCCGGCTTGAGCAAAGCTTGCGGCAGGGAGGACCAACGCTCATTTATGTCACGCACCATATGGAAGAGCTGATTGCACCGATCACGCATGCGGCGCTGATGAAAGATGGATCGTTTATCAGTCAGGGAGAGAAAGAAACGGTGCTGAATGAGAAGGAGGCGTCCGCTGCGTTTGACGTCCCGGTTTCGGTTTCATGGGAGCACGGCAGGCCGTGGGTGAAAGTGAAGCCATTACTATAGAAGAAACAGGACTGCTCCCGGCATGGGAACAGTCCTGTTTTTTAAACATATCCTATTCAATGTTGCGAGCGACATATTTCGTTTCAAGGTATTCCTCGATGCCTTCCACACCGCCTTCGCGTCCGTAGCCGGATTCCTTTAACCCGCCGAACGGTGCCTGAGCTGCGGAAGGAACACCGTCGTTCCAGCCGACAACGCCAAATTCCAGTGCTTCCGTGACGCGCGTGCCGGTAGCCGCGTCCTCTGTGAAAACGTAAGACGCGAGTCCGTAAGGGGTATTGTTGGCGAGCTCAATCGCCTCAGCTTCCGTTTTAAACGACTGAATTGGCGCTACCGGCCCGAATGTTTCCTCCTGCATGATGAGCATATCAGAGGTGACGCCGGTAAGGACGGTCGGCTGATAGAAATAGGCGCCGTCTTTAGCTGAACCTGTTCCGCCTGCGGCAACGTTTGCTCCTTGTTCAATTGCATTTTGCACGTGCTTGTCTATTTTTTCGTAGCCGTCTTCGTCGATGACGGCGCCGATGTCGTTTTCTTCCTTCATGCCGTCGCCGGCCTTCATGCTTTTTACTTTTTCAACGAAGCGTTCCGTAAAGGCATCCAGTATTCCTTCCTGGACGTAAAACCGGTTGGCAGCGATACAGGACTGTCCTCCGTTCCGGAATTTGGCTATAGCGGCTTCCTTTACTGCTTTATCCAGGTCTGCGTCATCAAACACTAGGAGCGGAGCATGTCCTCCAAGCTCAAGCGAAAGCTTCTTCACTTGAGCAGCGCTCTGTTCAATCAGCATTTTTCCGACCTCTGTCGAACCAGTAAAGGAGACCTTGCGCACCCGGCTGTCTTCCATAAAGACGAAGGTAATATCAGAGGCGCTGCCGGTAAGCAGGTTTACGACACCTTCCGGAATGCCTGCTTCTTCGCAAAGCTCGATGATCTTCATCGCAGTCAGCGGTGTTGCTGTAGCGGGCTTAATAATGAACGTACAGCCTGCAGCGAGCGCTGGCGCGAGCTTTCTCGTAATCATGGCAGCCGGGAAATTCCACGGCGTAATGGCAGCTGTGACGCCAATCGGCTGCTTGAGCACATCAATCCGGTGTCCGGCATGCTTGCCGGGAATTTTCCTGCCGTACACACGCTTTGCTTCGTCCGCGAACCAGTCGAGAAAAGAAGCGGCGTAAACGACTTCTGCCTTAGAGTCGGCGAGCGTTTTGCCGTTCTCGAGCGTCATGAGTTCGGCGATCTCCTCCTTCTGCTCCATCATAAGCCGGTATACTTCGCGCAAATATCCGGATCGCTCCTGTGCCGACGTCTGTTTCCAGTCACTGAGGGCGTCAGACGCGGCGTCGACCGCTGACTCCGCCTCCTTTTTGCCCGCTTTTGGAACCGTACTGATCAGGGCGCCTGTTCCGGGATTGGTGACGTTAATCTGCTCCAGCGAGCTTCCGGTCCATGATCCGTTTACATATAGTTCGTTTTTCATCGCTATCCCTCCTAAGTAAAAATGTTCCTTTTCCGTGATGGACTGAAACATATTTCTGCTAAATACGGAGCAGCATCCAAAAAGAAGGTTTCGATTGAAATCAAAAGAGGTATAAAGCAACACCTGTATATTATTTTAAGGTGACGGATTGTTTTCCGGAAATTTACTGCCAGCCTGCGTTTAACACCTGTTTTTATGACCAGATAGTGAGTAAATTCCGAACATTTAAATGAAAGCGTATTCAAAATGACAGACAGCTGTTTTGTATAAAACATGATTATTCACCCTCTAAGCCCCTTTAATTACAATAAGTGACATTTTAACTGAATCACTCCTCATTCACCGGATCTTTCTCCTTGACTTTTAAATATGAAGAAACACGATCATTTTGGATGAAAAGCTTATAATGACAGCGTTTTCAGTCAGAAAATCTGCGAAAGCTACGGAACACGAAAGTCCTTGCCTCACAAGGGATTGCAAACGGTTGTAGTCAGAAAATAGCGACAAAGTGTTAATTAATGCCTTTGTAAATTCGAAAAAAGATGGTATTATTCAATGATATGAAAGAAAAGTTCACCAATTTCTGAATTTTTCTGCTGCGCACACCGGTTTGTTCCATTTATTGGAGTGTACACCGATGTGTATAAAAATGTGAACGAACGATTAAATATAACGTATCGGCGTCGTATCTTTTCGTTCGTGCATATTTGTATCTTTAAGGAGGGACGTTATCATGATGAATCACGGATATCCTACTGCTCAGGGGCTTTATGATCCCAGAGAGGAACACGAAGCCTGCGGGATTGGGATGATTGCGAATATTAACGGTACGAAATCCCATGATATCGTTCAAAATGCGATCACCATTCTCTGTAACCTCGAGCACCGCGGAGGACAGTCAGCGGATGTCAGCTCCGGTGACGGCGCCGGTATTTTGACTCAGATTCCGCATCGGTTTTTCCAGAAGCAGTTCCATAAGGAAGATATTGCGGTTCCGGAAGAAGGCAAGTACGGAATCGGCATGATTTTCTTTCCTCAGGAACAAAAGGAACGAAAGGAATCTCGACGCATTTTCGAGCGTATTATTGAAGAAGAAGGCCAGCGGGTACTCGGCTGGCGCACGGTTCCCGTAAACGATTCGTTCGTTGGGGATGAAGCCAAAAAAACCGAGCCGTTCATCCGCCAGGTGATCGTTGCTCCATCAGAAGATCTGGAAGATCAGGATGCATTCGAGCGTAAGCTGTATGTCATCCGTAAACGCACAGAAATTGAAATTGCGAAAACGCTGAAAAGCCAGGACTTCTACATTTGCAGTTTGTCTACGCGTACGATCATCTATAAGGGAATGCTGATTCCGGAACAGCTCGATTCATTTTATATCGATCTGAACCACCCGGATTTCAAAACAGCGGTCGCATTCGTCCATTCCCGTTTCAGTACGAACACCTTCCCGAGCTGGAAGCGTGCTCACCCGAACCGGTACACGATTCATAACGGAGAATTCAACACCATCCGCGGTAATATGAACTGGATGAAAGCAAGAGAGAAGATGTGCCAGTCCAAGTACTTCACTGATGAAGAGCTGGACAGCCTGCTGCCGGTTATTGATAAAAACGGCTCTGACTCTTCCATGTTCGATAACGCTTTTGAATTTCTGCATCTCTCCGGACGATCCCTCGCACACACTGCGATGATGATGATTCCTGAACCTTGGGCCAACGATGATTCCATTAAACCGGAAAAGCGTGACTTCTATGAGTACCATAGTACGCTCATGGAGCCATGGGACGGTCCTGCCGCCATCGGCTTTACAGACGGACGCCACGTCGGTACCATTTTGGACCGGAACGGACTGCGTCCAGCTCGTTACTATGTAACGAAAAGCGGCATGCTCGTGCTCGGTTCTGAAGTAGGGGCTCTGGATATTTTTGCAGATGACATTCTGGTGAAAGAGCGTCTTCACCCGGGACGTATGCTGCTGCTTGATTTGGAAGAGGGAAAGATTATTCCGGATGAAGAGATCAAAATGAACATTGCGAAAGAAAAGCCTTACCGCGACTGGATTGTCAACAACATGATCGATCTGGACGATATTCCGAAGGTCAGCGAGTCTGAGCTGCCGGATGACTCTGCGGATCTCGTGGATAAGCAGCTTGCGTTTGGCTACACCAATGAAGAAATGCACAAAATTCTAAAGCCGCTCGTAGCAGACAAAAAAGATCCGGTCGGTTCTATGGGGTACGATTCTCCGCTTGCGGTGCTGTCAAAGAAGCCGCAGCTGTTGTTTAACTACTTTAAACAGCTGTTTGCGCAGGTCACAAACCCGGCTATCGATGCGATTCGGGAAGAAATTGTTACCCAGGTCAGCACGACGATCGGAGCAGAAGGCAGTCTCGTGAATCCGAAGCCGGAGAGCTGCCGTCACATTCGTCTGAATAAACCGGTGCTGAGCAATGAGCAGCTGGAAACACTTCGTCAGCAGGAGCTGAAAGGCTTTAAATCATGCACGCTGCCGATTCTCTTTGATGTGGCCTCCGGAAAAGAAGGATTGGAGCCTGCACTCGAGGATCTGTTCAAGCAGGCTGATCGAGCTGTGGAAGACGGCTGTGTACTGCTCATTTTATCGGACCGCGAACTGAGCAAAGATAAAGCAGCGATCCCATCTCTGCTTGCCGTTTCCGCGCTGCATCACCACCTGATCCGTCAAGGCAACCGAACGAAGGTAAGCCTCCTGCTCGAATCAGCAGAAGTGCGCGAGGTGCATCACGTGGCGACCCTGCTTGGCTACGGCGCAGAGGCCATTAACCCGTACCTGGCACTCGCTTCTCTTGCAGATCTGCGTGAACGCGGGGAAATCGACAAAGCGTATACAACGCATGAAATTACCTACCAGTATATTGATTCTGTGACAGACGGTGTCGTAAAAGTCATGTCGAAGATGGGGATTTCCACGATCCAGAGTTACCGTGGTGCTCAAATCTTTGAATCTGTCGGGATCGCAAAAGACGTCATCGACCGTCACTTTACGCGGACAGCTGCCAAGCTCGACGGTATCGGGCTTGACGTGATTGCCGAAGAAGTGCTGAAACGGCACGTGCCGGCCTTCGAGGAAATCCGCGGCGGAAGCAAGAAGCTCGAAGCTGGGGACGAATTCCAGTACCGTCAAAACGGGGAAGATCATCAGTACAATCCGAAAACCATTCATATGCTGCAGCACTCTACCCGTACGGGTGACTACGAAGCATTTAAAGAATATTCGAAGCTTATTACGGATGAGAAAAATAACCTGCAGTCGCTGCGCGGCTTAATTGCCTTTAAGGATCGCCAGTCCGTTCCGCTTGAAGAGGTAGAATCCGTTGAATCAATCTGCAAGCGATTCAAGACGGGTGCCATGTCACTCGGTGCCATCAGTGCAGAAGCACACGAAGCGCTTGCCATTGCGATGAACCGCATCGGCGGAAGCAGCAACAGCGGGGAAGGCGGCGAATATCCGGAGCGTTTTACACCGGACGAGAACGGCGATTCCCGCCGCAGCTCGATTAAACAGGTCGCTTCCGGACGTTTCGGCGTCAAGAGTCACTACCTGGTAAATGCGGACGAAATTCAGATCAAGGTAGCACAGGGAGCGAAGCCAGGTGAAGGCGGACACCTGCCTGGCAAGAAAGTATATCCGTGGATTGCAGAGGTGCGTGGATCGACGCCTGGCGTAGAGCTTATTTCACCGCCGCCTCACCACGATATTTATTCGATTGAGGATCTGGCCGAGCTGATTCATAACTTGAAAAACGCCAACCCGCGCGCCCGCATTTCCGTCAAGCTTGTATCCGCAGGCGGAGTCGGAACGATCGCAGCAGGTGTGGCAAAAGGCCGTGCGGACCTCGTTCTGATCAGCGGTTATGACGGCGGTACCGGTGCTGCACCGCGTACGAGCCTGAAGCACGCCGGTCTGCCTTGGGAAATCGGCTTGGCTGAAACGCACCAGACGCTGCTCCTGAACGGACTGCGTGACCGAATTGTTGTCGAAACGGACGGCAAGATGATGACCGGCCGTGATGTTGTTGTCGCAACGCTTCTTGGAGCAGAAGAATACGGATTCTCCACAGCACCGCTTGTCGTGCTTGGCTGTATCATGATGCGCGTCTGCCATCTCGATACGTGCCCGGTCGGCGTTGCCACCCAGAACCCGGAGCTGCGTAAAAAGTTCATGGGATCTGCAGAGGCTGTTGAAAACTTCATGCGCTTTGTCGCGGAAGAAACGAGAGAATTGATGGCAGAGCTCGGTTTCCGTACAATCAATGAAATGGTCGGACGCACCGATGTGCTGGAAGTCAATAAAGAAGTGGATCACTGGAAAGGTAAATATCTGAACCTGGAAGCGCTCCTCTATCAGCCTGAAGTGAAGGCCGGCCAGACAGTTTACGCAAGCCGCAAGCAGGATCATGCTTTGGAAAAATCGCTTGATCATCAAGAGCTGCTTCCATTCTGTGAGGAAGCCCTTGAGAACGGTACGCCTGTAAAAGGAACGGCGGCGGTACGAAACATTCACCGCGTAGTTGGTACGATTCTCGGCAGTGAAGTGTCACGACGCTATGGCCTCGAAGGTCTGCCGGAAGACACGATCCGCCTCACGTTCAAAGGCTCAGCCGGACAAAGCTTTGGTGCGTTCGTGCCGCACGGTATGACGCTGAAGCTCGTCGGTGATGCAAACGACTTTATCGGCAAGGGACTATCAGGCGGTAAAATCATCGCCCGTCCATCCCGTAAATCGCCATTCAAGTGGGAAGAAAACATCATCGTCGGAAACGTCGCCTTTTATGGTGCCTCCGGAGGCGAAGCATACATCAGCGGTATCGCCGGTGAACGCTTCTGCGTCCGAAACAGCGGCGTAAAAGCCGTGGTCGAAGGTGTCGGAGACCACGGATGTGAGTATATGACAGGCGGGAAGGTCGTCATCCTTGGGGAAACAGGCCGAAACTTTGCAGCCGGTATGTCAGGCGGCGTCGCGTATATTCTCGACGAAGCAGGCAATTTTGATGCGAAGTGCAACGCTGAACTCGTTGATCTGGAAAGCCTGAACGATAAAGAGGAGATCGCCGAACTCAAAGCGATGATCGAACGCCACGTTGACTACACGCTCAGCCGAAAAGGCCAGCGAATCTTAAATAACTGGGAGCACTTCGAAGCGAAATTCGTCAAAGTCATCCCGCAGGACTACCGTGCTATCCAGGAGCGAATCTCGCACCACCTCGCTCAAGGCATGAGCCAGTATGACGCCGAAATGGCCGCGTTCGAAGACAGCAAAAAACCAAAAGTCGCAGCGAAATAGAAAAGCGAAGTGGCCCGATCAGGGGCGCCGCGATTGGACTGAGGCTCACGAGATAAAGGAATCACTGCCGAAGGGCAGATGATGACTTATCGTAAGAGAGCAGAGGGAAATCGCCCAGCCCCTGGGCCACGGAGCTAGACAAAAAGAAAAGCGGAGCGTCCCGCTTAGGGGCGCCGCGAATGGACTGACACTCACGAGATAAAGAAGACACTGCCGAAAGGCAGATGTCGCCTTATCGTAAGAGAGCAGAGGGAAATCGCCCAGCCCCTGGGACGCGAAGCTGGACAAAAAGAAAAGCGGAGCCTGGCGTTCTGAGGTGAAGCCAGTGGACTGCGCCCTGCGAGATAAAGGAATCACTGCCGAGAGGCAGATGATGACTTAGGAGGGCAAGGGAAGTGGCCAAGCCTCAGCCAGGCGGAGCTGTTTGATTCGTTAGCTTGCAGACAGATAAATGATGGAAACACGGAGCAGCAAAGCTGCTGATACCCAAAAGAAATGGATTGAAGGAGGGTACTGTGATGGGAAAAGCGACAGGATTTATGGAGTATACTCGCCAGACGATACCCGAGCGTAACCCTTCTGAACGAACGAAGGACTGGGATGAATATACGCTCCCGATGTCGGATGAAGAGGCTAAGAAGCAGGGCGCCCGCTGCATGGACTGCGGTGTGCCGACGTGCCACACCGGTATGGAGCTGAACGGGGTAACAACAGGCTGTCCTGTGTACCACCTGATTCCGGAATGGAACGACCTCGTATACCGCGGCCAGTGGAAAGAAGCACTGGATAAAGAGCACGAAATGAACAATTTCCCGGAATTCACTGGGTTTGCCTGCCCGGCGCCTTGTGAAGGAGCCTGCGTGCTTGGCATAAATGAACCGCCGGTAGCTATCCGCTCTGTGGAAAAGTCGATCATTGAAAAGGGCTTCGCAGAAGGATGGGTGCAGCCGAACCCGCCAAAGCAGCGCACTGGCAAGCGTGTTGCTGTGGTCGGTTCAGGACCTGCAGGACTCGCTGCTGCCGATCAGCTCAATAAAGCTGGTCACAGCGTTTCCGTATTTGAGCGCGCAGACCGCCTCGGCGGACTGCTCACGTACGGCATTCCGGAAATGAAGCTTCCGTATGCGATCGTTCAGCGTCGTATCGATATTCTGGAAGCGGAAGGCATCGAATTCTTTACGAACACAGAAGTTGGCAAAGACGTAACGTCCGAGCAGCTGAAGAGCGATTTCGACGCAACGATTCTCTGCGGAGGCGCAACGGTGCACCGGGACGTTCCTGCGGAGAACAATGATCTGAAGGGCATCCACTATGCAATGGACTTTCTGCATGCCAATACAAAGAGCCTGCTTGATTCCAAGCTGGAAGATGGCAGCTACATTTCCGCTAAGGACAAAAATGTGCTTGTTATCGGGGGAGGGGATACAGGAACCGACTGTATCGCTACTTCTCTTCGTCATGAATGTAAGAGCCTTGTTCAGTTCGATATTTACGATAAAAAAGCGCCTGCCCGCGACATGATGATCAATCCGTGGCCCCAGTATCCGATCATTCACCGTATTGAGTACGGTCAGAAGGAAGCGGAGGCTGTATTTGGTGACGATCCGCGTGCTTACGCCGTCATGACAAAGAAATTTGTCGGAGATGATGAAGGCCATGTGAAGGAAGTGCACACGGTGAACGTTTCGCTTCGCTATGACGAAGAAGGCAAAAAAATCCGTGAAGAGATTCCAGGTACTGAAAAAGTATGGCCGGTAGATCTCGTACTCGTAGCCATCGGCTTTAAAGGACCGGAACAAGGTCTGATTGAACAACTGAATGTAGAGACAAAAACAAATTCAACGGTACGTGCCCAGTACGATGACTACCGTACAAATGTGGAAGGCGTATTTGCAGCCGGAGACATGAGACGCGGTCAGAGTCTGATTGTGTGGGCGATCAACGAAGGACGCGGTGCAGCCCGCGAATGCGACCGTTTCCTCATGGGGGAAACAAAGCTTCCGTGATGATTCTTTACCGCAGGACAGCCTCGTCCTGCGGTGTTTTTTTGTTTGAGGTTTGCTCTTCCCCTTCTAAGGTAATAGGTATAAGGAGAACAATAAAGGGAGGAGGAAGCACAATGGCAGACGATGAAAGAGGAGCCGGCTCCGTGTTTATTAAGTACGCGTTCATCACGATTATTGTCATCATTATTTTATTCTTTATCGTGAACTTCCTGCTGCCAATGATTGGCGGCGGCGGTGGTGAAGGCGAAAACAATGGAATTAACGTAAACATTGACGTCAATGACGACTTGGACCCAAATGGAGAATAGATAGTAAAACGTGCTGGAATCGTACATGATCCCAGCACGTTTTTGTGCGTTTAACAGGCAGCACGTCGTACGCTCCGGTTTGCTGCTGTATTATGCTTCTGACCCAGTAAGCGCAGTAGGGAAGGCATTCTTTGTCCAAGACGTACTCCTTTGTAAGCGGAATTACGTTTGTACAATCCTTATTCATGCTATCATAATACTATATACATCATGATTGTTCAGGCTGGTCATCCCACGGTTTTAAGTCGGTTAAAATGTCAGCCAGCTTGCGGCTTTGTTCCCGGCTCTTTTTCCGTACGGAGATACGCTCTGGCGCGGTGTCGAATAAATACTTCTCTTCTTCCGACTCTGGAACGACCGGGGGCACGGGAGCAGTCTTGCCTTTGTCATCGAGAGCGACAAACGTTAAAAAGCTGGTTGCAGCAAGCCGGCGTTCGCCGGTCAGCAAGTCCTCTGCAATCACCTTCACGAACACTTCCATCGAGCTTCTCCCCGTGGAGGAAACGTGCGATTCCAGACAGACAGAATCGGTCTGGCGAATCGGGTGGAGGAAGTCAACGGAATCCGTAGACGCCGTTACGCATTCCGTCCGGCAGTGGCGAGCTGCGGAAATGGAGGCGACATCATCAATATCACGCATCAGCTTGCCGCCAAAAAGCGTATCGTGGTTGTTTGTATCCTGCGGAAACACGCGCCCCGTTTTAATGACCTTAGAGGCCCGGCATGTCTTTTCATTCATGAATGATCACTCCTGCTAAAAGGTATGCCTGATTATATCACGTTCGTACATAAGGAGAGAGAAAAATGAACAAACGCACGATTCGAGGAGCGGTTGACGGCGAAACGCGCTGCAGTCATTACCATGGACCGACAGATATCATCGCGCTGAAGTGCTATTGCTGCCGGGAGTATTTCCCTTGCCATGCCTGCCATCAGGAGCAGACCGGCAGGGCCTTTACACCATGGCCGCCCGGATATGAAGAGGAAAAAGCTATTCTGTGCGGCAGCTGCAGCAAGGAGCTGACGATCAACGAATATACGAGCGGTGGAAACAGCTGTCCGGCATGCGGAGCAGCCTTCAACCCGGGATGCAGACTGCATCACCATCTTTATTTTGCAAAAGCTTAGGAGGAACAACTAGTGAGAAGACAATGGAGTGGGGTAGCCGGACTGCTGCTGCTCGCAGCCTGCGGAGGCGGAGAAGAAGCTGCAGACGCAGAAAATCTTGCAGAGCAGGACTGGGAAGAAATTACTGACGCAGCCGATGGTGCTGAGATCGGCATCTATATGTGGGGCGGCGATGAAGGGGTAAACGCGTATATCGATGAGATTGTTGCGCCGGAACTGGATGAGACATACGGCATTACGCTGACACGCTATCCGATGGAAGCACCGGAATTTTTATCCCGGCTGCGGACGGAACGGGAAGCGGGGAGCATGGACGGGACTGCGGATATTCTTTGGATTAACGGCGAAAACTTCCGGATTGCCAAAGAAAACGAGCTGCTTTACGGGTCGTTTGCAGAACTGCTGCCAAATAAGGAAGCCTACGTTAATGAGGAGGCTCCTTACGTCGAGGTGGACATGGGTACTCCAGTCGAAGGGATGCAAGTGCCATGGGGCAATGTACAATACGCGTTTCAATTCCGCGGTGATGTGGAACCTCCGGCAACAATGGAGGAGCTGCTGGGCTGGGCGGAAGAGAATCCGGGGTCCTTTACGTACCCAAATGTGTCTAATGATACAGGTGCGGGCTTTGTACGGCACGTGATGCATTATGTTGCCGATGATCCAGCAGACCTGGAAACGTACGATGAAGACTGGATCGCAGAAAACGGTGAGGACGTCTGGCGCATCCTGCGCGACCTGCAGCCGCACTTGTGGAGAGAAGGACAGACGTATCCGGAAACGCTGGAGCAGCAGGACCAGCTGTTCAGCAGCGGGGAGATCGATGTGACGCTCGGCTTCAATGAGCACCGGGCAGAAAGTTTAATTGATCAAGGAACCTTTCCGGAAGATACACAAACAATCGGTCTTGCATCTGGATCGATTGCGAGCACGCATTATTTGAGCATCCCGTTTAACACGACGGAGCCGGAAGCCGCGTTGACGGCAGTCAATTATTTGCTGTCACCGGAAGCACAAACAGCGAAGCTGGACCCGGAACGGTGGGGCGAAGGTCATATTCTGGAGCTTGAAGCGTTATCAGAGGAAGAAAGAGAAGCAGTCGAATCCCTGTCAGGTGAAGAGGTGGTGCCGCAGGAAATGATCCTGCCTGAGCTTGATGCACGGTACGTTGACTGGATTCAGCAGAACTGGGAGCAGGAAGTTGTCCAGCAGCGTTAAAGGCTGGCTGCTGGCGCTGCCGGTGCTGTTGTTTATGGCCGTGTTCGCTGCGCAGGGGCTGTACCGGGCTTGGCTGGAAAGCATGCAGACGGAAACCTCGTTCAGCGCCTATGCGGAGCTGCTGACAGGTCGAAGCTTCTGGTCGTCCTTTGGCATCAGCGTGTACGTTTCCTTTTTGTCAGCCGCGCTCTCTATTGTGATCGGACTCTGGCTGGTGCGATTGCTTCACCGTCATTTTATACGCGATGACTGGAAGCTTGCCGTCTGGTTTCCAATGCTTATTCCTCATTTTGCAGCAGCTTATTTGACCGTACTGTTTTTTTCTCCGGGAGGCTGGTTTGCCTCTTTAACGGCTTCAGCAGGATTAGGTGGATTTCCGATTCTCGTCAATGACCCGCTTTATATTGGCGTGATCCTGACCTACCTGTGGAAAGAAATTCCGTTTGTCGTATTGATGCTGCTGCCGGTCTATCAGGAGCTTGACTGGCGCATGGAGGAAGCGGCCAAAAGCCTTGGAGCCGGTGCATGGACGCGCTTTAAAACCGTTGAGCTTCCTTGGTGCGGGCCGGTACTGCTTGAAGTATGGCTGATTTTGTTCGTCTTTATGCTTGGAGCATATGAAATTCCAGCGCTTCTTGGTGTCACATACCCATCTATGCTCCCGGTGCTTGCATTTGAGTGGTTTTACCAGGCCGGCTGGAGCCAGCGTCCGCTGGCTCAGGCCATGATGGTTGTGCTGACGCTGCTCTCCGCCTTTACTGCCTTTCTGCTGTTGTTTATCATTCAGCGGTCCCGGCGGCGCTGGCTGCGAGGAGGGATGCGTACATGAACAAGAGCCGGAAAACGCTGCTCGCTGCTTTGCTGTTGCTGCTGTTTGTTGCGCCAGTGTTGTTTTTATTCGTGCGCAGCATTGCCTTCGGCTGGCGATTCCCGGACATAGTCCCGTCTGCATTCTCGATGCGGGGCTGGGAGGCTGTCTGGTCGGATCCGCAGCTGATACAGGCGCTGGGTTCGACGATGGCTATCGGGACAGCGGTCGTTCTGCTTAATTACCTGCTGGCGCTGCCTGCAGCATACGCGCTCAGTCACTATGAACCTCGCGGGAAAGCAGTGATGGAAACGATTATCATGCTGCCAATTTTTGTACCGGTTCTGGCGGTCGCCATGGGGCTGCATCTGTTTATGATCCGTATTGGGGCGGCCGACAGCTGGATCGGCGTCGTGCTGATTCACATGCTTCCGACACTCCCGTACGCGGTGCGGATTTTAAAGTCAGGATTTGACCGGCTGCAGACCGATTGGATGTGGCAGGGGCGGACGCTTGGAATGAGCCCGGTGCGGACATTTTTCAGCCTGATGCTCCCGATGATGCTGCCAAGCCTGCGCAGCTGCGGTATTCTCGTTTTCGTCATTTCTCTCAGCCAGTACGTGCTGACGGCGATCATCGGCGGAGGACGAGTTACGACCTTGCCCATCTTATATTTTCCGTTTTTCAGCAGTGCGGATGAAGCAGTAACAGCAGCGTTTACGATGCTGTTTGCCATACTGCCGATCGCATTTCTTCTTCTGCTGGAAGCGGCGTTGTATGCGTATACGAAATGGAGCAAGACGGTTTAAGGAGGAAAAGCATGCTGGAAATCATTGACGCAGAAAAACAGTACGGGAAACACACCGTTTTCAGCGGTGTCTCTCTTTTTGCAGCTGCAGGAGAAACAGCCTGTATCGTCGGACCATCCGGCTGCGGCAAAACAACGCTGCTGCGGGCTGCGGCAGGTCTCGTGCAGCTAACAAAAGGCAGCGTCATCCTGGACGGCACAGATATCACCAGCTGGAAAGCCGAACAGCGGCCCGTCGTACTGTTATTCCAGGAAGCGCTGCTCTTCCCGCAGCTCACCGTGCTGCAAAACATTGCCTATGGGTTGAAGTATGGACGACGGAAGCTCGGGCGAGACGAACGGCTGAAGGAAAGCCGGCGTATGCTGCAGAAAATAGAGATGAATCAGTGGGAAAACGCCTACCCGGTCGAACTCTCCGGCGGTCAAAAGCAGCGCGTGGCTCTGGCGCGGGCACTTGTGTTAAAGCCTAAGCTGCTGCTGCTTGATGAGCCTTTTTCGAGTCTTGACGCATCGCTTCGACAGTCGCTGCGGACGTGGGTGCGCGGATTTTTGCGTGAAGAGGGCGTGACCTCTCTTTTCGTTACTCACGACAAGGAGGAGGCTGTCATGATGAGCGACCGGCTGATCGTCATGAAGGACGGCGCCGTGCAGCAGCAGGGCTCGCCTGAAGCAGTCTATCATCATCCGGAAAACCGCGCGGCGGCGGATGTCATTGGGGACGGGTTATACGACAAACGCTTCATTCCTGCATCCTCAATCAGCGTAGAAGCAGCAGGATCGTACAGCGGCATCGTGGAGCATCCGCTCTTTATGCACGGCTACCGCTTTTACCGTATCGCAGTGCCAGCACTAAAGCAGACGGTCGTTGTTCGAAGTGATACGATGTATCAAGAGGGGGACGAGGTGAAGCTGTCCGTTAAGGAAGAGAAGGAGAATGGTGTGCTGTGATTGATACGAAAGCAAGATACATCGTGCAGCCGGTGATTGAAAAAACAGCAGGCGCTGCGCTGCGAACCGGACTGTCGGCCAATCAAATGACGGTGCTTGGCTTTCTGACAGGGGCAGCCGCAGCAGGAGCAGTCTTCGCAGGCTGGTACGTCACGGGCTTTCTGCTGCTATGGTTTTCCGGGTTTTTAGACGCCGTTGACGGCACGATGGCCCGGAAAACGACCAGTACGAAATTTGGTACTGTCCTGGACGTCAGCTTTGATCGTCTCGTAGAAGCAGGCATCATTCTCGCCCTTGCGTTTCGCTACCCGGATCTCATGTGGGCGATGCTTCTGCTGATGGCATCGATTTTATATACGGTTACTATCTTTTTGACGGTTGGTGCTGTTGCTGATAAAAAGACTGAGAAATCGTTTTACTATCAGCCTGCTCTGGCGGAGCGGACAGAAGGCTTCATTTTGCTGTCCCTGATGATTTTGTTTACGGAGTACCTGCTGTTCTTTACGCTGCTGTTTTTAGCTGTCGAACTGATCACGGCCTTTCAACGGCTTTATTTAGCGAAAAAACTGCTTCAGGAGGAGGAAGAGGCATGAGCCTGCTTTACGTCACTGCGAATCCGAAAGAAACACACGAATCATTCGGTCTTCGTCTCGGAGAAGCGTTTCTTTCCGCCTATCAGGACACCTATCCGAAAGCTCACGTAGAGCGTCTCGATCTGTTTGCGGACTCGCCGCCGCCGCTGACTGGCGACAAGCTGGACGCGTGGGAGCGAAAGACAACCCGCCCGGTGACAAGTCCGTGGGTTGATCAATTTTTACGTTTTGATCAAGTCGTGTTCGTTACTCCGCTCTGGAATATGGGGCTGCCGTCGCCTGTTAAAGCATATATCGATCAGCTGATCCTGCCGGATAAAACGTTCCGCTTTGGGGAGCGCGGTATGGAGGGGCTGCTCGGCCACGTCAGGATACTGCATCTTCAGTCGCGCGGCGGGGTCTATTCGCACGGCAAGCTCCAGGCGTTCGAGCACGGTGATGCATATTTGCGTACGATCTTCGGCCTCACCGGGGTGAAACAGTATGACCACATTTATGTAGAGGGCACGAGCACGTATCCGCATGAAGCGGAAGCCCGGCTGAGCGAAGCGGTCGAACAGGCCCGGGCTCTTGCACGCAGCTTTCACGGCTGACGTGTTTATCCGAAAATCTGATACAGCCACAGGCCGTCAACACGAATGGACGTCACCTAAGGACGGCCGGCGTGAATAAACAACGAACCCGAACACCTTCTGACCGACTTCGCAGCAAGTGCATGCATCTGTAAAGACTTTATCGACACGCTGAAAGCCCCCTCCGGCTGTAAACGCCAGAGGGGGCTTGGTTTCGTTGATTCTTATTAATAATTCGGCTGCATCTCGCCGGATTCGATTTCCTCAATGTAATGGCAGGCAGCGCGGTGGCCGTCCTTCATCAAGTCATCGTTTGTGCGGAGCTCGGGATCGTCCGTTACACACTTATCGGTTGCAAATGGACAGCGTGTATGGAACCGGCAGCCGCTTGGCGGATCAATCGGAGAAGGAACGTCACCCTTCAGAATGATCTGCTCTTTCCGCTTCGTCGGATCCGGAACCGGAATCGCGGACAAAAGCGTTCGCGTATACGGGTGCTTCGGGTTGTCGAACAGCGATTTCTTGTCTGCAATCTCAACGATTTTCCCGAGGTACATCACGAGTACGCGGTCGGAAATATGACGGACGACACCAAGGTCGTGCGAAATGAAGAGATACGTCAGATCGAGATCCCGCTGCAGCTTCTTCAGCAGGTTCAATACCTGTGCCTGAATCGATACGTCGAGTGCCGACACCGACTCGTCACAGATGATCATTTTCGGGTCTACGGAAAGCGCACGGGCGATCCCGATACGCTGACGCTGACCGCCGCTGAATTCGTGCGGGAAGCGGTCAATCTGGTGCTCACCGAGACCGACCGTCTTCATCAGCTCTTTAATTCGCTCTTCACGGTCTTTTTTCGGAGCGACGTTTTGAATCTCCATCGCCTCATTCAGAATCTGACGTACCGTCTGGCGAGGGTTAATCGATGCGTAAGGATCCTGGAAGATAATCTGCAGGTCCTTTCGCATATCGCGCATTTCCTTCTTGCTGAGAGAGACGAGATCCTTTCCGTTAAATTCCACGGTACCGGAAGTTGGGTTATCCAATCGCAGAATTGCGCGTCCTGTCGTCGATTTACCGCAACCTGATTCGCCAACAATGCTGAGCGTTTCACCAGCATTCACTTCAAAGCTGATATCGTCGACAGCTTTCACGTCGTTTACTTTGCGGCCAAAAATACCGCCTTTGATCGGAAAGTACTGCTTAAGATTTTGTACTTTCAGGATCTGCTGTGGAGTAGTCATCTCGTACGTTCACCTCCGGTCCGTCCCACTGGTCTGTATGAATCCAGCAGCGTACTTGGTTTCCGTCTTCAAGCTCTTCAAGGTCCGGCAGTCGTTCATGGCACATATCACGGGCAAACGGGCACCGTGGTGCGAAGCGGCAGCCTTCCGGAAGCTCATCCGGACGTGGAACCATGCCGCGGATCACTTCAAGCTCGTCCTGATCGATGTCGTGACGTGGCAGCGACTTCAGCAGGCCAACCGTATATGGATGCTTCGGCTTGGAGAAAAGAGTTTCCACGTCTGCGTATTCAATGATTTTACCTGCATACATAACGGCAACATAATCGCACGTTTCTGCCACAACACCGAGGTCGTGGGTGATCAGCATCATCGACATGCCGAGATCCTTCTGCAAGTTGTTGATCAGACGCAGAATCTGTGCCTGAATCGTTACGTCAAGAGCCGTTGTCGGCTCATCCGCAATCAGCAGCTCTGGATCGCACGCGAGTGCAATCGCGATCATCGCGCGCTGACGCATACCGCCTGACAGCTCGTGCGGGTAAGCTTTCACCCGGGCCTTCGGAGAAGGGATACCAACGAGCTCCAGCATATCAACCGCTTTGTTCAAAGCTTCCTTTTTGGACATGCCGCGGTGAATTTGATAGGATTCTGCAATTTGGTCGCCAACCGTGTAAACCGGATTCAGTGACGTCATTGGCTCCTGGAAAATCATCGAAATTTTGTTCCCGCGGATCTGGCGCATTTCTGCTTCGCTTTTCTCCAGCAGGTCCTCGCCGTGGAAGTAAATATGGCCGCCCTTGATTTTACCCGGGTCTTCGATCAGACGCATGATAGAAAGGGACGTAATACTTTTTCCTGAACCGGACTCGCCCACGATTCCGAGCGTTTTTCCGGCTGGAACGTCAAAGTGTACACCGTCAACGGCCTTAATTTCCCCTTTATGGGTAAAGAAGGACGTCTGGAGGTCGTCCACTTTAATAATGGATGGTTTTTGTTCCAACGTGTTTCCCACCTTTCAATGTCGGAATATCGGTTAATCCAGCTCGATCCGCTTGTTGAGGAGTCGATAGGAAATATCTACAAGGAAGTTAACGAATACAAACAACAGGGCTAGAATCAGTACAGCTCCCTGGACGATCGGGAAGTCACGCTGTGAAATAGCTTCCACGACGAGTCGTCCAAGACCGTTAATCGCAAATACCGTTTCTGTCAGAACAGCTCCGCCGAGAAGCGTACCGAACTGAAGACCAACGACTGTGACAACCGGGATCATCGCATTACGCAGCGCGTGCTTATACACGACATAGCGTTCTTTTACTCCTTTGGCGCGGGCTGTGCGGATGTAATCCTGATGAATAACTTCGAGCATACTGGAACGCATCATTCGGGCAATAATGGCTGCCCCGGCGGTTCCAAGAGTAATAACAGGCAGGATAGCGGCCTGCGGAGAGCCCCATCCGGAAACTGGCATCCAGTCAATGTTCAAGGCTAAGTACTGAATCAGCATAAGACCAAGCCAGAAGTTCGGCATAGACAGGCCGAATAAGGCAAAGACCATGATAAACATGTCAGAAAAAGAATTACGTCTTGTCGCCGAAATAACGCCGGCGATAATACCGATAAAGACGCTGACAATCGTACTGTAAAGAGCAAGTTCTACGGTAATCCAGAAACGGACGCCGATTTCATCACTGACAGCCCGGCCGCTGCGGATCGAGTTGCCGAGATCACCTTGCACAGCATTTCCGACAAAGGTACCGTACTGCACGTACAGCGGGTCATTCAGGCCGAGACGGTCACGCATTTGTTCAATCTGTGTTTCGCTCGCACGCTCCCCAGCCATAATTTGAGCCGGATCCCCCGGAATGAGGTGCATCATCAGAAAGACGATGATCGTCACCCCGAACATAACCGGAATGGTTTGAAGCAGGCGGCGTATCGTATATTTAATCAAAGTGTTTCACCTCGCTTGCGTTATTTTATGCTTTCAGCTTCGGATCCAGTGCGTCACGGACTCCGTCACCAAACAGGTTGAAGGCAAGAACGACCAGGACGATGGCAATACCAGGGAAGAGGGCGATATGCGGATGCTCCCACATATAGTTTCTTCCGGCAGACAGCATCGCGCCCCATTCCGGTGTCGGAGGCTGGGCTCCAAGACCGAGGAAGGAAAGACCGCTCGCTGTCAAAACAGCAGTCGCGATAAACAAGGTTGCCTGAACGATGATCGGCGACATAATGTTCGGCAGAATGTGCCGGAAAATGATCCGGAAATCTGACGCGCCGAGTGCACGCACCGCATCCACATATTCCAGCTGGCGCACAGCAAGCGTGGAACCTCGTACGATTCGGGCGAAAACAGGTACGGCGAAAATGGAAATCGCAATGATCACGTTGTTGATACTCGGTCCGAGAACAGCAACGATACCAAGTGCAAGCAGGATACCAGGGAACGCAAGGAGAACGTCCATCGTACGCATGATGATCGCGTCAATTGCTTTTCCGTAGTAGCCGGACACGATACCGAGTGCGACCCCGAACACCATTCCGATTGCTACAGAAAGGAATCCTATGTAAAGTGTAATCGACATTCCATGAATAATACGGGTAAAGATGTCACGTCCGTGATGGTCCGTGCCAAACCAGTGCTCAGAAGAAGGGCCCTGAAGCCGTGCCTGTACGTTCGGCATGTTCGGATCCAGACTCGTCAGCATCGGTCCGACAAAGGCCGTAATAATGAAGAAAACAATCAAAATACCGCCGGCCATCGCCAAATAGTTCTGACGAAGCTTACGCCAGGCCGTTTTGAAGTTTTCCAAATATGGATTGATCCGCTTCGGATCTTTTGGGGCATGTCTGACAGTTGTCTCAGCCATAACGAAACCTCTCTTTCACAAAATATATTTGATTCTGACAAATGTAACCGCTTAATTGCCATTTTACTCCTATAATAATAGGAAACTGAATAAACGATACGAAAAAATTATATCATTAACACACTTTTACACAAGGGATATTCAGAAAAAAGGCAGATATTTTTACAATATAGTTTTGTATGTAAATTAAATCTGGCATATGTTGTAAAAAAGCTTGTAAGAAAGGTTAACAAGCAAGTGATTTATTGCACAAAGCTTGGATTCCTTTAACGCGGTGATGAAGTTATATTGCAGTAATAATTGCTCAATATATTATTTTCAGAAAAAAAGAACTTGTTTTTTTATGAACCGTATTGTAAATTAAAGTGGAGCAAGAATGTAAAAATATGAGATACCATTAAGGGGGAACGATCATGCTAAAAAGCAAGACGCTGAAAGCAGCGCTCATCACGACTGCTGCTGCCATGACATTCGCGGCGTGTGCCAGCGAGCCGGATAACAACGGCGGCGGGGACAACAACGCTGCACCGGACAACGGGGCAGAAGAGAACAACAACGAAGAAGCAGCCGACAATAACGACGGCGAAGAAGCAGCTGACGGAGAAGGCGAAGCGACGGATGAGGATCTCGATCCGAATAACCTCGTTATCGCACAGATTTCCGACATCGTTGCACTTGATCCTCAAGGATCCAACGACGTACCTTCCAGTAACGTGCAGCACAACCTCTACGAAACACTTGTAGCACAGTCTGAAGAAGGCGAAATCGAGCCGCTTCTTGCTGAAGAGTGGGAAGATGTAGAAGAAGACGTATGGCAGTTCACGCTCCGTGAAGGCGTGACGTTCCACGACGGTTCTGACTTTACAGCGGATGACGTTGTCGCTACTTTCGAGCGGATCCAGGACCCGGATGTTGCATCCGAGCGTGCGTTCCTCTTTGAAATGGTTGAAGAAGTCGTCGCAGTAGATGACTATACAGTAGAATTCCACACAGAGTTTCCTTTCGCTCCGCTGCCGGCACACCTGGCGCACACTGGCGGAAGCATCATCAGTGAAGAAGCGATTGAAGCAGACTACGATCAGGCAGCAGACGGCGGACAGCCGGGCGACTACCTGAACGAAAATCCTTCCGGAACTGGTTTCTTCCAGTTTGAAGAGTGGAGCCCGGGCTCTGAAGTAGTTCTCAGCCGTAATGACGACTACTGGGGTGACCCTGCAGGCGTTGACCAGGTAACGTTCAAGGTAACTCCTGAGCCGCAGACGCAGATTGGTGAGCTTGAAACTGGTGCAGCCAGCATCATCTATCCTGTACGTCCGGATGACCGTAACCGTGTAGACGGAACAGACGGTATCAGCGTATACGAGCAGGAAAGCCTAAGCCTTGCATACATCGGCTTCAACATGCAGCAAGAGCCGCTTGATGACCAGCAGGTGCGTCAGGCACTGACAATGGCGATCAACAAGGACGACATTATTGAAGGTGCAACTGGAGGGACTGCAAACCCTGCCGTTGGTCCGATCAACGATCTCGTATTCGGTTTCTCTGATGAAGTAGAAGAGCTTGGCTACGATCCAGAACGTGCGCAGGAGCTGCTTGAAGAAGCTGGCTACGGCGACGGCATGGACATCACGCTCTGGACGAACGACAGCGAAGAGCGTATCCAGATTGCAGAACTCGTTCAGGCGCAGCTCTCCGTGATCGGCGTTAACGCTGAGATCGAAGTACTTGAGTGGGGCGCATACCTCGACAGCACAGCTGAAGGTGAGCACGACATGTTCATCCTCGGTTGGGTAACAGTAACAGCGGATGCCGACTACGGTATGTACGCACTGTTCCATTCCAGCCAGCACGGTGCAGCAGGTAACCGTTCCTTCATGGACAACGAAGAGCTTGACCAGCTGCTTGACGATGCACGTACAGAAACAGATGAAGCTACTCGTGAAGACCTTTACGAGCAGGCGATGGAAATTCTCGTAGAAGAAGCTCCAATGCTATATCTGTATCACTCTGACTACCTCGTCGGTCTTCGTGACGAAGTACAAGGCTTCTGGAAGCATCCAAACGGCCTTTACCAGCTACACGAAGTAACAATCGAAGAATAGAACATTTTCTATCCCCGGAGCCAGTCTCCGGGGATTTTCTTATTCGTGCTGAAAAGCCTGCTTTACCTGTTGAAGCAGGAGTTCGGATTTAGTATACTTACGTTATGTCTTTTCAAAGAGGACATTTGTACATTTAAAAGAAACAAAGAAGGGGACAGGCATATGGTAAAGGTAGCAAAATTCGGCGGAAGCTCGCTGGCTGACGCCGGGCAGTTTGAAAAAGCAGCGGCCATTATCCGTGCGGACAGCGAACGCAGGCTGATCGTCGTTTCCGCACCCGGAAAACGGCATGGAGAAGACATCAAGACAACCGATCTGCTTGTCACCCTGGCAGCTGACGTACTGGAGGATGGCCCTGTTGAGGAAAATCTTCAGGCAGTGAAAGAACGCTATGAATCGATCGTCCGCGGACTTGGCCTGTCGGGAAATCCGGCAGCCGAAACAGAGCAGCAGCTGCGGAAGCTGATTGACGAATACAAAACCGATCCGCCGCGGCTCATGGATGCGCTGATGGCAAGTGGTGAAAATGAGAACGCCAAGCTCATGGCTGCCTATTTGCGGTCGTTAGGAGAAACAGCCCGGTACGTATCACCTGAGGAAGCAGGTATGGTTGTGACAGACGAACCGGCAAACGCCCGCATCCTGCCTGAAGCGTACGAGCGGCTGAAGAAGCTGCGCGAAGAGGAAGGCATTCTTGTGATTCCTGGATTTTTCGGAGTGTCCAAAGCGGGGCATATCGTGACGTTTCCGCGCGGCGGTTCTGATATCAGCGGCTCGATCATCGCTGCTGGTGTCGAAGCGTCTCTCTATGAGAATTTCACAGATGTGGATTCCGTTTACTCGGTCAACCCGTCGCTCGTTGAAAACCCGAAAGAAATGAAGCAGCTGACGTACCGGGAAATGCGGGAGCTTGCGTATGCCGGATTTTCGGTGTTCCACGATGAAGCGCTGCTGCCGGTGGTAGCAAAGAAAGTGCCGGTCGCCATCAAAAATACGAATCACCCGGACGCGCCGGGAACACGCATCACTGCTGAGCGGGAACGGGAAGGTCTGCCGGTGATCGGCATTGCAAGCGACAGCGGGTTTGTGACGATTAACCTGACGAAATATTTGATGAACCGGGAAGTCGGCTTTGGCCGGAACCTGCTGAACATTTTAGCTGAAGAAGGTATTTCCTTTGAGCATACGCCGTCCGGAATCGACAATATGTCCATTATCGTTCGGGAAGAATATTTGAACGATGCGGCTGAGAGGCGGATTCTCGAACGGATTCGCGAGGAGCTCGATGTGGAGGAGGTGCATGTCGAGCGGAACCTTGCCATGGTCATGGTAGTCGGAGAAGGCATGGCAAGCACGGTCGGTGTCGCATCTAAGGCGACGACGGCCCTCTCAGAAGCGGGCGTGAACATTAAGATGATCAACCAAGGATCCTCTGAGGTGAGCATGATGTTTGGCGTAAATGCAGAAGATGCCGATTTAGCCGTCAAAAGCTTGTATAAGGCATGCTTTGAAAAAGAACCGGTATAACGTGAAAAAAGGCGCCGCTGTCAGGAAGCGGCGCCTCTTTTTATGGGTGAAGACGCACGGTGTTACTCTTTTTTTACATAGACAGAAACACTCCCGCCGTCTACAGGAAAGTCTGCATTGCCTTCTTCATCAATTTCAATATCATCTTCTACGCTGCCGGTCAGATCATGCCATATTTCACCGGCTCGGTGTTCGCCGACGTTCATCGTTTTCGACCCCGGCTCTCCGTTCGTCATAATGACCGCACAGCCGGAGTCGGGATGGTCCTCTGAACCGAGCCGGACCCAGCCGATGGTGCTGTGATGATCGAAATAGTCGATCTGCTCGCCGTAGCTGTACTGGTTACGGGCGTGCAGGAGCGGATCCAGCATCTCCTTTTTACCGTCGATCGGTTCATCGCCGTCAATCCCGTAGTAGTCACCGTAAAAGACGCACGGATAGCCGTCTTCGCGCAGTAAAATAAGAGCATAGGCCATCGGCTTGAACCAGTCATCGACCCAGGATTCGAGCGATTCGCCCGGCTGTGAGTCATGATTGTCGACGAACGTCACGACGTTCGCTTCATGCTTTTCCACGAGTGACCCTTCAAAAATGGTCCGCAGATCAAAGTCTTCACCTTTTTCTGAAGCCTCGTGAAACCGGTAGTGCAGACCAACATCAAATAAGTCGATGCTGTAGTCGACGTACTCCAAAAACTCTTCTTTCGCTTCCGCGTCCGGATTCCAAAATTCGCCGACAAAGTAAAAGCCGCCGCCCTGTTCTTCCCGTACCTGCCAGATGAAGTCAGAGATAAAGTTGTGATTAATATGCTTGATCGCATCGAGTCGGAAGCCGTCGACGCCTGTTTCAGCGGCAAACCATTTTGCCCAGTTCAACGTCTCTTCCACAACTTCCGGATGATTGTAGTCAATGTTTGCGAACATGAGATAATCGTAGTTGCCGAATTCATCATCGACGTGATCGTTCCATTCCTTCCCATCGCCAAGAATCCGGAAGACAGCATCCTTTTCTTCCGCTTGATCGTAGTCCGTTCCATTAAAGTGGTAGTAGTGCCAGATGAAGTCAGAGTGTTCGCCGTCCCGTCCGGGAAACGTGAACTTGGTCCAGCCTTCGATATCATAGGGATCGCTTATTACGTCGGTGCGATTGTCCGGGTCAACTTCCACGACTTCAAACGTTTCCGTTTCATCTGCGCCGGCTTTATGGTTCATCACAATATCGGCGTAGACCATCACATCATGATCGTGACAGGCCTGAATCGCTTCCAGCAGTTCTTCCTTCGTCCCGTATTTGGTTCGCACTGTTCCTTTTTGATCGAATTCACCGAGGTCATACAGATCGTACACGCCGTAGCCATTGTCGTCCTGAGAGATTGCCTTCGTCACAGGTGGAATCCAGACAGCATTTATGCCAACGCCCTGAAGCTCTTCCACATGCTCCTTCAGGCGCTGCCAGTGTTTCCCGTCGTTCGGTACGTGCCATTCGAAAAATTGCATCATCGTGTAGTTGGATGGTATCTGTCCCATAAAATTCCTCCTGTAAGTGATGTGGATATGCTCTTATACCCGTTCCAGGCAGAATGAAACAGGACCTTCGATTACCGAAACAACCCCTTATACAAAAAAGACGCCCCGGCACGCGGCCGGAGCGAGACGATCAATTCCATTCGAACGGTGTCTGCTGGTAAACGTAGTAGTTGAGCCAGTTGGAAAACAGCAGGTGCGCATGAGAGCGCCAGCGGTTCATCGGCGCTTCGGATGGATCATTGTTCGGAAAATAATGAGCAGGAATCTGCACGCTCAGTCCGCGGTCGAGATCGCGCTCATACTCTTCTTTCAACGTGACCGTATCATATTCGAGATGGCCGGTTGCCATGACGTGACGTCCGTCCTTCGACATTAACAGAAACGGCCCTGCTTCCTTCGACGAAGCGAGCAGAAGCAGGTCATCATGCTCCAGCGTCGAATCGACGGCAATATTCGTGTAGCGTGAGTGCGGGGCGATAAACTCATCGTCAAAGCCGCGCAGCAGCTCGATCTGCTTCACGGCCGGATCAATCCGGTGCCGGAAGATGCCGGAACACTTCTGTTCAAGCGGCACCTTTTGAATACCATACAGATGATAGAGGGCCGCCTGCGCCCCCCAGCAGATGTGTAAGCTCGACGTCACGTTCTGCTCCGCCCAGTCCATGATCTCCGTGATTTCCTTCCAATAAATCACGTCTTCAAAGGAAAGATGCTCAATCGGGGCACCGGTGATAATCATGCCGTCAAACTTGTGCTCGCGAATGCTGTCAAAGTCCTTGTAAAACTCCTCCAGATGCGAGTGGCTGACATTTTTCGGCTGATAGGTCACCGTGCGCAAAAACGTAATGTTTACCTGAAGCGGCGAGTTTCCGAGCAGCCTGAGCAGGTGGGCTTCTGTTTTTTCTTTTTCCGGCATGAGGTTCAAAATCACGATGTTAAGCGGACGAATGTCCTGCATTGTCGCGCGCTCATCTTCCATGACGAAAATATTTTCGCCTTCCAGTACATCCTTGGCCGGAAGGTTTTTCGGGACATTAATCGGCACTGCGGTTCCACCCTCTCCTGCTGACGCAAAAATCTGATAACTTCTATTATAACAACTGGCAGGAAATCTACAATGATTTTATCCGGAAGCCGCGCACATGTAAACGCTTAACTGCACGAAGTTGTCTGTAAACCGCTGTACGACGGTGTTTAGTTGGCTTATAATGGACGGAGCATCCATATCCAGAGAGGGGACAGAAGACGATGGCCGATCGAAAACTGCTTTTTTTTGACATAGACGGAACACTTGTAGATGAGGAGAAAAAACTGCCGGATTCCACAATCGCAGCGATTCAGGAGCTGCAGGACGCCGGACACTATACAGCGATCGCGACGGGGCGGGCACCATTTATGTTCAGCCGGCTGCGAGAGAAGCTTTCCATCAGTTCCTTTGTCAGCTTTAACGGCTCATACGTGGAATTTGAAGGCGAAACGATTCACGAAAATCCGCTAAAGTATGAGGAGCTGAAGCGCCTTACGGCGATGGCAGAAACGAATGACCATCCACTCGTGTACTTGGATCATCGCGACATGAAAGCAAACGTCCCGCACCACCCGCACATTGAAGAGAGCATCGGATCGCTCAAGTTTGATCATCCGGAATTTGACGATACGTACTTGAACAGCCGGCCGATCTACCAAACGCTGCTGTTCTGCACCGATGGAGAAGAGAAGCCGTACGAACAGGAATTCAACGACTTTGATTTTATCCGCTGGCATGAAGTCTCCACAGACATCATCCCGTCCGGCGGCTCCAAAGCGATTGGAATTGAGGCCATGATGAAGCGCCTCGGCGCTACGCGTGACGACGTTTACGTATTCGGGGACGGACCGAACGATATTGAAATGCTCTCCTTTACGAAAAACAGCGTGGCTATGGGTAACTCAGTACCGGAAGCGCTGAAGGCAGCTTCCCACGTAACTGGTCACGTCGGAGAAGACGGACTCGCAGACGCCCTGCGCCAGTTCGGACTAATCAAATAGCACCGGGTGGAAGAAGCCGGGTGATTACGTTATAATGAACAGTGCCGTCTCCCATTTCAGGCAGACGGCACATTCGATGACCCTGTAGCTCAGCAGGATAGAGCAGCCGCCTCCTAAGCGGCAGGTCGGAGGTTCGAATCCTCTCAGGGTCGCCATACATAAAAATGCTGAATCCCTTGATAGACAAGGGTTTTTCTTTATGTTTTCTGTTGGAATATATGTTCGAAGAAGGTGATTAACAGCAGTGTTTGGGAGCGAATTTTCTTTCCTTACAGATTCCCTTCAATACATTCATTAAACTGGTCTGAATAGTTGTTTTCCGATATACGATGGCGAGTGAAATAGACACGAAGTTTAACTAAAAGTCTCTGTATATATAACTCACGTTTTAAAGAGGTATCCTTCCACTTGAAATACACGAACGTACGTTCTTTTTAACGAGGAAAGAAAAGCCTCGAAAGGCTTCACTTTTTAAAACTCAACTTCAATGTCTACATCTTCTCCAATATCTTCCCAATCCTCATTAGTAGGGGAGCTCCATGTGATTCGAACGCTTTCAACATCTTCCGCTGCAGAGTTTTCTAATACGAAGAAGAAGGTACCATTGTGAGAAGTTCCTGACATCATGTCACCATCGATATGATCGGAGAGCCACATATCTGATTCAAGCTGCTCTCCAGTACTCGTAGCGATCGTTGCTTGAGAAACGTAGAAAGTGATATCTTCATCTGCAGTGTTTTCGACAGTAAGATCCATTTGGATCATTTCAAGCTCTTCCGTTTCCAGCATGTCAGCCATTTGCTGAGACAGTTCACCAGACTGCGCATTTACTTGTTCAATATCAATGACAACGGGCCCAGTTTCAATTGTATCAATATCATCTTGTCTTGCATGAAGGGTAAACGTCCCACCTTCATTTTCAATCGTTTCCCCAACTTCTGTTTCCCAACCGTCTTCTGCAATTTCATCTGCAGCGTCTTCTTCGTTTCCGTTCATTTCTTCATCAGCTTCAGCATTTTCTTCGTTTTCTTCTTCTAACTCTTCGTTCTCGTTATCTTGCTCATTATTGTCCTCATGCACATCGTCATTATTCATATCGTTCTCATTGTTATCCAAAGCTGCATTAGCTTCGTTCTCATTTGCGTTACCATTATTCTCAGCATCCCCGCATGCTGTGAGTAGAAGAGCAACACCAATCGTAGTTGTAAAAACTGCTTTCCTCAAAAAGACAACCCATTTTAGTAATAAAATAATATAACCCTACTACATTATGGGAGTAAGTGAGTAAAAAAGAAAGGGTTATTTACTATTGTTTCGTTTGTTTCGTGCACTATTTCATATGAAACGCGTTTCGCCTCCTGGATAGCATTTAATCATTCAAATCGATCAACTACTTTTGCTTCTGGTCGAACTGTCTTTTGTGAAAGATTGGGAAGAACAAGTGTTTAGAAATGTGCAGATTTTCACGGCCGAATTATTTGCTCAATATTTCACAAATTAGACACAAGGTTTATGCTCACTAATTCACAAGTGTGTGCTATAGTATACCTATAGAAAGGTTGCTCACTAATTCACAAACTAACATCCGGTCATCCCAGCGCGCAGAGCCGGAAGCACTTTGTTCCGTCCATCATGGACAAGAAACGTGAGCAGCTTTTCTTCCAAACCAAACTTATAACAATCTTAGGAGGAATTAATCATGTTTATGGACTTCTTACGGAACAATCGAATTGCTGCTGGTATTCTCACGTTTCTCCGCCTGTATCTAGGGTGGGCCTGGTTGACTGCAGGATGGGGCAAGGTAGTTGGAGGATTTGATGCTTCCGGCTATCTGCAGGGCGTTGTAGCCAATGCTGATGTTGCCGCACAATATCCTACCTACCACGCCTTTATTGAACATATAGCATTGCCGAATGCCGGCCTCTTCAGCTTTATGGTCGCCTGGGGTGAACTGCTTGTCGGATTGGGACTGATCCTCGGTGTGTTCACTACTGCTGCTGCGTTCTTTGGAATTGTGATGAACTTCGCCTTCCTGTTCGCTGGAACGATCTCTACGAATCCTTTGCTCGTCCTGGTTACCATCTTCATTCTCGCTGCGGGTGCCAACGCAGGCCGCTTCGGCGGGGACCGCTGGGTGATTCCTTACCTGCGCACCCACCTACTGGGCCGCGACTGGATCCAGAAGCGGATGCCGCAGAGCCGCCGTCCAAAAGCCGCATAGTGAAAGAGAACCGGGAGCAACTGAAGCTTCCGGTTTTTCCATGCGTGCTGCCTTGTGAAAATGTGTATGTTTCGTCTTAAACGCATGCAGCGAGGCAGAAAGGAGGTGCAGTATTTTTCTCCATGTAGCCAAGTGTTTGTAATGTCGGATCGCTTCCGGGAGCCGGAAGCTTCCTGATGACTGGAACACGCTGATGAAAGTTTTTATTTGGGGACAGAAACGTTTCATTTCAGCCTTCCAACTTTTCATTCTCCGTCCTCAACTGATTAATCTTCACCAGCCGGCCGTCAGTCCGTTCCCCCTCATACACATTAAAAGCCCGAGGCCGCAACGCGCGGCTTCGGGCTTTTCGTCACGTTCTATCGTCGAACTGCTTCGCGGCAGGGGATCGCCTCCACGAAGGAGCCTCCTGCGTCGACTTCGACTTGTTCCACTGCCTGCTCCTGATAGTGGGAACGGAGCTGGAGCAGCACTTCTTTGCCTTTTCCTTTTGGGATAAAAAACAAAATGATCGGACCGGCGCCGCTCAGCGTCGCACCGTATACCGGAAGCTCGTCGATCAGCGTTTCAGCCCGCTGCCATTCCGGAATGGAAGGGAGGCGGTACGGCCGGTGAAACAGGTCGTTTTTCATCATTTTGCCGGCGAGCTCCCAGTTGTTCTGCATAATGGCAGCGGTCAGCACGTTCGCCGCGCTGCTGGCGTTGACGGCTGCCTTATAGGAAAAGCCTTCTGGAAGCGTATCGCGCGATTCCTTCGTGCTGAGTTCATACGACGGGATGACCGCGACGAGATCAATGTCCGGCACGCCGGCGTGCACAAGGTATGTGTCCTCTTCGTACTGGCTGCCGATGACGAGCCCGCCGTAAATGGAGGGAACGACGTTATCCGGATGTCCTTCATACAGGCTTGACCAGTGCGCTTTGTCTTCGCGCGTCAGCTGCAGATCGCAGAGCACATCCGCCAGCTCAATGCCGGCGACGATGGCAGTGGCGCTGCTGCCGAATCCGCGCGAGAGCGGAATGTCGCTCTCCATTTTGACGCGGGCGGCGGGAAGGGCGACGTCATACTTTTCTGCGATCCATTCGGCAATGATATAAATCAGGTTTTCTTTTCCGGCGGGAATGCCCTCAAGATGAGGAGAGTCCGCTTCGAATACCCATTCGTCAGCCGGCTCTGCATACAGCGTCAAGTAGCGGTTCAGCGCCATGCCGATGGAGTCAAAGCCGGGACCCAGGTTGGCGGTGCTTGCCGGAACGCGGATTTTCCATTGCTGATTCATGACTGCTTCACCCTTCCAAGCATATGATCAAAGACGACCTGCTCATCATTTGGCAGCTTGACAGGCTGCACAGGAGCGGTATCGATCGCCGTATTCGGATCCTTCAGTCCGTTTCCAGTCAGTACAGAAACGACGCGGGAGCCCTTTTTGATTTCGCCGGATTCGATCTGTTTGATCAGGCCGGCTACAGAAGCGGCAGAAGCCGGCTCGGCGAACACGCCTTCTTCGCGCGCGAGCAGCTTGTAGGCTGCGACGATTTCATCGTCTGTGACAAAGTCAATCGCGCCGCCGGAAGCTGATGCAGCGTTTACTGCCTTATCCCAGCTTGCCGGGTTGCCGATCCGGATCGCGGTTGCGAGTGTTTCCGGCTGATCGATGACTTTGTTTTGCACGATCGCCGCTGACCCTTCTGCTTCGAAGCCGCGCATTTGCGGGAGTCCTGTTCCTCGCGCTTTGTGATACTCTTCAAACCCTTTCCAGTAGGCCGTGATGTTGCCGGCGTTGCCGACGGGAATCGTCAGGACGTCCGGCGCGCTGCCGAGTGCGTCCACCACTTCAAAGGCGGCCGTTTTCTGTCCTTCAATCCGGTACGGGTTCACCGAGTTTACAAGCGTGATCGGCGTCTGTTTTTCCAAGTTGCGCACCATCTGCAGCGCATTGTCGAAGTTTCCTTCGATGCTGACGATTTCAGCCCCGTAGACGACCGCCTGCGCGAGCTTGCCCATGGCAATTTTCCCGTCCGGAATGACGATCAGGCAGCGCATTTTTGCCTGAGCCGCATAAGCGGCAGCGGCAGCTGACGTGTTTCCGGTAGAAGCGCACATGATCGCTTCGCTTCCAGATTCCTTCGCTTTGGCAACAGCCATGACCATGCCGCGGTCTTTGAATGAGCCGGTCGGGTTGGCACCGTCGTATTTCACGTACAATTCTACGCCGAGCTTCTCAGAAAGATGCTTCATCGGCAGCAGCGGTGTATTGCCCTCCTGCAGCGAAAGCATTGGTGTATCTTCAGTTACCGGCAGATATTCCTTATATTCTTCTAACAGTCCGCGCCACAGCATTATGACATGTCTCCTTCCGTACGGTAGCTGCTCTTAATCTCGACGACAACATCCTCGTCCTGAAGGCGCTCCAGTACTTCCCCATAATCTTTTTTCGTTACTTCATGAGTGACTACAATGATTTCCGCCAGGCGGCCTTCGTTCAGCGGTACCTGCAGGATCTTTTCCAAGCTGACGTTATGCTCGTCGAAAATGCGGGTCAATGCTGCAAACGTGCCGCGCTTGTCTTTTGCGTGAATCCGCAGAAAATACTTTGAGCGGATTTCGTCTGCGGTTTTCAGCTGTTTATCAAACTGAGGAATGACAGCAGAGTTGCCGGTGACCCCGAGCCGCTTGTTTTTCAATACTTCCACTAAGTCGGAAACGACAGCGGTAGCCGTCGGCAGCTTGCCGGCGCCGGGACCGTAAAACATCGTTTCCCCGACCGCTTCCCCGTAGACGTAAACGGCGTTAAACTCGTCATCGACAGACGCAAGCGGATGCTCATGCGGAACGAGCGTCGGCTGCACGCTCACCTCCACTTTATCGCCGTCACGGACAGCAATCCCGATCAGCTTCATCGTATAGCCGAGCTGCTTGCTGTACTGCAGATCCTGGCTCGTCACCCTGCTGATGCCCGAAACCGACACATCATCCAGATCAAGGTTCATGGAAAAGCCGAGCGTGCCGAGAATCGCAATCTTTCTCGCAGCGTCAAGTCCCTCCACATCAGCGGTCGGATCCGCTTCTGCGTAGCCGAGCGCCTGTGCTTCTTTTAACACGTCTTCATAGAGACGTCCTTCTTTCGTCATCTGGGTCAAAATATAGTTTGTCGTACCGTTGACGATCCCCATCATCTTCGTGATCCGGTCGGAGGCCAGCCCCTCCACGATCGTGCGCAGAATCGGAATGCCGCCGGCGACGCTTGCCTCATAAAATAAATCGCACTTTTGCTCGTTTGCTGTTTTCAGCAGCTCGCTGCCGTGTACAGCCATCACATCTTTATTGGCTGTAACAACATGCTTGCCGTGCTCCAGCGCTTTTTTCATATAGTCGCGTGCCTGCTCCATGCCGCCCATCACTTCTACGACCACATCAATGTCCTCATCGAGAAGAATATCATCTGCATTCGTCGTAAGCTCTGTATGTGCAGCGGCCGGGCCGCGGTCCTTGTCCAGACTTGATACGAGCACTTTCTTTACTTTTACCGGTGCTCCGATCTGGTGAGCTAATTTATCCTGATGCTGCTCAATAATTTCAAGTACTCCGGTTCCTACCGTGCCGAAGCCAAGTAGTCCTACATTCATCTGTTGTGCCATCCCCGCTCACTCCTGATTGTCTCTATTTACGGTACAAATGTTTTCGTATAAAGGACATTATATAGAGGATAATGCGTAATAACAACCACTTGGACGCAAATAAACGAGGTATTTTCATGATAGCGTTTTCACTATAAGGGCGTTTGTTTTTTAGTCAATCCATAGACATGATAATATGGAAACAGACTGGAGAGGAGGAAGCGTATATGAACCATACGATTCACCGTCACCACCACCATTTTGTCTGGGACAGGTCGCTCGAACCGGTGTATGAAGCAGAGCCGGGAGAGGAAATTGGCTTTGAAGTAACGGACTCGTCTGCCGGCCAGCTGTCGAAAACGTCTACCTCTGAAGACGTGGCAGCACTCGATTTTGATCGAGTAAACCCCGTAAACGGACCCGTTTACGTCAAGGGAGCCAAACCGGGCGATACGCTGGAAGTGGAAATTCTCGGTTTTGGTCCGCAAAGCTGGGGCTGGACGGGCGTCATTCCTGGATTCGGACTGCTGAGCGAGCATTTTCAGGAGGCTGCTTTAAAAATCTGGGACCTGGAACAGGGGAAAGCGGAATTCCTTCACGGGATCGAGATTCCAATCGCACCGTTTCCAGGCACGATCGGCACGGCTCTCGCTGAACAAGGAGCACACAGCGTTGTACCGCCGCGTCAAAACGGAGGCAACATGGACATCCGTCACTTAACGCGGGGAACCAAGCTGTACCTGCCGGTGTGGGTGGAGGGAGCGATGTTTTCCGTAGGAGACACGCATGCTGCCCAGGGAGACGGGGAAGTATGCGGCACAGCGATTGAGGCGCCGATGGACATCGAGCTGAAGTTTCAGCTGCATAAAGGAAGGCAGATCAAGGAGCCACAGTTTGAGACGAAAGGCCCGCTCGTTCACGGTCCGCCTGACCAGCGCTATTATGTCACTACCGGCTTTGGTGAGGATCTGATGACGGCCTGCCGCAAAGCAGTGAGTTACATGATTGAGCATATCAGCCACATGTACGGGCTTTCTGATGTGGAAGCATACATGCTTTGCAGCACCGCAGTTGACTTGAAGCTGAGTGAAGTAGTGGATATTCCGCACTACCTCGTCTCTGCGTATCTTCCATTATCTATCTTTAAGTAGCGACAGGATGTTTATTCTGTCGTTTTTTTGAGTAAAAAAACCTATAATGGAAGTAACAGCTTAGAAGAAACGACGTCTATAACTTTAATTTGTATAAAAGGAGCTTCAATATGGAACGATATCAGCAGATGGTGTATAACCGGATCGAGAAGACACTGGAGCTCTGGGAGCAGTCAGGGGATATTCGCGAAGATGAATTGTACCGCTTTTTTCATAACGTGAAAGGCACAGCAGGAACCGTTGGAATGACGGACGTGTATGAGGCGGCGTCAGCCAGGCTGGAACAGCTGTCAGAAACGGGACACTCAGTGCTGCCGCGGTCAACCTGGAAACCGATGCTTGAGCAGCTCATGCCGAGCAGGGAACAGCCGGTATTAAAGGAGCCTGAGCCCGAGCCGGAGGAAGAGACACCTTTTATCCTGGTGATTGACGATGATGTAGAGTTTATTGCCTATGCAAAAGAACTGCTGGAATCAAATGGGTACCAGGCTTTGCTGGCGATGACCGGTGAAAAAGGAATCGACATGTTTTATGAGTTCCGTCCGAAGCTCGTTATTTTAGACGCGCTCATGCCAGCTTTAAATGGGGAGAGCGTGTTCAGCCGGATTCGTGACAAGGCCGTGAGCGACTTTACCCCGATTGTCCTGCTGGGGGCAGGGGCAGGTCTGGAAGAACGGATCAGCGCTTATGAACAGGGAGCAATGGACTTTATCAGCAAACCGCTGCAGCAGGAGCTGTTTTTCCCCTTTTTAAAAAACCGGCTGCAGCTTCAGGAGCGCATCTGGAATTCGGCACTGCAGGATGAGCTGACTGGTGCGCGAAACCGCAAGCGCTTGTTTCAGGATATGGCTGTCCTGCAGGAAAAAGCGAAAGAAGCAGCCGTTTCGTTTTCCCTCATTCTTTGTGATCTGGATTATTTTAAAAAGATCAACGACACATATGGACACAGCACCGGGGATGAAGCACTCCGCCTGTTTGTGGATGAAACAGAAGCGCTGCTCGGAGCAGGAGAGAGCCTGTACCGCTATGGCGGCGAAGAATTCGTCGTCATTATGGAAGATGCCGGACCGGAGCAGGCAGAATACCGCATGGATCAGCTGAGGGAACGACTGGAGCAGCGTCCGCTGGAGGAAAGCGGAGTCAAGCTGAAGTTTTCTGCCGGCATTTCTGCCCCTGAGAAAGAGTCCTTCCATCCGGAGGAGCTGCTTGAAAAAGCCGATCAGGCGCTTTATTACGCCAAGCGGCACGGCCGGAGCCGAACGGTTCCCTATAAAGAAGGGATCGCAGATGCGGTTGAGCAGGGAGTCGTGCAGGTGATTGTCGTCGACGATGACGAAGTGGTGCGGGATATGCTGCGGCAGTACATGCAGCGCCGGACAGAGTTTGCAGGCAAAATCGTCCGCTTCCGCAGTTATCCGGACGGTGCCGCATTTTTAGAAGATAACTGGTACCGGGAAAATGATTATTACTTTCTGCTCCTGGACGGCATGATGCCGAAGCTTGACGGCATTGATGTGCTGACGGAAGTACGCAGCTCGTATCCGAAAGAACGGATACTCGTGTCGATGCTTACGGCCAGAAAAAGCGAGGCCGAAATTGCGCGGGCGCTGGAGCTTGGCGCAGATGATTATATGGTCAAGCCCTTCCGAGTAAGGGAAGTGGCTGCCCGCATGACAAGATTAATGGAGAGGGTGTTTGCCTGATGATGTGGGCTGTGTGGCTGATCATACTGTTTGTCGCTTTGCAGCTGGTGCTGCTCGTTTATTTACTTTTGATGAAGTCACGCGCACTCCGCTATGAGGAAGCACTGCAGGCGCATTATGAAAATCTGCTGCCGAAAATGGTGTCCTACGCCTCTGGTGATGAGCAGCATCTGCCTGATTTTCCGGAACGGGGCCAGCTGAAGGTGGCGATCATCGAGAAGGTGCTCGACCGGCTGGCGCTGATAACGGAAAACACCGGCGAACAGGAGCGGCTTCAGCTCTTTGCTGAACAGGAGCTGCTGCCGGTTTATAAAAAGCGTCTCCGTAAAGGCAATTGGGCGGAACGGATGAATACGCTCTACTTTGTTGAAGACCTGCATTTGACGCAGATGGCTGATGCTGTAGATACCCACATCAACCGGCTGCAGCAGGGAACAGAAGAATACAGACAGGCAGTCCGGACACTTGCATCACTCGGCCATACTGGTGCGGTTGATGAATTGCTTCGTGAAGACACGACCGGAGTCGTCTTTCAAAAAGAAATCCTGCGGAGGCTCCCCGAAGAAGAGCTTCGGCATCTTGTAAACCGGCTCGACTCTGAAGCGCACCCGGAGCTCTTCCAGGCGCTTATTGTTCACATTGGGGAACGGGGGCTGCTGGAATTTCTGCCGGATGTGGAGCGGGCGCTTCATCATACGAATAAGGAAATCCGGTTAAAGGCGATGCGGAGCATCGGTGCCTTTCAGTACATGAATACACCGGCGCTGATCGATCCCTTTTTCCGTTCAGACCATTGGGAAGAGCGGATGTATGCCTGTAAAACGGCGGCCGTTCTTTCCCTGGAAAACCGGAGGGATGAGCTGCTGGAGCTGCTTGCAGACTCGGAATGGTGGGTCCGCTATGCCGCAGCTGAAGCGCTGCAAAGCTTTTCAGATGGCGAAATTCTGCTGGAATACGCACGGAATAATCATGAAGACCGCTTTGCACGGGATATGGCAGCGCGGACGCTGACAGCAAAAGCGGAAGGGGAGCGGTAAACATGGACATCCTTTCACTTCTCTTGACGATCACTGGTTACATGATCATCGCCTATATGCTGATCGTAGGCGGCATTTACCTGATTCTCTTTTTTATGTCGATGCCGAAAATCCGCCGCGAGCACGGACTGGACCGCGATGAACCGATAGAAGAGCTCACCGAGAGCGAGGATACGTATCCTGTCTCTGTGCTCGTTCCTGCTTATAATGAGGAGCTCGGGGTCGTTTCCACTGTCCGTTCGCTGCTTGCGCTGAAGTATCCGGAGTTTGAAATTATCGTCATTAACGACGGTTCCAAAGATAAAACGAATGAGAAAATGCTGACGTCATTTAACATGGAAAAAGTAAACTCACCGATTCGGCAGCATTTTCCGACTGCGCAGGTGAACCATGTGTACCGCTCCCGCACCCATAAAAACGTCTGGCTGCTGGAAAAGGAAAACGGCGGAAAAGCCGATGCGCTGAATGCAGGCATTAACTTTTCCAGGTACCCTTATTTTGCAGCAATCGACGGGGACTCCATTCTGGAGCGGGACGCCCTCTTGAAGACGATGAAGCCGATTATTGATTCAAACGGCGGAGTTACCTGCACAGGCGGGACGGTCCGGATCGCCAACGGATCGGAAATCCGCCGCAGCGTCGTGGAAAAAATCGCCCTGCCGAAGCAGCCGCTCGCGATCATGCAGATTGTGGAATACTTCCGGGCGTTTTTAATCGGCAGGCTGGGGCTCAGCCGGGTCAACGTTCTGCTGATTATATCCGGCGCGTTCGGCGTGTTTGAAAAGCAGCGGGTGATCCGGGCCGGGGGCTATGAAACGAAAACGATCGGTGAGGATATGGAGCTGATCGTGCGGCTGCATAAAATGCTCAAGGATGAAAAATCAACGCAGCGCATTGAATACATTCAGGACCCTGTCTGCTGGACGGAAGCGCCATCTGACGTCAAATCGCTGAAATCGCAGCGGATCCGCTGGCAGAAAGGGCTTGCCCAGACGCTCTGGCGTCATAAGAAGATGATGTTTAATCCAAAATATAAAGGCATCGGCCTGTTTTCCATGCCGTATTATTTTTTTGTGGAGCTGCTCAGCTCCGTCTTTGAATTTCTCGGTTATTTTATTATCATAGCCGGTCTCGTGTTCGGACTAGTGAATCCGGAAGTGACGACCCTCATGATCATTGTCACGATTCTGTACGGCTCGCTGCTTTCTGCACTGGCGGTGCTGCTGGAGGAGTGGACGTATCACAAGTACCGGGATATGAAGAGCATCCTCGTTTTGTATTTCTGGGCGCTCACCGAATCATTCTGGTTCCGTCCGTTTATGGTCTGGTGCCGTGTTGTCGGATTGTTCTCCGTCCTGAAGAAGAAGCAGTCCTGGGGCGACATGAAGAGAAAAGGAATTGAAGAAGAGCAGAAAGGAGCCTGATCGTGAAACGAATTTTAGTTGCAGATGATGAAGAGATTCTGCGCATGCTGATCACCGATACGCTGGAGGATCTCGGTCATGATATTACAGAAGCAGAGGATGGGGCGGATGCGCTGCAAAAGCTTAGCGAAGCCTCGTTTGATTTACTCGTCGTCGATTATATGATGCCGGAGAAAACAGGAATGGAAGTGCTGGAAAGCCTGTCGGATGAACAGCGGAATATGCCTGTTATCATGCTGACTGCTAAAGCACAGGAGCAGGATAAGCAGCGCGCCCTCGCTGCAGGAGCCGATTATTTTATGGCAAAACCGTTCAGTCCGGAAGAACTGGAAGCGCTCGTGGAGGATATTTTATGATGAAACGTTCGATTCGCAGCAGCTACATTCGAAAAGCGGCGATCGTCGTTGCAATTGTCTTGATTGTCACAGCTGCGGTCACAGGCTATTTAATTTATGACCAAAATCAGGCAGAAGAAGCACAGGAGCAGCTGACAGAGCGTTATGAAGTGGTTGATGCCGTTTCAGAACGGCTGAACGAGCTGTTCTTTCACGTGAGATCCTACTATGCTTATCAAGATTCTGAAGACCTTCGCCGCGCAGAGTTGGACTTAAGAGCGCTTTTTGTAGCACTTGACCGGATGGAAGAGCTTGAATTGACGGAGCAAGAAAGCTTGTTTGCTGCAGAGCTTCGGTCATTTTTGATTACTTATGAATCGGACATTCTGCCAACCGCTGTGGCACTCGTAGCTGCCGATGATTACGAAGGGCTTCGCAGCTTCGGCCAGGAAGGTTCGGTAGCGCAGATTAACGGGCTTTTCGATGAAGCATCTGAGCTGCGGAATACCGTTTTCGCTGATTTGCAGCAGGAATACGAATCAGCACTAGATGAAAGTATGACCAATCTCGTGCTCTCTTTTATGTTTGGGATGATCGTTTTTATTGCTATATTGTTTGTCTCACAGCGTTTACTCCGGCAGCTGATCATTCCAGTAGAAGAGCTGACGGAAGCATCCGATAAGCTGGCAGAAGGGGAAGCGATCGACATAGAGGCAGCGACCCGCAATGATGAGCTGGGCGTGCTTGGACGATCTTTCATGAATATGGCACTCACCTTGCAGCAGAACGAAGAGGAAATGCAGGCGCAGAATGAAGAACTGAAAGCGCAGCAGGATTCGCTGCAGGAGCTGCTGGAAGAAGCGGATCGGGAAAAACGCAAGGTGGACCGTTTCAGCCTGTTGAATGAAACGATGTCGACCCGCCTTGACCGCCAGGAGCTTCTCAGCGCCGTTTTCGCTTACGTGAACGAGCTTTATCCGAGCGACCGCAGCATGTTCTGTATGGTGGATACCAGTGATTTCCGTTCAGCCAACATGACGGAGGCGATGATCGAATCCTGGCGGGAGGCGGATAAAGCAGTCTGGGTTAAACGTCTGTTAAACGAGAAACGTGTCATCATCACACGCCCGGCCGAAGCCTCGGATAAAGGGATCGCACCTGAAGCAGATGTGACCGATTATTATACAGCTGTGAGAGACGCTGAAGGGCACATTTACGCTATCTTTGCCGCTACTACGATCGGGAAACGGTTTACAGAAGAAGAAATGGAAGAAATCGAGGCCCTGATGAGCCATGTAGGGATCGGTCTGCAGCGTGTCCTTATTCATGAAGAGATTGCGACATCGCGGCAAATCAGTCAAACCATACTCGACACTGTCAATGAAGGCATTCAGCTGATTGACGGCGAGGGAATTCGCCTTCAGGAAAACCGGGCGGCAGCGGAGCTGGTTCCTGGGGAGTGGCCGTCCAGTCTTCTTCAGCTTGTGGATGAACCGGAGGAGCTGGAACGCTTCTTTGAGGACATGGTTCACCGGCAGTCGGGATCGGCTTCTCATGAATTTACGATACAGCATGAAGAAGGCTCCGTCGTGTACAGCGTGTACGGAACACCTGTCTTTGACGACGATAAGCGCATCGGCACCATTTTTGTTTACCGTGATCGTACGAGGGAATCGGAGCTCGACCGCATGAAATCCGAGCTCGTCAGCACGGTAAGCCATGAGCTGCGGACGCCGCTTTCCAGCGTGTTAGGCTTTACAGAGCTGCTCTTAAAGAAAGAGCTGAAGCCGGAGCGTCAAAAAAAATACATTACGACGATTCATAAAGAAGCGAAGCGTCTGACCAATTTGATTAATGATTTTCTGGATCTGCAGCGAATGGAGGCCGGCAGTCAGCCGTACCGGATGGAAAACATACAGCTCGATCAGCTGGTTCTCGAAACAATGTACCAGTTCCGTCACGTGACGACGCATGAGCTTCTGTTTGAGGATACGGCAGGCGGAGTAACAGTTGAAGCAGACGGAGAGCGGATGCAGCAGGTGCTGACGAACTTGATCAGCAACGCTGTGAAGTTTTCCCCTGAAGGCGGAGCTGTGAAAGTGAAGCTTGCCGCTCAAGAGGATCTGCTGCGGCTTAGCGTGTCTGATGAAGGACTCGGTATTCCAGAGGCAGAAATCGCCAGACTGTTTCAGAAGTTCCAGCGAATTGACCAGAGCGACCGCCGCAACATCGGCGGTACGGGACTCGGTCTCGCGATTTGCCGGGAAATCGTCGAGAAACATGGCGGCAGAATCTTCGTAGATTCCGTAGAGGGAACAGGCTCCACGTTTACTGTCGAACTTCCACTGCTCGTAAACGCACAGCCGTCTGACGACCGGGAGCCGAATGTGAACGGCGAAACCGTTGTGATCGTGGAAGACGATGCGAGTCTCGCTCTGCTGCTGTCAGAGGAGCTGAAAACAAACGGATACCGGGTAGTCCATTATTTACACGCGGAAGCTGCCCTGAACGCGATGAAGGAAACCCCGCCGTCAGCGGCTGTGATTGACCTGATGCTCGGCGAAGGAGGGAACGGCTGGGATCTGGTTCAGCGAATGAAACAGGATGCTGCCACAAAGGACATTCCGATCGTCATTTCCTCAGCGCTCGATGAAGCAGAAGAAAAAACAGAGGAATTCGGTATCGCCCGCTACTTGACGAAGCCGTATCCGCCGGAAAAACTGAGCCGCGCGGTGATGGAGAACGCAGGGCAAAACGGTGATATTCTTTTTCCCGAAAACAGCTCCACTACCTGAACACGTTAGCGCGCAGCATATGAACGGACGATCGAGTTTTCGATCGTCCGCTCACGCTTTTTAACGAAGTAAAATGCCGCTGCCTTTCAGGGTGTACGCTGAAAGCCTCCTCCCATCCTTTAGATGAAAAGGTTATTCTCGTTAACTGTTTATCATTTCTATGCCATCCTTCTCCGCTTATCTGGCCTTCCGTTCAACATCAAACGACTTTGAAGACCTGGCAGCACGTGAAAGCCTGGAAACACGACTACATAAAATCACATATCAAACAGGTTTAGTTATACATAGATTGGGAATATATTAAACAAAAGCTCAACAATACTGGAGGCGGATAGGAATGGAACACTTTGAAGGGAAGGTTGTTCTCGTTAACGGCGGGACTTCCGGAATCGGCGCAGAAGCCGTCAAGCAGTTTGCTGAACGCGGTGCGCGCGTTTACTTCACAGGAAGACGGGAAGATGAAGGAAAATCCGTGGAGCAGGAAGCCGGAAGCACTGCCCACTTTCATAAAGTTGATAACACGAATCGTCAGGAAGTAGCTGATTTTTTTGAGAAGCTGTTGGAAGAAGAAGAGCAGATCGACATTTTGTTTAACAACTCAGGCGTCCTTTCACTTGGCAGTGGCCCGCTCGCACGGGTAAAGGAAGAAGACTGGGATGAACTCATCGCAGTGAACCAGACCGCGTTGTTTCTGTATATGAAGTATACGCTTCAGCAAATGCAGAAGCAGAAATCCGGTGCGATCATTAACAACGCCGCTATCCTCGGAAACGACAAAGTCAATCCGATGCTTCCGGCATACAGCGGAACAAAGGCAGCCGTTAAAGCCATGACGAAAAGCACGGCGCTGCGTTTTGCGAGACAAGGTATACGCGTCAACTGTATTTCTCCCGGTCCTACAAAGACAAAGCTGGCCGTGAAAGCATATGGGAACGAAGAATCCTTTGATAAAGCCTCAAAGGAAGCACCGCGCGGATCGTATGCCGATCCATCTGAAATTGTCGCAGCTGTCCGGTTTTTAGCCTCAGACGCTGCCTCTTATGTCATTGGCACCGAGCTCGTCGTTGACGGCGGGTACTCGTTGAAATAGATTGACCCGGGAGAGGTACCGCGGACTTTCCGGGTCCTATACGATGCAAGCTGATAGAAGGGGCTGCTCCGGGATTGACCGCGGAGCAGCCCCTTCTTATGCACGGAGCCGTACAAGCATCATATTCATCGGCTGGCCGAGCCTGTCGTGAAGCGGTTCAGGGTCAAGCGGCTCCCGGATTAAGGCGGGGTGGGATGCACAAAGTGCCAGCACGGCTGCATCGAGCAGGTCATCCGTGGCAAAGGCAGACCGCGGGTACTGCCGGAGCGTGTCGGAAAAAAAGCGACGTACGCCGGGATCGAGCGTTTCAAGCAGCGTAAGCCGCTCTTCGCGGCCTTCGGGCTGCTTTTTTTTGGACAATACGGGACCTTCATTCAGGCAGGCAAATAACAGCTCCGGATGGGCCTCGGTTAAAGCGAGAATGTTTGCAGCTTCTCGAGCTTCGGCGATTTTCGGCAGGATAAACCAGCCCTGCTTCTGCAGTCCGGAGCCGGTCAGCTCTTTATGGAGCACGTTCGCTTCAGGATAGGAAGCTGCTTCCAGCACTTCCTCAGCCGGCACCGGAAACACAGTTGAACCTCGGCCGGGAAGCCGTTTTCGAGCCAGTTGTTCTGTTCGGCGCGGATAGCTGCCGGCGGAAGGGAGCCCGATCGGAATATCGATCCAGATGGCCCCGTAGTCCCCCGCTGCAAGCTTACTCAGCTGGGGGAGCAGAAAAGCGCCGGTGAGCCGGCCGTTCTTTGAGGTCACTGCAATCCAGCCCTGGCGGCATCCGTCCAGTCCGGCTGCAATCAAAGCGTTCCCTCCTCCATCCGCTTCATGTTCAGCTTGACGGTGTCCTTCTGCTGCTTCGTATCCTCTTCACTGCGATTGTCTACGTGCTTGTAAATCATGCCCATGCGCTGGTTGCTGCGGAACCTGTCTTCGTGCCGTTCAAGAAAGTCCCAGTAGAGCGCATGGAACGGGCAGGCGTCTTCGCCGTATTTTTCTTTCACGCTGTAGCGGCAGTCACCGCAGTAGCGGCTCATCTTCTGGATGTAGTTTCCGCTCGACACGTACGGTTTAGTCGACATCAGGCCGCCGTCCGCGTAAAGCGCCATACCCAGCACGTTCGGAAGTACAACCCAGTCGTGCGCATCCACATACATTTCATTGAACCAGTCGGACACCTGCTTTGGCTCAATACCGGCCAGATTTGCAAAGTTGCCGAGCACCATCAGCCGTTGAATGTGATGACTGTAGCCGTGATCCACGACCGCGCTGGTGCATTCCTTTAAGCAGTTCATCTCGGTGTCTGCCGTCCAGTAAAAGTCGGGCAGGTCGCGCTTGTGGTTCAGCTCGTTTGTATTCTCATAGTCCGGCATTTTCCGGATGTAAATGCCGCGGATATACTCTCTCCAGCCGATAATCTGACGGATAAAGCCTTCGACAGCATTAAGCGGAGCCTGCTCATCGTGATACGCCTGCTCCGCTCTGCGTACAACATCGAGCGGGTCCAGCAGCGCATTGTTGATGGAAGTCGAGAGCAGCGAGTGGGCCATAAACGGATCTCCCGGAATCATCGCGTCCTGATAATCACCGAACAGCTCGAGGCGGTTTTTCATAAAATCCTCTAAAAAAGCCTCAGCGGCATCGGCTGTAACCGGATAATGAAAGGTCTCCAGTGTGCCGTACGTGTCAGGAAAGTTTTTTTCGACCTCTTGTATCACGTCTTTTGTGATTTGATCCGGTTTTGGCCAGTCAGGGTTCGGAAATTCCATATCTTTTTTCGGCTTTTTGCGGTTGTCGGCATCGTAGCTCCACTTACCGCCAATTGGTTTTTTCTGCTTCGTCAGCAGCACGTCCATGTCTTTGCGGAATTTGCGGTACAGCTTGTCCATCTGCCAGTTTTCATTGTCTGGAAGAAGCGATTCCCATTCATCGCGTCCGATTAAAAATCCACCTTCCTCCGTCGTATGCACGTCCGTATCTTTCTGCGCCTTCACCCATTTCCGAACGTCCTGCAGCCGATGGTAGTCGGTTGGTTCATGCAGGTAAAGCTCGTTTGGACGATACTGATTGACGTGCTTGTCGAGCCCTTCTGAGAACGTATCGGCCGTTCGGTAATCCACTTTGTAGCCTTTCTTTTCGAGCTCCTCTTTAAAATGGCGCATAATCGAAAAAATGAGGACGAGTTTTTGCTTATGATACCCTTTCCACAATTTTTTTGAATGCTCCTCAACGAGCAGCACCGTATCCTCTTCTTTATCAAACGACTCGAACCAGGGCTGCCGGAGCGAGCACTGATGACCCATCAGCCAAAGCGTTGCCAACATAACCGCCTCCTTCTCCTTTCTCCATACCCCATCCATCCCTCTGCAATCCGTTCATTGATATATGTAAACGAAAGACTCATCACAAATGACAGCACAAGGTCCTGAATCAGCAGTAGAGGAGACAACAAAAAAAGCCGCTCAAGAGGCGGCTTCAGAGTGTTGATAACGTCATTTCAGGTGAATAACCTTGCATCTGCGGATACTCATTTTCCGGAGGGAATGGGCTCGGCTTTCACCTCGTTCTGATCCTCCTTTAGTCGAGGTCCTTCGATTTGGCAGCTGGCAGTCCGTTTGAAACGCCTGGTGATGATTCAAACGAGCTTGTTCCATATGGATAAAACCTTTATATAGGCAACACTTCGATGTCGAATAGGGATGCCAGTGCTTCAAATATTCACCAAAAAAGCAAAAGAGCTGCAGCGTCTAGCGATCGGGACGTTTTTTTCCATTAAACAAACCCGTTTTCCCGTCGTATCCGGCGGGGACGCCTGTGGAATAAGCGCAGCCTGAAGATCCTTTCTCAGGGGTTTCCCCTGAGAAATAGCTGAAGGCAAGCCCACGGCAAGCTTCCGCCGGTAAGCAAAGGGGAAATACAATCAATTGAATAAATATATAAGCTGATTGACTTTCTCAACAGCCTGAAGCCGCCCAGCAGGCGGCTTAAGATGGCTATCGGTGGTCGATGGTTTCCGGGTACATGTCGTGGTTCATCATGCGGTGCTCGGCCATTTTTTCATATTTCGTGCCGGGCTTGCCGTAGTTCGTGTACGGGTCGATGGAAATGCCGCCGCGCGGCGTGAATTTACCCCAGACTTCAATGTAACGGGGGTCCATCAGCTTGACGAGGTCGTTTAAAATCGTATTCATGCAGTCCTCATGAAAGTCGCCGTGGTTGCGGAAGCTGAACAAATACAGCTTGAGCGATTTGCTTTCCACCATGCGCTCATCCGGAATGTAGCTGATATAAACGGTTGCAAAGTCCGGCTGGCCGGTTTTCGGACAGAGGCTTGTGAACTCCGGACAGTTAAATTTAACAAAATAATCGCGGTACGTGTGGCGGTTCTCAAATGCCTCCAGAATGTCCGGATCATAATCCATTTTGTAATCAACGTTTGTATTGCCGAGCAGCTCGACTTCTTCATCGCGGCTGTGTGCCATGCGTATCGTTCCTTTCCTGTCTGTCGTTTCGTTGTTTATCTTACATCGTCTGCGCCAATTTTGCCACCCAAACCCGTCCGGTGCTACAATGAAAGCACATACATAATCAGGAGAGGGGCGGACGGCATGAAAGAAACAGCTTCGGAAAACGTAAGCGGCACACGATTGATTCACACATACGAAGGCGGCGGATGGACCGAGCAGGAGGACGACATTGCGCTCGAAGCGCCGGTGACGATTCACGTAAATGGCGACGAATTTGCCACACTGCTTTGTACCCCTTCTTATATGGAAGACATGGTTTACGGCTTTCTTTTGTCAGAAGGCGTGATCCGTTCGGCAGATGACGTGACGCGGCTTGATATTTCGGAGGAAAAGGGCATCGTGCACGCCGATGTAAAAGAAATGCTGCCGCTTGACCGTCTCGGGGTGTCGAAGCGGGTCATCGGCTCCTGCTGCGGAAAGAGCAGGCAGTTTTACTTTGAAAACGACCGTCGAACGGCTAAAACGGTTTCCAGCCCGGTGCGGATTCGCCCCGAGCAGATCATCCGCCTGATGAAGGAAATGCAGGAAGGATCTGCAGACTTTCACGCTACCGGAGGCCTGCACAACGTTGGATTGGCAACGGCAGACGAACTGCTCGTCACCCGATCCGACATCGGCCGGCACAACGGACTCGACAAGCTGTTCGGCTACAGCGTCCGGCACCGTATCAGCTTAAAGGATAAAGTGATTGTGTTCAGCGGCAGGCTTTCCTCTGAAGTGCTGCTCAAGGTGTCTAAAATCGGGGCTGGTGTTGTCCTCTCCAAGTCGGCTCCGACCTCGCTCGCCCTGGATCTGGCAGATGATCTCGGCATTACGGCAGTCGGCTTTATCCGCCGGGACCGGTTCAACGTGTACACGCATCCAGAGCGGATTGACGGCTGACCGCAGTTGCGAAGCCGCCTGAAATATGGTAGCGTTAGAGCATTCGAACCGATGGAGAGATGCCGTATGGTAACCGTCCGCTCCGTGCATGTCCAACAGCAGAAGTAGCTCTGCCTGAACCGCTGTCAAAAGCTGGATCAGGGAGGGCTTACACGTATGTAACCGCAGACGCTGGACCATGTGCATGGGAGCCGTGCGGTTTTTTTGTGTTCGTAAAGAGAGGATGGGTACCATGGAAGAAAGACGACTGACCGCCCTGCCGGAAACGGTAGAGCAGTATCAGGCCGGGTTTCCGCTGCTGACAGAAGAAGCGGTCGGGAACCGGACTGATTTAGAAGAAGGAGAGCTGTTCACGCTGGAGGCGCCGGACGGAGATTTTCTCGGACGAGGCTATATCGGCAAGCAGAATAAAGGCATCGGCTGGATTTTGACGAAAAAGGAAAACGAACAGATTGATGAACAGTTCATTTCCAAAAAGCTGATGATGGCGATCAGCCGGCGGGGAAACCTGCTTGCCTCAGAAGAAACGACCGCATTTCGGGTCTTTAACGGAGAAGGAGACGGATTCGGCGGTATTCTGATTGACTACTACGCAGGCTACTACGTGCTGCAGTTCTACAGCCTGGGAGCATACTCCTTCCGCCAGCAGTTTATCGATATTTTGACGCAGACGATGGACCCTGCCGGTATCTATGAGAAAAAGCGCTTTTCCGATGATCAGGAAAAGCAGCAGAGCGACTTTGTCAGCGGCAATGAAGCACCGGCACCGCTTCCTATTAAGGAAAACGGCATGAACTTTGCCGTCTACCTGGACGATGGGGCGATGACAGGCATATTTCTCGATCAGCGTGACGTAAGAAAAACGCTGCGGGATGAATGGGCTGCAGGCAGCACAGTTCTGAATACGTTCAGCTACACCGGAGCATTTTCAACAGCGGCGGCTCTCGGAGGAGCTGTTTCAACCGTAAGCGTAGACGCTGCGAACCGCAGCCGTGAGAAAACCGCGGAGCAGTTCCGCCTGAACGAAATCGACATGGACAGCCAGACGATTCTCGTAGATGACGTGTTCAGCTGGTTCCGCAAGGCGGCTTCCCGCCAGCAAACGTATGATATCGTCGTCCTCGACCCGCCGAGCTTTGCCAGGACGAAGCAGACGATGTTCCGTGCCGCCAAGGATTACGGGCGTCTGGTAGAGGATGCGCTTGAACTGATGGAGCCGGGATCGCTGCTGATTGCGTCTACGAACCATGCAGGACTGCCAAGGTGGCGCTTCCGCCGTCAAGTTGAACAGGCCTTCAAAGCGAAGGACCGCCGCTTCCGAATGGAAAAGCAGTTTTCGCTGCCGGAGGATTTTCTTGTTAATGCCGATTATCCAGAGGGAGACTACCTGAAGGTTCTTGCAATGAGAGTGCTGTAGCATGCAGGCTGGATCGTGACAGGATAAAAAAACACAGCGTCCGGCAGCAACGCCTGCCGGAATGACAGATGAAGAAAGGTGATGGAACCGTGAGCGAAACACACACTCATTTTATTAAGCATATTGTGTCAAAAGACATGGAAGAGGGCGCGTACGATGAAATTGTAACGCGCTTTCCGCCGGAGCCGAACGGCTATCTGCACATTGGCCACGCTAAGTCGATTGTCTTAAACTTTGAGCTCGCTGATGAATTCGGGGGCCGTACGAACCTTCGCTTTGATGACACGAATCCGCTGAAGGAAGACGTGGAATACGTTAAGGCCATTAAAGAAGATATTGACTGGCTCGGCTACGAACCGGAGGAAATCCGCTTTGCATCGGACTATTTTGAGGAGATGTATAAACAGGCGGTTCATTTGATCAAACAGGGACTGGCATACGTCGAGGATCTGTCTCAGGACGAGATCCGCGATATGCGCGGAACGCTGACTGAGCCGGGCAAGGAAAGTCCATCCCGCTCCCGCAGTGTAGAAGAGAACCTGGATCTGTTTGAGAAGATGCGCGCAGGAGAATTCGCGGACGGAGAAAAGGTGCTTCGCGCGAAAATCGATATGAGCTCGCCGAACATCAACCTGCGTGATCCGGTTATTTACCGTATTTCTCACACGACGCATCACAATACCGGGGAGACGTGGTGCATTTACCCAATGTATTCGTTCGCCCATCCGCTTGAGGATGCGATCGAAGGCATCACACATTCGATATGTACGCTGGAGTTTGAAGACCAGCGACCGCTGTATGACTGGGTGGTTGCACATGCGGAAAACTTGTCGGAGCCGAAGCAGATTGAATTTGCGCGGCTGAACCTGACCAATACGGTCATGAGCAAGCGGAAGCTGAAACAGCTCGTTGATGAAAACATTGTAGACGGCTGGGACGACCCACGGATGCCGACAATTTCCGGCCTGCGCCGCCGCGGTTTTACACCGGAATCAATCAAACAGTTCTGTCGTGAGATTGGCGTAGCGAAGGCGGACAACCTCGTAGATTTCCGCATGCTGGAGCATTTTCTGCGCGAGGATTTAAAGCTGAAGGCGCCGCGCACGATGGCCGTGCTCGATCCGATTAAAGTTGTCATTACCAACTATCCGGAAGGACAGGTGGAATGGCTTCCGGCAGACATCAATCCGGAAAATGAAGACATGGGTATGCGTGAAATTCCGTTTTCCCGTGAAATCTACATCGAGCGGGAAGATTTCATGGAAGACCCGCCGAAAAAGTATTTCCGTCTCTATCCAGGCAACGAAGTACGGATCAAGCACGCCTATTTCATTAAGTGCGAGGACGTCATCAAAGACGAGAACGGCCGCATCACCGAGCTTCACTGCACGTACGATCCGGAAACAAAAAGCGGGTCCGGCTTTAATGCCCGCAAAGTAAAAGGCACGCTGCATTATGTCGAAGCAACACGCGCCGTGCCGGCAGAGTTCCGACTTTACGAGCCGCTCATTGGCGATGAAGCCGGCGGCGACTTCATGGAGCACGTCAATGAAGACTCTGTACAGATCCACCGTGGATTTGTCGAGCCGAACATGGCAGATGTACAAGGGAATGACAAATTCCAGTTTTTCCGCCACGGCTACTTCAACGTTGATCCAAAGGAAAGCCGGAAAGACCATCTGGTATTCAATCGGATCGTAAGCCTGAAAAGCTCGTTTAAGCTAAACGGATAAGTGAAAGCAGCCTCTTTAACGGGGCTGCTTTTTTTCCTAGGCGCAGCGGTGCTTTGGCACCAAGCGTTGCAGGTGAACATCAGCACAGCGCGGGGCACGTACGTTAACAGCACAGGTTCTTCATCCCGCTAAAAAAGATCAAAAAAAGGCTGCCGCAGCAGCCTTTCAAACGGTTTAGCGATTTTCGACAGCATCGATGACTTTACGGGCAACGCTCTCACTCGACATTGGATTCTGTCCGGTTACGAGGTTTCCGTCGCGAATGGAAAAGTCCGTCCACTTGTCCCCGCCTTCAAACTGCGCTCCTTTTTCACGAAGCGTAGACTCAAGCAGGAACGGCACGGCGCCTTCGAGACCCATATCGCGCTCTTCCTCGTCCGTAAAGGCATTGACGCGGCGGCCTTTTACGAGCGGGGTACCGTCGGAAAGCGTCACGTGAACGAGCGCTGTCGGTCCGTGGCAGACGGAACCGATTACGCGGTCCTGTTCAGCGTGCTCCCGCAAAATGCGCTGCAGCAGCAGGTTATCCGGAAAATCGAACACGGTACCGTGGCCGCCTGGGAGGTAGACCGCATCGTAGCCGGCGGAAACGTCTTCCTCAGACAGCTTGTCCGTGTTTGTCAGAATAGACTGGGCCTCCTGCCACTCAAGATTCTCTTCTTCCGGCAGACTGTTCGGATCAAGCGGAACCTGTCCACCGTCGATGCTTTTCACCGTTACATCATATCCTTGTTTTACAAAAGCAGCGTAAGGAGCTGCATATTCTTCCAGCCATAGTCCGGTATCATTTCCGGCAATTTTGTCTGAGCTTGTGACAACGATCAATACTTTTTTACCCAAATCGAAAACCTCCTTGCAGATTAGCCTCGTGGACTCTACTGGCTGATTCCCGCAAACAGGAGATGTTAAACGCCGGAGACTGCTTCTTGAAACAGCCGGTCAACGTGAGCCTGAACAGTTGATACGAACGGCAGAATATCGCTTTTTGCCGCAAGTTCCAGTTCCGTGCAGCCTAGCAGCATGCTCGTACAGCCGGCGTCGCGCCCGTGGCGCGCGCACCGTTCGACGAGCGCCTCGGTATCGGCGGTGACGATGCCGGACGTAAGCTCGCTGAATATCTTTTTATGCAAGTCCTGCTGCAGCGGTGCAGGCAGATAAATGGGTTCAATCCCTCTGTCCCGAAGCGCTTGGTCGTAGAGACGGTGATCGACAGTGAAGGAGGTGCCGAGAACAAGAATCCGCGAGGCAGACACCGCTGCAGCCGCGGCTTCTGTGATCGACATCACAGGAATAGACACAGCCTGTTCCACGTCGCGGATCCGAAGATGCACCGTGTTGGAAAGAATACCGATAAACCGGGCGCCGCTCTGCTCCAGCCGGACAGCAGAATCCGCGAGCATGCGGCCGACGGCATCCCAGTCACCGTCATGCTGATATGTCGTTACCTCATGAAAAGGGAGCGAATCAATCAGGCAGGGAAGGGATACGCCGCTGCCGAACGTCTGCTGAGTCTGTTCCTGCAGCAGCCGGTAGTACATAGCGGTCGTTTCCCAGCTCATTCCGCCGATCAAGCCTGCTTTTCGCAGCATCCGTTCAGGCTTTTGCATAAGCCTTCAGCGCCTTGACGACGGCGTTGCCGTCTGTCGTTTCGTCAAAATCAACTCCGTAGATGTATTCGCCAAGCTCCTTTCGCTTCCAGACAACTTGTCCAATTGGTTGAAGCTCGGTATCTGCGATCGTAAAGGTAAAGGCGAGCATCGTTTCGTCAGGCAGATCAAGCGGTGTGCGAAGGCGCAGTCCGCCTGCACTCAAGTTCAGCAGCACGCCTTTTCCAGGCTTTGACTGCAGCGTCTTCCCCTTGATTCCGCTTATAAAAAAGCTCGTATCGTGCGGTACGCGGAACACGTACCGGAATGGTTCCTGTCGTTTAAACGGACTCATGCTCATTCCTCCCCGGGTTAACGTATCGAAAAGGTTTGCCGGAATTCCCGCCTGATATCCTGGACGAGCTGCTCACGCGTCAACAGCTCCAGACCGGTCAACGCAAGTGCTTTGGCACCGATGATCATGCCATTAAACCCTTCCCGGCTGAGCGCGGCGTCCCGAAACTCCTCGGTGTGGGGGGTCAGCGGCCTGGACGTGATTTGCACGTATGGATGGATGGCAGGGCAGCGCTGGCTGACATTCCCCATATCGAGGGAGCCGCTGCCGTTATCCTCTTCAAAGATGACATCGGGTTTTATGCCGAGTTCCTGAAGCTGTTTCGTAAAAAGGCCGGACAATGTTTCGTTCGTCTGCATGTCGTCATACGAGTATTCGTAGTTTTGAATTTCGAGCTTAGCTCCAGTGGCAAGTGAAGCAGCACGCGCAGCCTCTTTCACCCGCTCAGAAACAGGGTTTAAGGTGCTTCTCGTGGCAGCGCGCACATAAAACTGAGCCGAAGCAAACTCCGGTACGACATTGGCCGCCTCTCCTCCGTTTGGGATAATCCCATGAATGCGGACATCGTCTGTTACGTGCTGACGCATCGCATTTAAGCTGTGGAACAGCTGCAGCACCGCGTCGAGCGCATTGATTCCTTCTTCAGGAGCCGCGGCTGCGTGAGCCGGCCGTCCATAAAACGAGAACTCCAGCGCATCCATCGCAAGCGAGGTACCGCTTTTCACATAGTCGGAAGACGGGTGAGCCATCATCGCGGCATCGAGATGATCGAACATGCCTGCATCGGCCATCGTAACTTTTGCGCCGTTCGTTTCTTCAGCAGGCGTACCGTATACGTAAATGGTGCCGCCAGTTTCGTCGACGACCTGGGCGAGGGCCATGGCGGCCGCCGCACTCTGCGTGCCGATCAGGTTATGGCCGCAGGCATGTCCGATGCCGGGAAGTGCGTCATACTCACACATAAATCCGATCGACGGGCCGGAGCGGTGGGAGTGGTACACTGCCTCAAACGCCGTCTCCGGCTGCCCGGAAAGCTCCCGCTTCACGTGAAATCCAGCCTCCTCAAGCAGGTCGGTAAGCGCTACTTTGGCTTTGTATTCCTGGTTGCCAAGCTCCGGGTTCGTGCCAATATACTGGCTGATATCGTAAAACAGCCCTTTGCTGCTGTCCAGATAGCGTACAATTGTGTCTTTCATGAGGAATCCCCTCTCTATTGCGTTCTTGTCCCTACTTTACCCTATGTCCTTTCAGGCGACAACTGACGGCATTTATTAGCAGGAAAAGCCGCACAGACGTCGAATAAGTAAAAATATGAATTTTCAAAAAATACCTGGAGGCGAGCTTATGCTGAAAAATTATCCGGCCGATGGATATTATGATGAGATGGTAGAAGCGGCGGGCAAAGTCAGACCGCACTACGAGAAGTTCAGACGGATTTTAGAAGAGCACGCACTGGATGAACTGAATGAGAAACACGAAACGGCACAGCTCAGCTTCCTGAGACAAGGCATTACGTTTACGGTTTACCATGAGGAAGGCGGGACGGAACGGACGATGCCGTTTGATCTCGTGCCGATTATCATTGATCACAGCGAATGGCAGAACATTGAAGCCGGGATTAAACAGCGGGTCACAGCGCTTAACTATTTTTTAGAAGATATTTACAACGAAAACCGGATTGTGGAAGACGGAATTATTCCAAAGGATCTGATTAAGCAGAATCAGTACTACTTTGAAAAACAGGCGTCGGGACTTTCCCTTCCGCACAAAAATCATATTTTTCTTGCGGGAATTGATTTAATCCGGGACGGGGAAGGCACGTACCGGGTGTTAGAGGATAATCTGCGCAACCCGTCCGGACTGTCGTACGTGTTTCAAAACCGGTTCGTCATGCGGAAGGTGTTTCCCGAGTTTTTCTTTGAGCACGCTATTCGGACGCTGGAGCACCAAATGTCGCACCTTCACAAGGCGCTGCTTGCGCACGTTCCGGAAAATTCACCGAACAAAGCGAATCCGCAGGCCGTTCTGCTGACCCCGGGCATGTACAACTCGGCCTACTATGACCACGTGTTTCTCGCACAGCAGATGGGGATCGAGCTCGTAGAAGGACAGGACCTGCTCGTCAAAGACGACGTCGTGTATATGAAAACTGTCCGCGGACTGAAGCGTGTTGATATTATATACCGGCGCATTGACGATGATTATCTCGATCCGGAGGCGTTCGATCCGGAATCTGCTTTAGGAGTTCCCGGGCTGATGCGCGCGGTTAAATGGGGCAACGCAGCGGTCGTTAACGCGGTCGGCAACGGCGTGGCGGATGACAAAGCCATGTATGCATACGTACCGGAAATGATCCGCTACTATATGGGAGAAGAGCCGCTCATTCCAAACGTGGACACGTACTTCCTGAGCGATCCGAAAGTGCGTGAAGATGTGCTTGGACGCCTGGAGGAGCTCGTCATTAAAAACGTAGGGGCTTCAGGCGGCTATGACATGCTGATCGGACCGCAGTCGACAGCGCGCGACCGGGAAATCTTCCGCGAAAAGATTCTTGAAAATCCGCATCAGTATATCGCCCAGCCGACGATCCAGCTCTCGCGCGCGCCGGCCTTCCAGCAGGGACGCTTTTATCCGTGCCATGTGGACCTGCGGGTGTTTGCTGCCGGCAGCGACCATATTCACGTGCTGCCAGGGGGACTGTCCCGAGTGGCGCTCAAGGAAGGCTCGCTTGTGGTGAACTCGTCACAGGGAGGCGGCGGCAAGGATACGTGGGTGCTGAAAGGAGAGGAAGTCCATGCTTAGCAGAGTTGCGTCCAGCTTGTTCTGGATGGCCAGAAACGTCGAGCGCGCAGAAAGCAATGCACGTGTTCTTGAAGCGAGGCTGATTAATGCACTGGAGACACAGGAATATGGTAAGGTATCTCTGAGTGACTGGGAGGCAGTTGTCGAAATTTGCGCATCCAAGGTTGATTACGAGGCTAAAGGAGGCACCTTTACAGCAAAGGAAGCTGCTTCGTACATTTCCTTGGCGCCCGAAAACATCAACTCGATCCGCAATTGTCTGGAAAATGCGCGCTTTAATGCGAGGGCGGTACGCGACCATATCCCGGAAGATTTCTGGTACGTGCTGAATGAGCACTATCTGTCCTTCCGCGGGGAGCCGTTTACCGACTGGAACATGCGCCGCATTCAGACCTTCCTGCAGGACACGCAGCGGCTTTCCTTTACGCTGCAGGGAATTATCGAATCCTCCATGCTTCGGGAAGAGGCCTACCAGTTCATCAAAATAGGCAAATGGTTGGAACGAAGTGAAAAAACAGCACGCGTGCTGAACGTGATGTGTGAGAAAACGAAAGAGGCAGAGCAGGAAGCGAACGCCAATTACTACTACTGGCTGAGTGCGCTTCAGTTTTTAAATGGCTACAGCGCTTATCTGAAGCGGTTCCCGCCGACGATGGATCCGGAGTATGTCATTCCGTTTCTGATCTCCTACGAGCAGTTTCCGCGTTCGATTGAATACTGCATGGAGCACGTCAGAGAAACCATTATGAAACTCGAAGGGGGCCAAGTGTCCCATTACTCAGAGGATCTGTTCAAATCGCTTGATCATGTAAGCAGCGAATTTATGAAAATTAAATTTCAGCGGCTTTCCAAAGAGGAAACGGGTCAGTTTCTGGACCGCTTTCAAAACGATTTAAACCGGATCAGCTCTGTTTTCTCAAGCACGTACTACTTCGTCTAACGTCAGCCGTACCAGAGGTGGTAACACGTGAAATATAAAATAGAACATACCAATGAATTCCGCTACGAATCCTCCGTTGATCAAAGCTTAAACCGGATCCGGCTGAAGCCGCGCACCGACGAGTGCCAGCGGCTTCTTTCCTACTATCCGGAGATCACCCCGGTGTCGCTCACGAAAGAGCATACGGACATATGGGGAAACAACGTCGAGACCTTTTTTATAGCTGAGCCGCATCACGAGCTGCACATTAAAACGACGTCTTATGTGAGCATTCAGAAAAGCCCGTTTATCCGCGTCATTCCTTATACGGATGAAATGAAGGCGATCTATCATTCTGATTTGTTCCATAAGCATTACCTTGCGTACCTTGCGGAAACAGATTATACCTACGTGCCGGATGAACAGCTGCAGGAAATGTGGAACGTGACCGGCTCCAACGGCAACCCGGTGCAGTATGCGCTGGATGTGATGAAATATATGCACGAAACGATCACGTACGACCCGGAAGCGACTGAAGTCCACACGAAGGCTCACGAGGCATTTGCTTTGAAGCGGGGAGTCTGCCAGGACTTTACCAATATTATGCTCGGGGCGCTCCGATCCCGGAAAATTCCAGCCCGCTACGTCAGCGGCTATTTATATGTCGGCGAAAATTCGGCGCTGGTCGGCGACGCAGCGACCCACGCCTGGGTAGAAATGATGGTGCCGGGGATCGGCTGGGTCGGTCTCGATCCGACGAACAATGTCGAGGCGCTGGAGCAGCATATCCGCGTCGGTGTCGGACGGGACTACAACGATACGAGTCCAGTCGAGGGAGTGTACCGGGGCGGGTCGCATACGCTTGACGTGAAAGTAGCCGTTCAGCTCCTGGAGCAGAACTAAGGTCCTCTTTCTGTGTACGGCACTGGATATTTCGCTGGTGGAAAGATATAATCAGGAAAGCGGTTCCAGCTGCGGAGCGGGTAGTCAGGCAGCTGGAGATGTGAGAAAATATGCCGTACACCATTTTTGAATGAGGGATGGAACATGATGATGGATGTGAAGGACAACATAACGCCGTTTACGACGTTCTCCAGAACGGAATGGGCGGCACTGCGTGAATCATACCCGATGGAAGTAACGCCGGAGGAGCTGGAGCGGCTGAAGGGTGTCAACGACGTGCTGAACATGGATGAGGTCGCTGACATTTACCTGCCGCTGACCAGGCTGCTGCACCTCCATGCGATCGCTTCGCAGGAGCTGTACCGGAGCCGGTCGGTGTTCCTGCAAAAGCAGGAAAAGAAAGTGCCTTATATTATCGGCATTGCCGGAAGCGTTGCTGTCGGAAAAAGCACGCTGGCACGTGTTCTTCACACTCTGTTGTCCAGATGGGAGGATCACCCGCGGGTGGATCTTGTCACGACGGACGGATTTCTGTATCCCAACGCTACGCTGGAAAAGCGCGGCATAATGAACAAAAAAGGCTTTCCGGAAAGCTACGATGTCCAGAAGCTGCTCGCGTTTTTATCGGACTTGAAGTCTGGTAAAGCGCAGGTCGAGGCACCGGTTTACTCCCACATTACGTATGACGTAAAGAAGGACGAAAAACAAATTGTCAAGCAGCCGGATATTGTGATTATCGAAGGAATCAACGTCCTGCAGCCGCCGCGTCCGGTCAGTCAGGAGGATGAAGTGGCCGTTTCCGACTACTTCGATTTCTCTATCTACGTGGATGCCGATGAAACAGACATTTTCCGCTGGTACGTCGAACGGTTTAAGAAGCTTCGGGAAACGGCATTCCGCAATCCGGCTTCCTATTTCAGGCGTTATGCTGATTTGAACGACGAGGAGGCATATACGTTTGCCAAAGATATTTGGGACAGAATCAATCATCCCAATTTGACCGAAAATATTCAGCCGACGAGGCACAGGGCAGACCTGATTCTTCGAAAAGGAGAGCATCACCTCGTTAACCAAATCAAAATGAGAAAGATATAGCAGGGAGGCGTCAAACATGCAAAAAAACATTATTCATACGAATCTCGCTCCGGAAGCGATTGGCCCGTATTCCCAGGCGGTCGAAGTAGACGGAGTCATTTATACGTCCGGCCAGATTGGCCTTAATCCGGAAACCGGCGAGCTGGCTGAAGGAGTGGAGGACCAGGCGCACCAGGTTATGAAAAACGTCTCTGCTGTGCTTGAAGCAGCCGGAGCCGATACGTCCACTATCATCAAAGCGCTTATTTTTCTGCAGAACATGGACGATTTTACTGTCGTCAATGAGATTTACGCTTCGTACCTGCAGGAGCCGTATCCGGCCCGAAGCGCTGTAGAAATTTCCAGAATGCCAAAAGGAGCGCTTGTAGAGGTTGAAGTCATCGCCAAAAAAGCATAGCCGATGGTAAAAGCTCCCAGGTCTCGCTGGCCTGGGAGCTTTTAGACTGTGGATTAAGTCTTTCAACTTACATGTTTATTCGTTTAGTTATATTTTCCCTGTGCTTACCTAGCCTGCCGTGGGCTGGTCTTCAGCTATTTCTCAGGGTGACCCCTGTTCAGAAGGGAGAATGGCGCGGATTCACTCGGACCCAGGCTTCTTATAAAGAAGCCTTCTAGAGCCAGTCCGGCTCCGCTCGTGCGTTGAAACCGTTCGCAGATCTGAACGGCACGGGATCTTCAGACTGTTTGTTGCGACTCCGCCGGACACATCGGGAAAACGGCTCTGCTTATTGGGGAACAACGTCACAATAGGCAACCGCGACTACTTTTTTTCGTTTATCATGCATTCGATGAAGGATTGGCATCCCTATTTAACATCGAAACGTCTCTTCCGGAAGATTCTATCTGTATGGAAGCCGATCGTGCCTTCATAACCAGCACATGAAACGCACTGCCAGCTGCCGACATCGAAGGTCCTCGACTCCTGGAGGATCAGAACGAGGCGAAGATCCAGCGCTTTCGACAGCAGGAGAAAGCGGTTAGCTGAGCCCGTTCCCTCCGGAAAGCGAGGGTCCGCAGATACAGGCAGGTGTAAGGTTATTCACCTAAAATGACTTTATCAATACTCTGAAGCTCCCAGGTCTCGCAGACCTGGGAGCTTTTTCTGAGTCGTTATTAAAAGATAAGGTGGGCGATGAGCACCACGACCGGGAGCGAAATAAGCGTACGCTCCAGAAAAATAATAACGAGGTCGCGGAAATTGACCGGAATTTTTGATCCAAGCAGCACGCCGCCGACTTCTGACAGAAAGATCAGCTGGGTTACGGAGACACAGGCAATAATGAAGCGCGTCATGTCGCTCTCGATGCCGGAAGCGAAAATAGCCGGCAAAAACATATCGGCAAAGCCGACAACAAGCGTCGCTCCGGCTTCGGCTGCTTCCGGCACCTGCATCAGCTGCAGCAGCGGTACAAACGGCGCGCCGAGCCACGTAAACAACGGCGTGTTTTCAGCGAGAATAGTCGCGATGGTCCCGAACGCCATTATGATCGGCGCGACCGCGATCCACATGTCGAGAACGGTTCGCCCGCCCTGCGCGAAAAAGGCGGCAGGACTGCTGTTTTTCGCGGCGCGTTTGGAAGCCATATCAAACCCGAATCGAACGAGACCGAACGACTGGCCGCGGTATTCCTGCGGCAGTGTTTCATCGAGCTTTTCCGTAGCTTCATCGATATAGCTGTTCGATTTCCACGAGAGCGGCGGGATACGCGGCATGATCAGAGCGGTGACGAGACCAGCTGCAATCACCGTTCCGTAAAACTCAAAAAACATATGCTGAAGCCCGACTTCCTCAATGACGACGAGCGCAAAGGTGATGGAAACGACAGAAAAAGTCGTCCCGATGACCGCCGCTTCACGCTGGGAGTAATAGCCTTCCTGGTACTGTTTGTCGGTCAGAATGACACCGATCGTCCCGTCTCCGAGCCAGGACGTTAACGAGTCGATAGAGGAGCGTCCGGGCAGCGTAAACAGCGGACGCATGATCTTCGTCATCAAGCCGCCGAAAAACTCCAGCAGTCCGAAGTTTAATAAAAGCGGCAGGAACAGACCGGCGAACAGAAAGATCGTAAACAGCGTCGGGAGCAGGTCTCCGAACAGAAGGCCGCCCGTAAATTCACTCCATACCATCTCAGGCCCGATTTGAAAATACGTCATGACAACAAACACAGAAGCAAGAAAACGTACGGTAAACCAGAACCAGGAAACATCAAACAGCCGCTGTAAGAATGCATGTTTATCCATTGCCTGCGGCCGCACTGTTTTAATGATGAGCGAGCCGATAAAGCTTATCAGAATGACGAGAACGATTAAGACCGGCAGCACGTTTCCAAGCAGATCACGCAGCCCGGACGATAATATGGCGATCGGAATCGTAAAGCCTTCATCTGTCGGGATCGGTGTCATAAACAGCAGCACCCCGATCAGGGAAAATACAATAAATTTAAGAGGGGAGTATCCTTTCATGATGAACCCCATCCTTTCCAATTAGCATCTTCATTCACAAGAACTAATTCTAATAGATGAAAACCGGAAAATCAATTATAAATATACGATTATAATGAATGAATTTGCGTTTTTTCATCTTCAGGCTAACAGGATGAAAAAAGCCGCCTCCCAGTTAAAATAAGGAGACGGCCGGTGTACGCGTTATTTACGTGCAAGATCACGTTCTTTTTCTTCGCGCGCCACTTTAAGGAATTTATTCGTTTCTGCCACAACAACCCCTGTCAGACCGAGCAGGCCGATCAAGTTTGGAATCGCCATCAGTCCATTCATCACATCAGCGATGCCCCAGACGAGGTCAAGCTCGGCAACGGCCCCGACGAAGATGGCAGCCACGAAGGCAGCACGGTAATACGGAACTGCTTTGTCGCTGAACAGGTAGCTGAAGCACTTCTCTCCATAATAGGACCAGCCAAGAATGGTAGAGAAGGCAAAGAATACAATACCGATGGCAACGATGACACCGCCTGCTCCTCCGAGGAAGAGATCAAAGGATGCGGATGTTAAGGCAGCACCTTCCGGACCGCCGATGTACATGTCACCCATGACAATGACGATACCAGTGATCGAACAAACGATGATCGTATCAATGAACACTTGCGTCATCGAAACGAGTGCCTGACGTCCAGGATAATCGGTACGCGCAGCAGCGGCTGCGATCGGAGCAGAACCGAGACCGGCTTCGTTCGAGAACACGCCTCGTGCGACACCCCAGCGGATGACAGCACCGATCGCACCGCCGGCTACAGCCTGCCCGGTGAAGGCATCGGTAAAGATATAAGCCACAGCACCAGGAACAAGCTCCCAGTTTAAAATCATAATAATGAGTCCTGCGAGTACATAAAAAAGAGCCATGAACGGAACGATAAATGCGGTTGCACGTCCGATCGCGCGGATGCCGCCAAGAATAACAAGTCCGGCGAGTACCGTCAGTACAAGGCCGGTAACAGTCGCATTGACGTTAAATGTTTCCGTGAGCGCTCCGGCAACGGAATTGGACTGTACCATGTTTCCGATCCCGAATGCGGCGATTGCCCCAAACAGGGCAAACAGTACGGCCAGCCATTTCAGGCCGAGCCCTTTCTCAATATAGTACATCGGACCGCCGGAAAACTGTCCTTTTGAGTTCTTCTCCCGGTATTTAACCGCGAGAATGGCTTCTGCATACTTTGTCGCCATCCCGAACAGGGCACTTAGCCACATCCAGAAAACAGCACCAGGTCCCCCGAGCACGACCGCTGTTGCGACACCGGCGATGTTACCTGTACCGATCGTCGCCGCGAGGGCGGTCGTCAATGCTTCGAAGTGACTGATATCCCCTTCTGATTTTTTATCCTGCTTACTTGGGCTGAAGGCGAGCTTCAGACCGTAAAACAACGTGCGGAACTGTAGAAATCCAAGCCGTATTGTTAAGTAAAGCCCTGTTCCGACAATAAGAATTAACGTCGGAATCCCCCAGACGACATCACTGATGGCGCCGATTACATCCATAAGCCAGTCCTGCAATGAAAACTACCCCCTTTAATATGTAAGTAGTTTCATTATATTCCGAAAACTTAGAATAAAAAAGCAATATTTTCAAAAATGTGAAAAAATCCGACAACTTTTTTCATGCGGACAAAGAGGGACAGGGCAAAACGAGGGACCGCCGGCGTGTTTTCATCAGAAGATGAATCTGCCGCTCAGGAAAAAAAGATCCTATATTGACAGAATAGTTCGGCAGGCGAAAGCAAAACGATCCGCCCAGTTTTCCGGGCGGATCGTCGTATCGTGCTGCTGCCGGCTATGCCCACTCACCGTTTCGAAAAACCGGTTTTACCGTACCGTCAGCTTTGATGCCGTCGATGTTCATGTCGCCTGATCCGATCATGAAATCAACGTGGGTGATGCTCGTATTGAGGCCGGCATGCTTCAGCTCATCGCTGCTCATGTCAGCTCCGCCTTCTACGCAAGTGGAGTAGGCGCTGCCGAGCGCTATATGATTGGATGCGTTCTCGTCATAAAGCGTATTGTAAAACAAAATACCGCTTTGAGAAATGGGGGAGCTGTGCGGAACGAGTGCCACTTCACCGAGACGTGCAGCGCCGTCATCGGTATCAAGCAGATCTTTCAGCGTTTCTTCGCCCTTTTCTGCAGAGAAATCAACCACTTTTCCATCTTTGAACGTCAGCGAAAAGCCGTCAATGATGTTGCCGCCGTAGTTGAGGGGCTTCGTGTTGCGCACCGTTCCGTTGACACCATCTGCTTTTGGTGCGGTAAACACTTCCTCGGTCGGCATGTTCGCGATGAAGTGCACACCGTCCTTGTTCGGGCCGCCTCCGCCGATCCAGATATGCTGTTCCGGAAGTTCAATTGTGAGATCCGTGCCCGGCCCCGTATAGTGGAGACGATCGAATTTTTCCCCTGTAAGCTCCTTCGCTTTCGTTTGCAGCTTCTCGTCGTGTTCTTTCCAGGCTTGAACCGGATCAGCTTCATTGATGCGCACAGCTTCAAACATCGCCTCCCACAGCTTCTGCTCCTGCTCTTCTGCTGGAGCTTCCGGGAAGACCTTTGCTGCCCACGCTGGTGAAGGAGCAGAGATCACAAGCCAGCTGACTTTGTCAGACTGAATATACGTGCGGAACGTATTCATCGCCTGTCCGGACGCCTTGTTAGCAGCTGCGACTTTGCGGCTGTCGACACCTTGAAGCAGGTCTGGATCGGTTGATTTGATGGTCATAAAAGCTGCGCCGTTTTCTGCAAGCTCCTCAAAGCCGCGCGCCTTCCACGCTGGAAATTCATGGAACGCTTCCAAGGGAGCCTTGTCGTACTTCAGCCGCGTTAATCGATCGTCGTTCCATTCCACATGGACGTGCTTAGCACCCGCCTCATAGGCTTTGTCTGCAACCAGATGAACGAAATCCGCTGCGCTCACCGGTGCATTCACGACGAGCGTCTGATCCTGTTGAATATTCACACCAGCCTTTACGGCCAGTTCTGCGTACTTATCGAGCTTTTTTGCAAATGCTGTCATAGATGTACACCCTTTCCCCTCCATTGATGCTGCCGGCGGATTCACCACCGGTCAGATAAAAATACTCCCTCTGAAAGTATACCAGTCCGTGCCGGAAATTTGTACGTACTGGAGCGGAATCCTTCGGGAATGGAAATGATAAGATTATGAGCGAGTGATAAAGGGAATTATATACTGGTACCAGCGATGTCAAAAAACGTGTAAATAGACCGGGTATATTGGCTTATTGAAGACTTGTTCAGTAAAATAAAAGCAACTACGCTGTTTGCAGTGAACAGTCATCTTCACGCGCATGAGCTGTCATCTGAGAGTGGTTGCCTGTGATTTCATAGAAAGGAAGAGACGGGATGCTTGATTTTATGAACCGACACCGCTTTATGTTTTTGTGCTTAGGCATCCTCTGGATTAAAACTGTTACGGTGTCCTTTCTGACCTTTAATTTGGTCATGGCGCACTGGCTGGAAGCGATTATTTTCGTTATTAATCCGCTTGCATTCCTTCTCATCGTCTTTAGCCTGGGCCTGCTTTTGAAGCCGAAATGGCAGCGGGGCTACTTTTTTACGCTCAGTCTGCTGTTGACGGTCGTCCTTTACAGCAACACCGTGTACTATCGGGAGTTTGCGGATTTGATTACGCTGCCGATGCTGGTGATGGGCGGGAATGCAGGAGATTTAACGACGAGCGTGTTCGAGCTCATCCAATGGTGGGACATCATCTTCTTTCTTGATTTGATTTTAATCGGCTGGATTATGGTGAAAAAACCGGATCCAATTCCGGTAGAACGTGCTCCGATGAAGCACGAGAAGGCAAAATATGCCATCATTGCAGTTGTTGCCGTGCTCATCATCGGACTCGGCCGCGTCGATTTCGCTGAAGCGGAAACCCCTGCACATTCCTTCGACCGCCAGAGCCTGATTAAGAGTCTTGGTATATACAATTTTTACTTTTACGATGCGTATCTCCACTTCACCACCGGTGCTCAGCCGGATCTTGCAGAACAAGATGATCTGGATGCGATTGAGGAGCATTTGGAGCGTTACCATACGGACCCGAATGCAGATTTTTTTGCCGCAGCAGAAGGGATGAACGTTGTCGTGATTTCGCTGGAATCGGTTGAAACACAGGCGATCGAGCTGACGATCGATGGTGAAGAAGTGACCCCGTTTTTAAATGAGCTGATCGAAGAGAGCTTTTATTTTGAGAATGTTTACGACCAGGCAGGACAGGGGAAGACGTCCGACGCGGAATGGATGATGAATAACTCTATGTATCCGCTGGGCCGCGGTGCTGTTTTCCACACCCATCCGGAAATTGAGAGCACGCCTCTGCCGCGTGCGCTCGGGGAAGAATCCTATACGAATATGGTGTTTCACGCCAATACGGATACATTTTACAATCGGGATGTCGTCTATCCGCATCTTGGTTATGACGAGTATTTCCATTTGGATTATTTTGACGTGACAGATGAGAATTCTGTCGGCTGGGGCCTGAAGGATATTCCGTTTTTCGAGCAGTCGATGGCGTACCTGGCAGAAGAGCCGGAACCGTTTTATGCGACGTTCCTGACGCTGACGAATCACTTTCCGTATGAGCTTGATCCGGAAGACACATTTATTGATCCGCTTGATACAGACAGTGATATCGTAAACCGGTATTATCCAACCGTGCGCTATACAGATGAGGCAGTCCGCCATTTCATGAACCGTATGGAAGAAGAGGGGCTCCACGAAAATACGATGTATGTCATGTATGGAGATCACTACGGCATTGCTGAAAGTCACTACGAGGAGCTTGGTCCTGTCCTTGGAAAAGAGATTGATGATTATGAAGCAGTGAAGCTGGACCGCGTGCCATTTTTAATTCACATTCCGGGAATGGAAGAGGAAGCACAGCGATTCGATACAGTGGGCGGCCATATCGATATGATGCCGACCGTTCTCAATCTGCTCGGGATGTCCCAGGATAACCACGTTATGTTTGGCACAGATCTTATGGCAGAAGAACGCGATGATTTTGCCGTATTGCGAAATGGGACAGTTATTACCGATGAGGTCATTTTTGTAAACGAACAGTGCTTTCATGCAGAAGACGGAGAGCTGATTGAAACGGAAAACTGTGTAGAAGCAGCGGCACGCGGGGAAGAGGAGCTTCTCTATTCCGACGAAATTATTTACGGTGACCTGCTCCGGTTTTTTGATGAAGAGGAACTGCAGTAAATAACAGGTTTGAACTTGGATAAAACAGGGAATACGTAATTATTCTATTGCGTTACCTGGAGGTGAACATTCATGGTCCAACACGGTAATCCGTTTATCGGCCGCTATTTACGCTATGCTGTTTTACTGCTTGTTTTTGGACTCTTTTTACCAATTACCTTTTTCTCGGCAGATCCACTGTTTGCTGTGTTAAGCATCACGATCGCGCTGCTCTTTACAGTCGGGGTTGATGTTATGATGTATCAGATCGTCCGTTATAAGGCGAATACAGTGCTGAAAGAGGACATTCAAGCGTCGGTGCCGGCAGTCTTGACGCGATCCGATTGGAGAGGAAGGCTGATTTTCACCGAAAACTATATTGTTTTCGTTCCATACTTTCATAAGATCACGTTCGCCCGCCGCTGGCAAAAGGTATTTGCGTTTGATATGGAAGGCGGCTACCTCGAGCTTCTTTATACGAAGAGCAAGCAGCGCCGCGTGATACACTTTATCGTCGCTTCCCCGTATAAAGTGCGGGAAGAGCTCGCAGGACGTACAAAAGAAGAGCGCGTTGCCGTCGACGTGCAGTAAAAAAAGCAGCCTGGATGGGCTGCTTTTTGTTTGCTGTTTTATATTGGAACGATCGTTTTTATCAGCGCAGCGCGGTCTAAACTGGATAGCGCCAGAATCGTTCGGTTACGAGCATTTCTTCCATTTCCGTATCGTGCCTGCTTTTAACGGCTTCAATCAGTCCGGCCGTCTGGGAGGCGTGAGCCTCAATCACCTGAAGTTTTTTATCCCGGTAGGCGCTCACGTCTGTAAGGACGTCCGGTGCGCCAAGGTCCTCTTCGGTCCCGTCAGCAAACGCAATGGTATGAACATCCGGCCGCTCTTCCTCCGGGAGCGCTCGGACAGCGCGAATCACCGCTTCGCCCGTGGCATCATGATCCGGATGGACGGCGTAGCCGGGATAAAAGGTAATGATCCGTTCCGGAGCGACCTCCTGAATGACATCGCTGAAGCGGGAAGCGAGCGCGTCGAGGTCCGTGAACTCAATCGTTTTATCCCGCATGCCAAAGTGGCGCAGGTCCCGGATACCGAGCAGCTCAGATGCCCGGTCCAGCTCATGCCTGCGGATGTCCGGCAGTGTTTCCCGGTTCGCCATCACGGGACGTCCCATGTTTCGGCCCATCTCACCAAGCGTGAGACAGACGTAGGTGACGGTTCCTCCGGCTTCGACGTGTTTCAAGATAGTTCCTGCCACACCGAACGCTTCGTCGTCCGGATGCGGAAATATAACAAGCAGTGGCTTCTTACTCATTGTCAGCGCTCCTTCCGCCCGGATATCGCCCGGGCAGCATTATTTCGGGAAAGGGCTGCGGCTTAGTTCAAGCGCTGCAGCGAGTCTTCCTTCCTCATCGTGACCGGCGAAAAGCAGCCGGTTTTCTTCGTCTTTTTCCCAATCGGTCAGTCCTTCTGCATAGAGCCAGCCGATATCTGTTTCAAGCCCGATTCGGAAGGGGCCGTTCCCGGCAATCTTGCCGATTTCAAACGTCAGCTGAACATTCCGAATAAAAGCGCCGGCAGAAAGCATTCCTTTTTCACGGTGGCTCGCATACGCGCCGTTTGTTGTCTCAAGGTGAACATAGACAGGCTCTCCCCGCAGCTGATCGAGCTCTGCCTGTACGAGTGCTGGATTAATAGCTTTCAATGCCCGCTCCTTTCGCCGCGTTGACAAGTGTACGGGCGATTTCCTTCATTCCCGACGTACCGTAGCGGACTTCCGCCTCGCGGTTGTAGTTTGTGTTTGTATTAACGTCATACGTGTAGGTGGTGCCATCCCGGTCGGTCATTTGTTCGATGCCGGCGAAGGCAATGCCGTTCGCTTGTAAAAACGCCTCGTATTTCGGAATGAGCGGGCTGTCAAAATGCTCGATGATCTCGAATGACGGAGAAGCTGATGCTGCATCGGTCGGACAGTAGCTTTCCTCGAGGCTGCACGCATCTGCCGGGCACAGTTCAAAGCTGCCGCCGGTATCGACCTTCACTGCGTACAGGAATTTTCCATTGACGAATTCGCAGCGTACAATACTGCTGTCTGGTGAGTCGATATACTGCTGCAGAAGCATCACGCCATCAACGGACGGATCGACTGTTCCGGTTTCCAGAGCGGCAGCGAGGGCATCCACAGAGTCAAATCGCTGGACGCCAAGTCCTTTGCCTGCACGGTTATGCTTTGTAATGAATGGTACAGGTATCGAAGCAGCCGACTGAAGGAGGGCATCGTCACCCACTGCGGCTGTCGTTTTTGGAACACGGATGCCGTGTGTTTCCAGCGAGGCATACTGTGCCGCTTTGCTCACCTCCAAATAAAGAGCACGGCTTCCATTCAGCACTGTTCGGCCGTGCTGCTCCAGCCAGTTGAGAACAGCAGCTGTCAGTTCAGGGGCATAGCGGTGCCCGCGGGTGTGAGAGGAGGCACTCATCCGATTATAAAACACGCCTTCCGGCGGTGCTTCGTGCATCGGGACATGACCTTCATGCATGTGCCAGGCTTCGTAGTCGGCCCCCAGTCGATCAAGTTCTTCCAGAAGCGGAGCGGTCCATTCGTCATTCTCGTGAAGAATATAAATATCAGCCAATCGGTCTCATCCTTTCCAAAGTCATCTTTCATCATTGTATCAGGAACAGAGGCATTTTCAATTCTGTAAGCCCCCGGAGTCCGTTCTGCAAATTAACACTTGCCAAACTATCAGAAATATAAGACAATAAGCATGGTTATAAATGCTTAATAAGAATCATTTATTTGAGTAAATAGAATTACATAAACGATTAGGAACTATCCGATCTAAGAACAGGGACCTATTATGAAGACGGGACAGGGGGAACAGCATGATGCATTCACTAAAAGGCAAGATGGTCGTATTCTCAGCAGGGCTGATTGTACTGACGATGCTCGCAGCGTCGTTTGTGATCTATAGTCAGCTGAGCGGAGGGATCGAACAGTCGGTCCAGGAAAATGCGTCGGCTACTGTGGAAGACGCCGAACGCTACATACAGGAATACCTGGATAAGTATTCACTGTCTGTCGACATGCTCGCACAGGACGAGCGTACGGTATCGTTTCTGGCGGACGACGATGAGGAAGCATGGCAGGAAATGAACAGTTACTTTGAGCAGTTTATGGCCAGGGAGGAAGGAACTCAGCTCATGTATGTCGCCACGGAAGCAGGGGAGCTCGTCTCCACCCCGGCAATCGACCTGCCGGATGACTTTGATCCGCGTGAGCGTCCGTGGTATACAGCAGCGGTGGACCATCCGGAAGGTGTGATTTGGACCGATCCGTACATTGATGTGGATACGGAGGAGCTGATCATTACGGCTGCCCGCGCTGTTGAACAAAACGGCAGTCTGCTCGGCGTTCAGGCTGTAGATCTGTCACTTGACCGGATGGTGCAAGTACTGCAGGCGTCTGATACAGGTTATGACGGGGAACTGGCACTCCTTGATGCAGAAGGAACATATATCGCACATACAAACGAATCGCTGGTCGGCGAGACCGCGTCTGAAGCACCTGCCCAAGCGGCAGTCGGCGCAGACAGCGGCGGTTCCAGCTCTTCAGCTGGCGAAACCGCTTATTTTGAACCGGTGGCAGGCTTCGGCTGGACGGTTATGGCCGGCTATGAGGACCGTGTCCTGTACCAGGAGCTCGCGACGGCGCGAAATACGTTTATCGTCGTGGGGCTTGCGGCTGTGCTTCTCGCCGTAGCCGCCTCATATGCAGCGGCTTCCCGTCTTGTGAAGCCAGTGCGCCGTTTGAACGAACATGTAGGACGCATGGCAGACGGAGATTTCTCGGAAGCCGTCTCCATTCGCGGAAAGGATGAGATCGGCCAGCTTGGGGCCTCTGTCAGCGTCATGACTGCCAGCCTGAAAGAACTGATCGGCTCCATTCAGGACTCTGCCGGCCGGTCCAGGGCCATGTCAGAGGAGCTTAGCGCCGTTGCTGAAGAAACAGCTGCAGCAAGCGAAGAAATGGCTTCAGCGGTAACGGGCGTTGCAGACGGCGCCACACGTCAGGCAGAAGACGTGGAGCAGACAAATCAGCAAATGCAGCTGCTTTCCGGACGGCTGGAGGAAGCCGAGCGCCGCACGAAGCGGATGACGGAGCTTTCTGACGATATTCGCGACGCCAATGAGGCAGGAAGCCGCAGCACGAAAAAACTGGCGGAACGAACCGAAGCGGCAGAAACGCTTTATGACAAGGCAAACGAAGCTGTATCGGCACTTACTGCAAAAGTAGCAGAGATCGGAACGGTAGTCCGCACGATTTCAGAATTTGCCGATCAGACGAACCTGCTCGCCCTCAATGCGAGCATCGAAGCAGCACGGGCCGGTGAACATGGACGCGGGTTTGCCGTGGTAGCAGAAGAGGTGCGCCGCCTCGCAGAGCAGTCGCTGGCTGCGACGACGAAAATTAACGACACGATCTCTGAGGTGGAGCACGAAACAAAGCGTGTTGCCGGCACGATGGATTCCGTGAACGAGATGCAGAAGGAGCAGCGCGGAGCTGTAACAGAAACCGGCGAATCCGTGCAGTCCATCATTGCCTCTGTAGAACTGCTGACCGCAACGCTTACAGAGCTGGATGCCGACCTGAAAGAGGTGAGCAGCTACAGAAGCAGCATCGCAGAAGCGGTCGCGAGCGTGGCGGCAGTTGCTGAAGATGCAGCTGCGACATCCGAAGAAGTATCGGCTTCTGCGCAGGAGCAGTCTTCTGCCGTCGCATCGGTTGGAAGCACATCCGAACAGCTGAGCGATTTAAGCATCGCCCTGCAGGAAAAGACAGACCGTTTTCGCTTCTGATACTTGTTCCTGTGCCGGTCCATCCGTATAATATAGACCATAACAGAAGGTTACCCGGCAGGTTTTACTGCGCAGCGGTAACCTTCTTTACTCTATAACAGGCCGAATGGAAAGAGGGGAACAGTGATGAAAAACGGTGTAATTTGCCTGGGTGAAGCGTTGATCGATTTCATCCCGCTTGATGACCATAATGAAACGTTCCAGAAAAGTCCGGGAGGGGCACCTGCCAATGTGGCAGTCGGACTGGCTCGGCTTGGAGCGAAGGCGGTTTTTTTAGGAAAGGTCGGCGACGACGTGCTTGGACGTTTCCTGAAAGAAACGCTCGATGCATTTGGCGTCGATACGTCTGCTATGACGTTTACCCGTGATGTACGGACGGGGGTCGTCTTCGTTACGCTCGGCGATGGCGGCGAACGAAGCTTTGAATTTTACATTGATCCAAGCGCAGACCGTTTTTTAGAGCCGGGAGATATTCCGCAACAGCTCTTCGACGAAAATAACGTGCTTCATATCGGCTCCATCAGCTTAATCAGCGAGCCGTCCCGGTCCGCCACGCTGCACGCCGTAAAAGAAGCAAAAGCGAACGGCATGCTGATTTCCTACGATCCGAACCTGCGTCTCGGGCTGTGGAAATCAGAGGAAGAGGCGAAAGAGGGCATCCGGACGCTTCTCGGCGAAGCGGACGTACTGAAGCTTTCCGAGGAGGAGCTGGAATTTCTTACGGGCGAAACCGATATGGAAGCCGGCGTAAGCAGACTGGATGTGTATAATATTCCACTTATTCTCGTCACACTTGGAGCAGACGGAAGCTGGGTGTTTATTCAAGGAGAAGCACCGCTGCACGTACCGGCACAAAAGGTCGATGCCGTTGACACAACAGGAGCCGGAGATGCATTTGTTTCCGGAATGCTCTACCAGCTTCATTTACTCGATCGGGACATCCGCACCCTCTCACCTGAAGAAGCAGCGGAAATGGCAGCCTTCGCAGCCGTTTCCGGTGCTCTGGCAGCTTCGACTAAAGGAGCGATGACGGCACTGCCCACGCTCGAGCAGGTGAAAATGTACAGGGAGGAAAAAGCATGACTGAAAACGAAAAGCAGCTGCACGATGCAGCCTACCAGGCAGTAGTGAAAGAAGGAGCACGAGCAGAAGCGGATCCATACAGACAGGTGTACCACCGGATGCCGCCAGTCGGTCTGTTGAATGACCCGAACGGCTGGATTCAGTGGAAGGGCACGTACCACCTCTTTTTTCAGTGGAACCCGTTCGCGCCGGATCATACCCACAAATTTTGGGGGCACTGGACGTCTGAAGATCTCGTAAATTGGAACGAGGAACCGATTGCCCTCGCGCCGAGCGAGTGGTTTGAGAAGAACGGCTGCTATTCCGGAAGCGCGATGGAACTGGATGGAAAGCTGGCGCTTCTATATACCGGCAACGTAAAGGATGAAGCGGGAAATCGCGAAGCGTACCAGTGTCTCGCACTTTCTGAGGACGGCAAAACCTTTGAGAAAAAAGGGCCGCTCGTCGACAGCCAGCCGCAGGGATACACGGCTCATTTCCGCGATCCGAAAGTATGGGAAGAAAACGGCTTCTATTACTTTGTCATCGGGGCCCAGACAGAAGCAGAAGAAGGACAGGTGCTGCTTTACCGGTCCGCTGATTTTCAGAAGTGGGACTATGTCGGTCCGTTTGCAGGCTCCCGCCTGAACGGACTGGACGCGTTCGGCTACATGTGGGAATGCCCGGATCTGTTCCGTCTCGACGGAGAAGATGTGCTGATCGTGTCGCCGCAAGGGCTGGAGCAGCAGGGGAACCGCTTTGAGAACGTCTACCAGGCCGGCTATTTTACAGGAAAAGCAAATTTGGAAACGCCGACCTTTGCGCATGGTGACTTTCATGAGCTGGATGAGGGCTTTGAGTTTTATGCTCCGCAGACGACGCTTGATGAAAAAGGCCGGCGCCTGTTGTTCGGCTGGATGGGAGTGCCGGATTCGGACGAGGAGCATCAGCCGACGACTGAAGCCGGCTGGATTCACTGCATGACCGTTCCACGAGTGCTGCGTGTGGAAAATGGCGCTGTCGTACAGGAGCCGGCAGAAGAGCTGGAGGCACTGCGGGCAGGAGACCCGCTTGAGATGAAAGTCCGTCTTGATCAAGGCGCCGAAGCAGCTGTTACCCCCGCGTCGGAAATCGTACTGGAGACGAATGAGGCATCCAGCTTTTCCATTACAATTCGCGAAGGGCTGACCGTGACGTATGAAAACGGGACGCTTTCCATGAGCCGCCCGCGCTTTAAAGACGGCAAAACCGAAACACGCAGCACCGATATTGCCTCGATCAACGAACTGCGCCTGTTTTTGGACAGCTCGTCGGCAGAAGTATTCGTCGACGGGGGCCGAACCGTCATGACCGCCCGATTTTTCCCGGAACCAGAAGCAAATATCGTCCGTATCAGCGGGGAAGGCAGCCTCATCTGGCGCTCCTGGGAACTGGCATAACGATCGAAAGAAAAGCGCCGCATCGCCGGCGTTTTTTTCGTATCCGCTCTTTTAGAAGCGCGCCCTTTCATTTCGGAAGGCGGGCACCTCGCGTGCGATACTGGAGCAATGTCGCATGTGGCCGGCTTTATATAACGGTTGCTGGTGCTTGTGTCGGTTTATTCTTGAAAACAATCTGTTGCGTTGCATCACTTGCCGCTGGAGTGAAGCAGTTTTCTGAACGGATGCCGAACGCCTCTTTTCTGTTCTCGATCACAAAAAAGCCGCACTCAGGAAGAGGCGGCTAGTCAAGACAGGGAGTCAGCTCATCACTTTTTCAAAGGATTCTTTAATGCGTGCTTCATCAAATGGCTTTACGATAAAATCAGAGGCTCCTTTTTGGATCGCATCGACCACCATCTTCTGCTGTCCCATGGCAGAACACATAATAACCTTGGCATTCGGGTCCAACGCTTTGATTTTTTCCAGTGCCTCAATACCGTTCATTTCCGGCATCGTAATATCCATCGTTACGAGATCCGGCTTATGCTCCTCATACATAGCGACAGCCTCCAGGCCATTCTCTGCTTCAGCGACGACTTCGTAGCCGGCATCCGTCACCATCTTTTTTAACGTCATTCGCATAAAAGCTGCATCATCTGTAATCAACAATCGAGTCATCTCGTTCCCTCCTGTATAATGAAGATAGAAATTCCCTTTACATAGGTACAAAGGTTTGCTTAAGCTACCCACCTTTGATTCGATAGTCTCTTTTAGTATGCCATAATTAGATGGATTGCGAAAGAAGTACTGAGTGAAAAGGCCTGACTCAGTCAGGGAAGATGACGAACAGACGGCTTTTGCCGAAACTGTTTTTAGATCTGTATTCAAGGGAAATGAAAGCGGGGAAGGAATTTATATTTCGTCTGGCGAAGTAAACAGGCGTGAGAGGAGCGTACAGAATGGCAGATGCGTTTCAAAATGACTGGCAGCAGGTGATCGGCGGTGAGCTCGCGAAGGATTACTTTCATGACCTGCGTGCATTTTTAAAAGAGGAATACAAGCAGCAGGCTGTTTTCCCGCCTAAGAACGACATTATGAACGCGTTTCATGCTACATCGTTTGAAAAAACTAAGGTTGTGCTGCTCGGTCAGGACCCCTATCACGGCAAAGGACAGGCGCACGGCTTGAGCTTTTCCGTAAAGCCAGGCGTCAAAGTGCCGCCCTCGCTCGTCAATATTTACAAGGAGCTGGAAGCGGACGTAGGGTGTCCTGCTCCTCAGCACGGACATTTGCAAAAGTGGGCAGAACAGGGTGTGCTGATGCTGAATACGGTGCTCACCGTAAGGGCTGGAGAGCCGCAGTCTCATCGGGGGAAGGGCTGGGAAACGTTCACAAACGAAGTGATCGACCGGCTGAATGAACGGGACACCCCGCTGATCTTCCTTTTATGGGGAAAACCTGCGCAGGAAAAGCGGGAGCGGGTGGATGAGGAAAAGCATCTCGTGTTGACATCGCCGCACCCGAGTCCATTTTCAGCTAACCGCGGCTTCTTTGGCAGCCGGCCCTTTTCTGCCATCAATGAGAAGCTGCAGGAATGGGGAAGCGAGCCGATCGACTGGTGTCTGCCGCTCGACCCGGAGGAGGCAAAACGATGAAATCATTAGCAGATACGTGGACACTGGCCAACGGCACGGAAATGCCGTGTCTCGGTTTTGGTGTGTATAAAGTAGACCAGGAAGAAACAGGGCCTGCCGTTCGGACGGCGATTGAGACCGGCTACCGGCTGATTGACACCGCCTCCTATTATGACAATGAGTCCGAAACAGGGCAGGCCATCCGCGATGGCGGTGTTTCACGTGAAACGTTGTTTCTAACGACGAAGGTGTGGAATACCGAGCAGGGCTATGAAGAAACGCTCCGGGCGTTTGAGAAAAGCAGAAAAAAGCTCGGCGTCGATTACGTTGACATGTACTTGATTCACTGGCCCGACACCCCGTATCCGGAAACGTGGCGGGCAATCGAAAAGCTGTACCGGGAAGGCTGGATAAGGGCAGCCGGAGTCAGTAATTTCCTCGTCAGGCATTTGCAGCGGCTGCAGGAAACAGCGGAAATCCAGCCGATGGTGAATCAGGTGGAATATCATCCGTGGCTGACCCAGCCCGAGCTTTACAATTACTGCAGAAATAACAACATTCAGCTGCAGGCGTGGAGTCCGCTCACCCGGGGACGAAAGCTGAAGGATCCGGAGCTGGTCCGCATGGCCCAAGCTTACAGCAAAACGCCGGCTCAGATTATTCTCCGCTGGAACATGCAGCGACACGTTGCGGCAGTGCCCAAATCGGTGACGCCGGAGCGCATTCGTGAAAATGCGGCCATTACCGATTTTGAACTGAGCAGCGGCGATGTGGATACGATGACCGCCTGGAATGAAGACATGCGGTTTGGCTCCAGTCCGGAAAAATTCGCATAAAAGGAGAGAGAGCATGAAGGATGTCGGTTTTATTGGAACGGGAGTGATGGGAGCGAGTATGGCAGGGCATCTGATGGAAGCCGGCTATACGCTCCACGTTTACACCCGCACAAAAGAAAAAGCAGATAAGCTGGTGCAAAACGGGGCCGTCTGGCATAATACACCGGCAGAATTGGCGCAGCACACGGACGCCCTCATCACGATGGTGGGCTACCCAGAGGATGTTGAGGCGCTCTATTTTGGAGAGGCGGGACTGATCCGGCAGGCAAAGCAGGGAGCACTGCTAATCGACATGACAACATCCAGTCCGCTGCTCGCCGAAAAAATTGCCGCTGAAGCAGAAGCTGCAGGCCTGCATGCACTGGACGCACCGGTTTCAGGAGGCGACGTCGGTGCCAGAAACGCCGAGCTTGCTATTATGTGCGGCGGAAGCGCCCGGGCCTTTACGCTCGGTGAAGCACTGTTTCGCATCATGGGGAAAAAAATCGAGCACTTCGGAGCTGCGGGATCGGGCCAGTTTACGAAAATGGCGAATCAGATCGCTGTTGCCGGCACCATGCTTGGGGTCGCGGAGTCATTAGCATTTGCAGAAAAAGCAGGACTCGATCCGGAGCAGGTGCTGCAGACGATTGAAACAGGCGCTGCGGGCAGCTTTTCGCTGACCAAACTTGGGCGCCGCATGATCGCTGATGATATGGAGCCAGGCTTTTATATTAAGCATTTTATTAAGGACATGTCGATCGCGCTGCAGGCAGCCGAGGAGCTGAAGCTGGAGCTTCCGGGACTGCAGCTTGCCCGCAAGCTGTACGGACAGCTGGCTGAAAACGGCCGCGCGGACGAAGGCACGCAGGCGCTGATCCGCTGGTATGAGGGCGGCTGACCAGGATTATGAAAAGAAGACTCAGTCACCAGCTTTTTATTTTTATGCTGCTCGTGTCTGTGCTCCCGATGCTCCTCATCGCTGTTATCGGCTATACTTCTCAAAAGGAAGAGCTGACGCGGCAGGTGGAGCGGGAGCTGCGGCAGCAGAGCAGTCAGATCACGGCCGAAACGGCCCGTTACTTAGAAGACAGGCTGGCAGATACCCGCTACCTGGCAGAAAATGACGTGCTCCGCAATCCGTTTTCAACGGCAACGGAAATGCGGGAGCAGCTCAATCAGTTTCTGGACGTTCATACCCGCTATGACGATGTTTTCATCATTCATCCCCGTGGTATCGTACTGACGGATGGACGAAGCGGCCTTTACGGACAGGACGTAAGCGGCCGTCCCTGGTTTCAGCAGGTGCTTGCCGGCAGCGCACAGGTATCCTCGATTTACCGCTCACCGCTGCTGGATGAAGTAGTGCTTGCCTTTGCAGCTCCGGTGTATGATGAGGACAATGAACTGGTCCGGATGCTGCTGCCGATCTTTACGATCCAAAACTTTCAGGAGGACATCAGCGGGTTTATTCAAAGCAGCGATGCCGGCTACGCGATGCTGATGGACAGCGGCGGGGAGCTCCTGTCGCATCCGGACGAATCACTTGTGCTGGAAGAAGCCTACTTGGATGATGACATGCTTTCAGCTGCTTCAGAAGGTGCCATTGTCTCGACAGACAGCGGCGAACTGGTATCAGTAGCCGAGATAGACAGCTTTCCCGGCTTTGAACAAAGCTGGTATCTGGGTGTCGCAGCAGATGAGCAGGTGCTGCAGACGCCGTTGATGAACCTGATGATCAGCTACGTTGCCGGCTTCGGCTTTGTGCTCGGGCTGCTTATCATCGCTGTCTACTGGCTTGCAGAGCGGCTGACGAATCCCGTGCGGCAGCTCGTCCGCAAATCGCGGGCGCTAGCTTCCGGAGAGCGGGAAGAGGAAGCCTTTCACGGCCACTACCGGGAAATGATGGAGCTGAACCGGTCGTTCGATGCGATGGCCACAAAGCTGCAGGAACGGGAGGCCTTTCACCGGCGCTCAACGCTTGCGCTTGAATCAAGTGACAACGGGGTTTTTGCCTTCGACCGGAAAACAGGCGCCATCACGCTTTGGAACCGGACGAGTGCGTTTATGTTTGGCGTACCGGCTGAAGAAGCTGTAAGTATCGATGCGCTGATGGTACATTCAAGTGCCTTTCGGCAGATGTCAGATCAAATCTCGTTTAACAGCATCAGCGAACAGCAGGTTACGCTGCAGGCAGAAGGGGAAACAAGGATACATAGCGTGCTGACGGCGCCGTTGCCGACAAAAGAACAGGAAGAGCTGCTCGTCATGTGCTACGACGTTACCGATCGACAGACCGCCGAGCAGGAGATGATCCGTTCGGAAAAGCTGAAGGTGGTGGCTCAGATGGCGGCAGGCTTTGCCCATGAGGTGCGTAACCCGCTTACCACGATCCGCGGCTTTATCCAGCTCAATCATCAAAACCGTACGCTTATGAGCGACGCCTCCTACCAGCTTGTGATCGACGAAATTGACCGGGTGAATACGATTATCCATGAACTGCTGGATACAGCTGATCCGGATGCAGATTCTGCACGGAGAATCACCGACGTCAATCAAGTCATCCGGGATGTGATCACGCTGCAGGAATCCCAGCTGCGATCGAAGGGCATCAGCTGGCAGCTGATGCTCGATCCTAAGCTTCCGGAGGCGCACGTGAATCGGAACAAGCTGAAGCAGGTGCTCGTCAATTTGGTTCAAAATGCTGTGGAAGCGATGCCGGACGGCGGAGAGCTTCGTATGATGACCGATTGGGAAGACGGCGCCATGCTCGTTGGAATTGAAGATACGGGAATCGGCATGGAGCAGCCGGTGATTGACCGGCTCGGCACGCCGTTCTTTACGCGCAAAGCGACAGGCACAGGGCTTGGCCTGACGATGAGCTTTCGTTACGTGGAAGAGATGAACGGGCACATGTCCATTATGTCCCGTCCGGGAGAAGGATCTTTGTTTACCCTCCGGCTCCCGGCAGCCGTATCAGAAAGGCATGCTGCTTTAAGTGAGTAGAACGATCATGGTATCTTTAACACAGTGCTTAAAAATGACAACAATTGAGGTGACCGAGATGAAAAAAGCATTAGTTGCAGGAGCAACGGGGCTTGTCGGACGACAGCTCACCGAAAAGCTCCTTGAACAGAACGCGTACGATAACGTCAGGCTGTTAACGAGAAGGCGCACACCGTTTCATGATCATGAAAACGTCACAGAGCATGTCGTCGATTTTGATGCCCTCGAGCAGTATGCAGAAGCGTTTGAAGGGGTGGACGATGTGTTTATCGCCCTCGGCTCCACGATTAAAAAAGCCGGGTCCCGCGAAAACTTTATGCAGGTCGACTACTTATATCCGCTGAAAATAGCGGAGCTTGCCAATAAACATAACTGCGGCCGGGTCCTCGCGGTATCTGCAATGGGAGCGGACCGGGAATCCCGCTTTTTCTATAATCAGGTAAAGGGCAGCATGGAGGAAGCACTCATGGCACTGGAGCTGCCGACACTGCACATCATTCGTCCATCCCTGCTGACGGGAGAGCGGTATGAGTTCAGGCTCGGTGAAAAATCAGCTGAAATGCTGACGAAGCCGGTAAAAGGCTGGTTGAAGGGCCCGCTGCAGAAGCTGGCGCCGATCGAAGCATCCGTCGTAGCAGAAGCAATGGCGCTGATCGCACAGTCCGAAAGCCGCGGTCTGCACGTGTTTGAAAACGAAGACCTGCACCGTATCGGCACAGCGGTCCGCGGAGGAGGCAGCTCTAAGGAAGGGCGCTACCGGCAGACGTGGAATCTGGACTCGATCTTTAAGGGCGGAAGCAGCTCCAAGCAGTTCGCTCAGTTTTTAACGAACACCGAAACGGATCTGTCCACGATGAAGCTGAAGCTGGAGAAAGCAGCGGCGAAAGATGCTCCTGATCCGGAAGAGTGGGCGTATGCGATTGAGCGGCTGCAGACAGTCGGCATGAAGGTGCGTGAAGTAAACGCCTTCGTCAGCTGTCTGACAGCTCAGGACGTGCACGATAAAGAAGCGCGCCGGCTCGGCGGAAAGACAAAAGAGCTGGCATCGCTTTATCGTCAGCTTTTCTCCATCGTCGACGAGCAGCTGCTTCAGTTTACAGATGCGCAGTGGCATACGTTTATGGAGCAGGAAACGATGCAGAAAATTGCAGAAAACCTGCAGGAACGCCGCGATCTGGCGAAAGAAAAACTTCCATCTGAGCAGGAGCAGCTGATTCAAAAGCTGTCAACGGACGGCTATCACGCATGGGGCGAGCTTTACAACACGATCGTCGGCCGCATGAAGGTGGATATTCGCGAAAAAGGCATAAAGCGCAGCTATTCCGTCGGGCAGGCTGCCAATAAAATGTCTGATAAAAACCGGGCGGTCAGACGCCACGTTTTCCGCCAGTTCGAACAGGCCTGGGAAAAGGAAGCGGAGCTGTTTACAAGCTCGCTGAACCACCTTGCCGGATTCCGTCTCGCTTCGTATGAAGCACGCGGCTGGGAAAATGTGCTGAAGGAACCGCTCATGATCAACCGCATGAAGCAGGAAACACTCGATACGATGTGGGAAACAATTGAGCATAACAAATCACTTTTCACCGGCTACTTGAACCGCAAGGCAGAGCTTCTCGGTGTCGAAAAGCTGGCAATTTACGACGTCAGCGCACCGCTCACAAAGGAAGTGCCGCAGGTATCGTTTGATGATGCGGCAGATATGATTATCGAGCAGTTTGGCCGCTTCAGCCCGGAAATGGCTGCATTTGCGGAAAAGGCGTTCAAAGAAGAATGGATCGAAGCGGAAAATCGCGACGGAAAGCGTCCGGGAGGTTTTTGCACGAGTTTCCCTATCCGCGAGCAGTCCCGTATTTTCATGACCTATGACGGATCGGCTTCGAACGTGGCGACGCTTGCGCATGAGCTAGGACACGCCTATCATCAGCACGTCATGAACGACATGCCGTATATGGCGCAGGGATATGCGATGAACGTTGCGGAAACAGCGTCTACGTTTGCAGAAATGATCGTTGCCGATGCATCCGTCAAGCAGGCATCATCACGCAAAGAAAAGCTGCAGCTGCTGGATGACAAATTAAACAGAAGCGTGGCCTTCTTCATGAACATCCATTCACGTTTTCTGTTTGAAACCCGTTTTTACGAAGAGCGGAAGAACGGACTGGTCAGCCAGGAGCGTCTCAATGAACTGATGACGGAAGCGCAGAAAGAAGCCTATCAGGATTCACTGAGTGAGTACTCGCCGATGTTCTGGGCATCGAAGCTTCACTTCCATATCACCGGCGTTCCGTTTTACAACTTCCCGTACACCTTCGGCTACTTGTTCAGCATGGGCATCTATGCACGTGCCGCAAAAGAAGGAACGTCGTTTCAAGCGAAGTACACGGAGCTGCTTCGAGATACAGGCAGGCTGGACGTCGAAACACTCGCCCATAAACACCTCGGTGAAGATATCACAAAGCCGGATTTCTGGCAGAAGGCCATCGACTTTCTGAAAGAGGACGTTGAAACGTTTATGAAGCTGTCTGAAGAAGAGCTCAGCAGTAAAAAATAATGACGCATCAATCAGCCGTCCCGGTATCGATACCGGGACGGCTGTTCTGTCTTTCGTTTTGAACAGGAAAAGAGTACAATAAGAGCCGGGAACGAAAGGAGCGGAAACTGCAATGGATATACCGGCAAAACTGGTGATCGAAAAAATGGAATCGGAGCTTGCCAAGCTGAAGCAGAGCATGAGCGGGGAGACAGCAACGTCCTACCGGGATCATGCCCAGTCGTTGAAAACGTACTGCGAGCTGCTGCTGGAGTCGCAGCACACCGGCACCTATTATAAAGCGGAACCGGTGCGTCATGCGACACCAGAGCAGGTGAAAAAGCAGGCCGCTCCGGCGCAAGAGCCGGAGAAGCGGAGCAGCTTTTATGATGATGGCGATAAGCCGGACAGCGACAGCCTGTTTGATTTTTAGCGGTTAACGTCCGGGTTGCGCCATTCGACGAGCACGGCGTAGTTATGAGATTCATCGTCTTCCACATAGCCGGGCAGCGGCTGGACCGCCGTGAGCCCTTGACGAAGCATGAAGCTTAAGACGAGGTCGTGGATGCGTCCTGCCGCGACCTCCTGCATGTACTGCCCGGGTGAGAGACGGTCTGCCCATTCGCGGTAGCCGGGAATGCGGCAGCCTGCTACATAACGCGCCAGCCCGAGCCCTCGGACGAGCTGTTTGCGCTGTTCATACAGAGCAGAAGCAACGCCCCGCCCGCGGTAATCCGGCCGGACGCACACATCAATGCCGTAAAGCGTATCGCCGTTCGGGTCATGTGTGCCACGGATGTAGCCGTGATCGGCAACCTCATCCCACGTGTGCGATCCCTCATGCAAGGTCGTAATAAGCGACGTAGCCGACCCGGCAGGCGCACCGTTGTAAAAAGCGATCATCCCGCCTTCAGGGAAGGTGGCAGCGTGCGCTTCAATGTGAGCGCGCGACCACCACAGCTCCTCTGGAAAAGGTGGAGGAAAAGCTTCTTTCTGAATCAGCAGCAATTCATTATAATCATCAAGCGTATATGGCCGTATGCTGATAGAGGACAAACCGTCCCCTCCTTTCAGAATCAGTCTGTGTGCCTATTATAGTAGGGAGAAGGGACCTTCGCAAAGGAAAACCTCAGCCAGGAAAGGGAGTTTACTCGCAATGAAATTATTTTTAATGATTGGCGCTGTTATGTCGTTCTTGTTTGTCGCAATCGGTGCTTTCGGGGCACATGCTTTGGCAGGAAGGCTGGAACAAACCGGATACACGGCAACGTTTGAAACCGGCGTACAGTATCACATGATTCATGCACTCGCGATCATCGCCGTCGCTGTATTGACCCAGCATCTGTCCTCGCACGGTCTGCTGCACGGTGCAGGCTGGGCGTTTACGGCCGGCATCGTCATCTTTTCCGGCAGCCTTTATACACTCAGCCTCACAGGGATCCGGATTTTTGGAGCGATCACGCCGATCGGCGGCCTCGCCTTCCTCATCGGATGGGTGCTCATCGCCATCGCCGCGATTGTCGAATAACCACAGCTCCGAACAAGACAGCTTCCAACAGCTTGAACACCTGCGCAAAAAGAGGGCTCATCCATCGTGGATGAGCCCTATCCAAAGTGTCGATAACGTATTTTTTAGTGAATAACCTTACACCTGCCTGTATCTGCGGACCCTCGCTTTCCGGAGGGAACGGGATCGGCTCTTCCTTCTTCCGTCGGAAGCGCTGGATCTTCGCCTCGTTCTGATCCTCCAGGAGTCGAGATCCTTCGATGTCGGCAGCTGGCAGTCCGTTTCACCTACCTGGTTAGGACTGCACGATCAGGTTCCATACAGGATAGATCTTCCCCATGAGATGTTTCGATGTTGAATAGGGATGTCAGTCCTTCATCGAATGCATGATAATCGGAAAAAAGCAGTCGCGTCTGTCGTGACGTTTTTCTCCAACAAGCAGTCTAAAGATCCTTTCTCAGGGGTCACCCTGAGAAATAGCTGAAGGACAGCCCACGGCAGGCTCGGTAAGCAGAAGGGAAATACAAACAAACGAATAAACATGTAAGTTGAAAAACTTTTTTAGCAGCCTGAAGAGGGCTCATCCATCGTGGATGAGCCCTCTCTTCTTTACGTTCATTCAGCGATGCTGAAGTATGGCTTAATGTCGCTTTCGTCCATTGTCTGACCGACGTAGAACGTGCCGAAGTCGCCGTAGCGTGCGCTGACTTCGTCAAAGCGCATTTCGTATACGAGCTTCTTAAACTGAAGCACGTCGTGAGCAAACAGTGTCACGCCCCACTCCCAGTCGTCAAATCCGACAGAACCGGAGATGATTTGGCGCACCTTGCCGGCATATGTGCGGCCGATCATGCCGTGGCTGCGCATCATCGTGGAACGCTCTTCCATCGAGAGCATGTACCAGTTGTCATCGCCGTCGCGGCGCTTGTCCATCGGATAGAAGCAGACGTACTTCCACTTTGGAAGGATCGGCTTCAGCCGCGCCTGAATCTCAGGATCCTGCTCCGGATCCTTGTCCGACGGCAGATAGTTACTCAGCTCGACAACCGATACGTAAGAATACGTCGGCGTCGTAAACGCGGCCAGCCGCGTCTTGTTGAATTCATTTTCAAGCTCAATCAGCTCGTCCATCGTCGGACGGAGCCAAAGAATCATCAGGTCTGCTTTTTGGCCGAGAATCGAATACAGCCCGTGGCTTCCTTCGAATTTAGCCTGGGTGTCATCCCATTGTTTTGCGAGCTCCAGAAACTCGTTCAGGATGCTGTCACGCTCAGTCTCGCTCAGCTGCTTCCATTCAGCCCAATTGATCGTGCGGAAATCGTGGTAGCAATACCACCCGTCCAGCGTTTTTGCCGGTTCTGCCATGCTGCTTCACTCCATTTCTTCTTCTGTAAGTAGTCCACCGCTTATTATACCTGTGGAGCGGGGGAGTTCGCAAACAGAGTGATATCAGCGGCTCTTTTGAATAAATGCCTCCAACGCCTGCTGGTGCGCGCGCGACTTGCCGGCAGTGCGCTGTGCACGGACTTCGGCCTCCAGTGTATCCTCAAGAGAAGAGGCTGCACCAGTTTTCATGTTCTGCTTCATCAGGCCGTAGGCCGGAAGCGGCGCAGACACAAGTGCCTTGATCAGTGCTTCCGGCCAGCCGAGGCCGTTCAGGAGTCCGGAGGAGAGGGCTTCCTCGACCGGAATCGTTTTGCCAGTGCCGAATTCAATTGCTTTCCCGAGCCCGACGAGGCGGGGGAGAAAGTAGGAGGCGCCGGCATCCGGAGCAAGACCGATTTTTAGAAAGCTCAGTGCCATCACACTGTCCTTTTCGGCATAGCGGAAATCGCAGGCAAGCGCCAGGCTCAGCCCTGCTCCGACGGCAATGCCGTTCATGTAAGCGACAATTGGCTTTTCTATCCGATCCATGAGCAGAACGAGGCGGTTGTAGGTTTCCTCTAAATAACTGCCGTGATCAAACGACGCAAGCTCCGTCACCGGAATGCTTTTCAAGTCGGCACCGCTGGAAAAGGAATCGCCGCTCCCCGTAAAGACGATTACACGCACGTGCTCGTCTTCGTGTGCTTTCGTAAAAGCCTGATACAAATCTTCGTGCATCTCTTTATTGATCGCGTTTTTAACTTCCGGCCGGTTCATGGAAATCAGCGCTGTACGGTCTTTCACCTCATAGGTTACAGTCGTTTTCATGTGAAGCTCCTCTCTACAGTGCGCGTGCAGTTACGGCACCGTCATAAATCGCTTTTTTTGCATCAAGTCCCAGGGCATCTTTGGCACCGCCGATTACGTGAACGCGGCGTCCGTCTTCTGACAGCTGTTCTGCCAGTTCATGATTGATCAGCTGTCCGGCCGCGGTGATGACCATATCTGCCGGAACGAGCGTGCTTTCTCCTTCAATGGTGATTCGGAGGCCATCTTCTTCTACAGCCTCATACGCTTCCACGCCGCCTGTCATACGAATCCCCTTCTGTTTCATTTCCATAAGCGTGGCCCAGCGTGTCGTTTTCCCGATGCCGCGGGCAAACGAGGTGCCCCGCTGCAGAAGTGTGATATCATGAATCCCTTTGTCGGCAAGAAACAGTGCGAGATCACAGGCAATCCCGCCGCCGCCAATGATGACGATTTTGCCGGAAGGCTGTACCTTCTCATCAAACACGTCCCGGTAGGAAACGGTCTGCTCCAAGCCGCTGACGTCAGGCTGCCTCGGAAGAATACCGGTCGCAATCACGATGTCATCGGCTTCTTCAAACAGCGGATCTGTTCGTTCCAGCGTCTTCCCAAGCTGGACGTCCACACCGAGCTTATCGAGCTGGACACGGAAATAGCGCAGCGTTTCGTAAAATTCCTCTTTACCAGGAATCCGCTTGGAGTAGTTGAGCTGGCCGCCAAGCTCGGTGCGGCTGTCGGCGATCGTGACCCGGTGTCCGCGTTCAGCGGCAACGCGCGCTGTTTCCAGGCCGGCAGGACCCGCGCCAACGACAATAATCCGCTTCGGCGCTTTGGCACGATGAAGCGGGAGATCCAGCTCCCGTCCGGCCTCCGGATTGACGAGACAGGTAGCCGCTTTTCCTTCAAACACGTGATCGAGACAGGCCTGATTACAGGCAATACACGTATTAATCTCATCAAAGCGCCCATCCTGTGCTTTCGATAAGATAGCAGGATCAGCCAAAAACGGACGAGCCATCGATACGAGCTGCACCGTCCCCCGGTTGAGCACTTCCTCAGCGTCGCGCGGATCGTTGATGCGGTTGCTGGCGATCACCGGAATCGTGACGTGCTTTGAGATGCTTTCGGCAACGGGTACAAACTTCATACGCGGCACTTTCATCGAAATCGTCGGCACTCGGGACTCATGCCAGCCGATACCGATATTCAGCGCATCTGCACCTGCTTCCTCCAGTGCCTGTGCCCAGCGGAGCGTTTCTTCCTCTGTGGTGCTGCCATCAATTAAATCGAGTCCCGACATGCGGTACACGACAGGGTAATCGGCACCTGTTGCAGAACGCACGGCTTCCATCACGGCTACCGGCAGGCGAAGCCTTTTTTCAAACGAGCCGCCCCAGTCGTCAGTACGCTGATTCGTAACTGGTGACATAAATTCATTGATTAAATACCCTTCGGACCCCATAATTTCAACCGCATCAAAGCCGGCTTCTTTTGCCCGCACGGCCCCTGCTGCAAATGCACCAATCAGCTGCTCTATTTCTGCTGCAGACAGCTCTCTAGGCGTATCAGGATTGATCGGCGAGCGGATTGCGGAAGGCGCCACCGGATCCAGCCCGGTCATCTGCTTATACGCGTAGCGGCCGGCGTGAAACAACTGCAGCGCAATCGCTCCGCCTTCTGCATGAACAGCGTCTGTCATCGGCTTCCACCGCTCTGCATCTTCCGGTTTATAAATCGTCATAAAATCGTGTCCGCCGCCGCTTCCTTCAGGAGACACGGCTGCGCCGCCCGTGACGATCAGTCCCGTGCCATTTGCAGCCCGGCGCCGATAGAATTCGGTCAGCCTTTCTTCGCCGCGGTCAAGCCCCTCCAGCCCTACATGCATCGAGCCCATCATGACGCGGCTTCTCAGTGTAAGCGTATTCAATTTAAGCGGTTCAAATAGCATACAATACCTCCTTATAGAAATGACTGAATGTTCATTCATAATACTACCAGTATACAGGATTTTACTTCAGGTGGAACAGCCTGTTTCAGAAAATTAGAACTTTCCTTCGAAAGCCCTTCCAACGTTTTATTTTTCCTGGCGGAACGGGTATGCTAGTACTAATGTGATGAATTAAAGGAGGAATTTCTGTGAGCGACATGTTTACAGATATAAAAGAACAGGTCCGCAGCGCGAATCCGACGCTCGTATTTCCTGAAGGAACAGACGAACGGATTCTGGAAGCTGCTGTACGGCTGAAAGCGGAGGGCGTTATGAATCCGCTTCTGATTGGGAATGAAGCGGACGTCCTTGCCAAGGCAAAAAGCCTGGAGGTGGATGCCTCCGGACTGACGATACTCGATCCGGAAACGTATGAAGGAATGGACGCTCTGATTGATGCATTTGTAGAGCGCCGTAAAGGAAAGAATACGCGCGAGCAGGCGGCAGAGATCCTGAAGCAGCCGAACTATTTCGGTACAATGCTCGTTTATACAGGAGAAGCGACCGGACTCGTCAGCGGTGCAGCTCATTCTACAGGGGATACGGTCCGTCCAGCCCTGCAGATCATCAAGACAAAAGAAGGCGTGAAGAAAACATCCGGCGTTTTCGTGATGGTTAAAAACGATGAGCGCTATATCTTTGGTGACTGTGCCATTAACATTGCACCAGACGCCGACGATCTGGCAGAAACAGCAGTTGAAGCCGCAAAAACAGCAGAAGTGTTTGGAATCGATCCGAAGGTAGCGATGCTCAGCTTCTCCACGAAAGGCTCTGCGAAGAGCGAGGAAACCGAGCGCGTCGTCGAAGCAACGAGAATCGCCCAGGAGAAAGCACCGGGCGTCACCGTTGACGGTGAGTTTCAGTTTGACGCGGCCTTCGTTTCAAGCGTGGCTGAGAAAAAAGCACCGGACTCTCCGCTCAAAGGACAGGCGAACACGTTTATCTTTCCGAGCCTGGAAGCCGGAAATATCGGCTACAAAATCGCCCAGCGCATGGGCGGCTATGAAGCAATTGGACCGATTCTCCAGGGTCTGAACAAGCCGGTAAACGATCTCTCACGCGGCTGTAATCAGGAAGACGTCTATAAGCTGGCCCTCATCACCGCGATGCAGGGACTCCAGTAACAGAATATAGGTATGAGTAAAGACGAGCCGGACATCACCGGCTCGTTTTTTAGTATCGAAAAATGAATAGACGGTTTGGTTGATTGCTATGATGCTGGACGGGAAAGACCGTGTGCGAGACGTTGTCTCCCTGTATTCGCTAAAACGGTTTAAGCTGCTTTTTGGCGTTGAGTTGGTCGAATCAGCGGCAGTTACGTATCGGTTGACTCAGGTTGTACAGCTAGTACCAGCAGATTCTAAGCTGCGATTTTATGTCACAGCGGCCATCGTGTACTACAACACAAGAAAATTCTTTTTTTCTTAGAGCCCCAGGTATTTGGCAGCTCCCTCGAAAAAAAATCCCAAAAAAGTATTGCAATCTTTTTCTGTTGTTATACAATAAGACACATGAAAACAAACTGTTATAAAACAGTAGTACCTGCTTGAAGGAGGTTGTCATGGAAGCAGTAAGAATTGGAAGTCTTCGTGTACATCCCAAATTGAAAGCGTTTGTAGAAGAAGAGCTCCTGCCGGGAACAGACGTCAGTCCAGAAACCTTTTGGGAAGGAGCAGGCAGGCTTATTAACGGCCTGAAGCCGGAAAACGACCGGCTCCTTGCTGAAAGACGCGCGTTTCAGAAGCAGCTCGACAGCTGGTATGAAACACATGATGTTACAGACGATCAGGAAGGGTACTTAAGAGAGATCGGGTATCTGGAGGACGAGCCGGAAGCCTTTACCGTTAAAACGTCAGGCATTGACCAGGAAATCAACCAGCAGCCGGGACCGCAGCTCGTCGTTCCGCTCAGTAACCCACGCTATGTGCTCAATGCAGCAAATGCAAGATGGGGCAGCCTGTATGACTCACTTTACGGCTCCGATATTCTGTCTGAAGAAGACGGAAAGGAGCGCGGGACAAGCTATAATCCGAAGCGTGGCGAAGACGTAATCCGCTGGGCAAAGGAGATGCTCGACCAGCACATGCCGCTTGCTGACGGAAGCCATGCCGAGGTTCAGCACTACCGCATCCGCAGCGGCAAACTGGAAGCGGAGCTGCCGGATCGCCAAACAACCCTCGCAGCTGACCAGCTGAAGGGCTGGCGCGGGCAGGAAGAAGAGCCGGAAGCCATTTTACTCGAGCATCATCATCTCCATATGGAAATTCAGATCGACCGGAATCACCCGATTGGGAAAACGGATGCCGCCGGAGTAAAGGATATTCTGACTGAAGCAGCGATTACATCAATCATGGACGCAGAAGACAGCGTAGCTGCTGTTGATACAGAAGAGAAAACAGCAGTGTACAGAAGCTGGCTCGGCTTGATGAAGGGAACGCTTGAAACCTCCTTTACAAAAGGCGGGAGAACGGTTACGAGGAGACTCGAGGAGGATCGAACGTACCGCTCGCCGTCAGGCGGAGACGTCACTCTGTCCGGAAGAGTACTGATGCTCGTCCGAAACGTCGGTCATTTGATGACCACGGATATGATCACACTGGAAGATGGCAGTGAAGCACCGGAGGGAATCATTGATGGGCTCGTTACAGCAGCGGCAGCGCTGCACGACTTAAAAGGAAACAGCCCCTTTCAAAATTCTGCCGAAGGTTCTATCTATATCGTAAAGCCGAAAATGCACGGCTCGAAAGAAGTAGCCTTCACGAATCACCTGATGACGGAAATCGAAAAGCTTTACGGACTGGCAGCCAATACGATAAAAATTGGCGTGATGGATGAGGAACGCCGTACATCGCTTAACTTGAGGGCGTGCATCCGTGAAGTCAAAGACCGCATCTTTTTCATTAATACCGGCTTTTTGGATCGGACAGGTGATGAGATCCACACATCCTTCCACGCCGGTCCGATGATCCGCAAGGCAGAAATGAAAGCGAGCAGCTGGCTCGGAAGCTATGAAGAGCAGAACGTGTCAGCCGGTCTGCGCGTCCGGCTGCACGAGCGGGGGCAGATCGGAAAAGGCATGTGGGCCATGCCGGATGAGATGAAGCAGATGATGGAGCAAAAAGACGGTCAGCTGCTTGCAGGCGGGAGCACCGCCTGGGTCCCGTCACCGACCGCAGCTGTCCTGCACGCCCTTCACTACCATCAGGTGGATGTACGGGAGGTGCACCGCAGCAAGCTGGAGCAGGAGCCGCCGCAGTCGCGAATGCTTGACGTGCCGGTAGCCGCAGACCGCAGCTGGTCTACTGAAGAGATTCAGGAGGAGCTTGAGAACAATGCCCAGGGTATTCTTGGCTACGTTGTCCGCTGGGTCGAGCACGGGATCGGCTGCTCGAAGGTGCCGGATATTCACGGCACGAACTTGATGGAGGACCGCGCAACGCTGCGCATCTCCAGCCAGCACATCGCCAACTGGCTTGCACACGGTGTTTGCAGCGAAGACCAGGTGCGGCAGGTGATGGCGAAAATGGCTGCGCTCGTCGACAAACAGAATGCGGACGATCCGGAATACCGGGCGATGACCGCAGATCTGGAGCGTTCAGACGCGTTCCAGGCAGCTCTCGAGCTTGTGCTTGAAGGGGGCCGCCAGCCGAACGGCTATACGGAGCCGATTCTTCACCGGCGCCGCCGCGAGTTTAAGCAGCGGCAGTACGTCAGTCAGTAACAACAGCCGCCGGCCGGGGGAAGTCCCCCGGAGCGGGCGGGATCTTATTTCAGAGAGGGGTAGAGGAACATGCTGACAAAACAACGCTCGACCGCAAAGGAATTAGCAGCCAAGTGGGTTGCCCAGCAGCAGGAAAACGGGAGAACAGCAGGGGAGCTGCATCAAACCATGTTCGTCTACGGAGATGATGTGATGCAAGTCGACATGAACGAGAACAAGGAACTGCATATCACGGACCGGACGCCGCAAAAAGTCGTCGTATTCCGTAAACCGGAGCCGGAGCCGGGTCACATTTGCCGATGCTGCTCAATGGAATATGATCATGAAAAGGATGCCCTGCACTGCTGCGCGTATATCGACTGATTTTTTACGGAACAGTTGTTATATAACAATACAAATATAATTAATCTGTATAGTACAGAAGAGGAGAGTGGATGAGAATGACAACACGCGAAGAGCTAATGAACCAGTGGAACACGGAACGATTTGAAGGGGTGGAGCGTCCATATTCCCCGGAGGAAGTATTGAAGCTGCGAGGATCCGTGAAAATTGAACATACGCTTGCCAGAATGGGTGCTGACAGACTGTGGAGGCTGATGGACGAAGAGGACTACATCAATGCGCTCGGTGCCCTCACTGGGAACCAGGCTATGCAGCAGGTGAAAGCAGGCCTGCAGGCGATCTACTTAAGCGGCTGGCAAGTAGCAGCTGACGCCAACCTCTCCGGTCAAATGTACCCGGATCAGAGCCTGTACCCGGCAAACAGCGTGCCGAACGTCGTAAAGAAAATCAATCAGACGCTGCAGCGGGCAGATCAAATTCAGACGGCAGAAGGAGAAGGCGACACGCACTGGTTTGCTCCGATCGTTGCAGATATGGAAGCTGGATTTGGCGGACCGCTGAATGTGTTTGAACTGACAAAGCAGATGATTGAAGCAGGGGCTGCCGGGGTACACTTGGAGGATCAGCTCTCTTCCGAGAAAAAGTGCGGACACCTTGGCGGGAAAGTGCTGCAGCCGACGCAGGTGGCGGTGCGCAACCTGATATCCGCCCGTCTCGCGGCAGACGTAATGGATATTCCGACGATCATCGTTGCCCGTACGGATGCGAATGCGGCTAACCTGATTACGAGCGACATCGATCCGGCAGACCATGAGTTCCTGACCGGTGAGCGCACGCCGGAAGGCTTCTACCGCACAAACCCAGGAATCGACCAGGCGATCGCGCGCGGACTCGCATATGCTCCTTACGCTGATCTAATCTGGTGTGAGACGAGCGAGCCGGACCTTGATGAAGCTCGTCAGTTCGCAGAAGCGATTCATGCGAAGTTCCCCGGCAAAAAGCTTGCGTACAACTGCTCTCCTTCCTTCAACTGGAAGAAGAAGCTCGATGACGAAACGATTGAAAAATTCCAGCGTGAGCTTGGGAAAATGGGCTACAAATTCCAGTTCGTAACGCTTGCCGGCTTCCATGCGCTGAACCACAGCATGTTTGAGCTTGCTCTTGATTACAAGGATCGCGGCATGGCAGCTTACTCCAAGCTGCAGCAGGCAGAGTTTGCTTCTGAGAAAGACGGCTACACGGCAACCCGCCACCAGCGGGAAGTAGGTACAGGCTACTTTGACGAAGTGTCTCAAGTCATTTCCGGCGGTACGTCTTCCACGCTCGCACTGGCGCAATCTACCGAAAGCTCCCAGTTCTAAAAAGCGCGATAAACGATTTTGGAAAGCGGCACCGTGTATACGGCGCCGCTTTCGTTTGCTTTGAGAAAAAAAGAGGAATACGCATTCCCGCAGCGAACTAGTCATGAAGAGGCCGCTTTTTCAGCGGTCTTTTTGCTGCGTTTTATTGTAAGCGCTATCATGATACATAGGAGGACATACAGATGAAGATGCTTACGTCTTTTTCTACCCGGCTGATGCAGCGGTATTTGCCGGATCCGTATTTGTTTGTGCTCGTGCTCACAATGGTCGTATTCGGCATGGGACTTCTGCTCACGCCCAGTACCCCGGTGGAGATGGTCGTTTACTGGGGCGAAGGCTTCTGGGATCTGCTCGAGTTCGCGATGCAGATGGTACTCGTGCTCGTCACCGGCTATGTGCTGGCGAGCAGCCGTCCGTTTAAAAAAGGATTGGATCAGCTGGCGCGTACGGCACATTCACCCGGTCAGGCCATTGTTGTCGTAACGCTCGTTGCGCTTCTGGCAAGCTGGATCAACTGGGGATTCGGCCTTGTCATCGGAGCTCTTTTTGCCAAAGCGCTGGCGCGGCGGATCGCGAAGGTGGACTATCGGCTGCTGATTGCAAGTGCATACAGCGGTTTTATCGTCTGGCACGGAGGTCTTGCAGCCTCCATTCCACTAACAGTAGCGACGCCGGGCCACTTTACCGAAGACATTGTCGGCATTATTCCAACGAGCGAAACGATTTTTGCTCCGTTTAACTTGATGATCGTTGCGGCGCTGTTTATTACAGTGCCGATATTAAACCGGTTTATGATGAATGAAAAAGAGGCCGTTCACGTCGATCCGAAGCTGATTGAGGAAAAAGAAGCGGAAAAGCCGGCTGATAAAGCCGAACAGACACCGGCGCAGCGGCTTGAAAACAGCAGGGTGCTCTCGCTGGTGATCGGTGGAATGGGACTCGTTTTCATCGGCTATTACCTGCTGACTGCCGGATTCGATTTGAACTTGAACATCGTAAACTTTATGTTTTTGTTTCTTGGTATTCTTTTTCATGGAACGCCGCACCATTATCTGGCCAGCGTGGCAGAAGCAGTGCGGAATGCAGGGGGTATCATCATCCAGTTTCCGTTTTACGCAGGCATCATGGGCATGATGGTCGCGTCGGGGCTTGCCGTGCAGTTTTCGGAATGGTTTGTGTCGATGTCGACGGAGGTCACGTATCCACTGTTTGCTTTTTTAAGCGCAGGGATCGTTAACTTCTTCGTCCCGTCCGGCGGCGGACAGTGGGCGGTGCAGGCGCCGATTATGCTCTCTGCAGGAGAATCACTCGGCGTAGATCCGGCGAGAACGGCGATGGCTGTTGCCTGGGGAGACGCCTGGACGAACATGGTCCAGCCGTTTTGGGCGCTGCCGGCACTCGCCATTGCCGGGCTCAGTGCCCGTGATATTATGGGCTTTTGCATATGGGTGCTGTTCCTGAGCGGAGCGGTGATCGGGCTGGGGCTCGTTTTTCTTTAACCAACGGCGAAAGGCTGTTCCGCTCAGCGGGACAGCCTTTCGTTCCGTTTTTTCATACGCTCCAGGTGGTAGCGGTAGCGTTCTTCTTCCTGCGCCCCCCATGAAAACAGCGGGATTCGGCCGTTGCCGAGCGTGTTGTGAATCCGGTCGGTCACCTCTTGATTCGTGAGCGGCTGCTGCATGAGCTCCTCCAGCGAGGCCATGTCTTCCGGACGAATCGACGGATAGCTGTAGCGAACCTCGCCGCCGCGGACAGCAGTGTCGTAAAAGCGGCGGATAACCTCTGCCCGCTCGGAGCCGCTTCCGCTCACAGCGAGATAAATCTGTACGGCGATACCGCCGCGGATCCGTCTCTGGGAAATACCGGCGAATTTCCGGCCGTCCACGCTCAGGTCAAACCGTCCCGGACAGTAGGAAGCAGGGATTTCCCCATCAACGATGCGTTCGCCGAGCTCGGGAAACAGCTTGCGCGTCAGCGCCACCATTGTTTCGTAGCCGCGGTCAATGGTCAGGCCCCGCTCTTCAGACAGCACGAGGGAAATGTTGTAGATGCCTGCGTCCAGCACGACCGCAAGCCCCCCGGAATTGCGGACGATAACGTGATAGCCGTCGTCCATCAATTGGGCGATGCCCTTTTCAATAGAAGGAAGGCGGCTGTCCTGGATGCCGAGCACGATGGTGCGGTCGTGTACCCACGTTCGCACGAAGCCGCTGTTCGCGTATTTTGCTGCAGCTTCGCAGAGCGTGTCATCCATCGCAAACGAGTGCACCGGATCGAGATCCAGGCCTGTAACAGACTCGTCTACAAGCTGCCACGGTCTGGTTAAAATCATTTCGGTATCAGTCAACGGGATTCTTCCTCTCTCATCAGTTTCCGCCGCTCATTATACCACATTGGAGGTGAAAAACTCATTGTCGGGACAGGTGGGGAACGGTACAATAAAACATGTCTAACAAAAGGGAGTGCAGGGAATAACACATCAAGGAGAAATTGGAGTCAGGGAGGATACAGCATGGAGTACGATGACGGTCAGCTGACGGAAGAAAAAGTATTTAAAGACCCGGTACACCGGTACATACATGTCCGCGATGATCTGATCTGGAAGCTGATCGGAACGCGCGAATTTCAGCGGCTGCGGCGAATCCGGCAACTCGGTACGACCTACGTCACCTTTCACGGAGCCGAGCACACCCGGTTCAACCACTCGCTCGGCGTCTATGAGATTATGCGCCGCATGGTGGAAAATCTGGAAAAGAAAATGACCTGGGAGGAAGAGGAGCGCCTCGTCTGCCTGGCCGCGGCGCTTTTGCACGATGTCGGCCACGGTCCTTTCTCCCATTCCTTCGAGAAAGTGTTCGATACCGATCACGAAGAGTGGACGAGGCGGATTATTTTAGGCGATACGGAAATTAACCGCGTGCTCCTGCAAATGGGAGAAGCCTTTCCAAAAAAGGTGGCAGATGTCATCGCCAAGACTTACGACAATAAACTCGTCGTAAGCCTCATCTCAAGCCAGATTGATGCGGACCGAATGGACTATCTGCTCCGGGATGCGTTTTATACCGGCGTCAGCTACGGGCAGTTTGATATGGAGCGGCTGCTGCGCGTCATGCGTCCGGGAGAGGATCAGGCCGTGTTTAAGCACAGCGGCATGCACGCGGTGGAGGATTACATTTTGAGCCGCTACCAAATGTACTGGCAGGTCTATTTTCATCCGGTAACCCGGAGTGCGGAAGTCATTTTAAGCAAAATTTTAAACCGGGCCAAGGCGTTGCTTGCCGAAGGCTATACGTTCCGGCTCGATCCGTATCACTTTCGGTCCCTGTTTCAATCGACGATGACGCTTGAGGAATACATCCGGCTCGACGAATCGGTTATCATGTATTATTTTCAGGAATGGATCGAGGAGCAGGATGAAATTTTAAGCGATTTATGCGGGCGTTTTATGGACCGCCATCTGTTTAAGTACGTAGAGTGCGACCCGAGTGAACAGCTGAAAATCTGGCCGGAGCTGAAGCGGTTGTATAAGGAAATCGGTCTCGACCCCGACTATTATCTGGTGATTGACTCGTCGTCAGACCTTCCGTACGATTTTTACCGGCCGGGCGAAAAGGACGAGCGGATGCCGATTAACCTGCTCATGCCGGACGGCTCTCTGCGGGAACTGTCACGGGAATCGGATATCGTAGAGGCGATATCAGGTAAAAAGCGAACGGATCACAAGCTTTACTTTCCATATGATGTATTAGCCGATCAGGGTAAATACAACGAACAGAAGCAGCGGATTTTAGAGCTGCTGCATCAACAGGAGGGATAATTGTGCTGCTTGAACACGCCAAGCTGCTGGCTATGCTGAAAAACACAGGCAGCATTGCCGGACGTAAAAAACTTCAGAAGATGGTGTATATCGCCAAGCGGATGAAGCAGCCGTTCCGGGAAAAGTTTCAGTTCCATATGTACGGACCTTACTCCGAGGAGCTGACGCTGCAGGTGGAAGAGATGTGCAACGCATCGTTTGTGGAAGAAGTGAAAGAAAAAATCAGCGGCTATTATCAGTACCGCTACAGTCTGTCAGACAAAGGAGAATCTTTTTTGCACGCAGTGCTGGATGAAGAAGAGCCGATCGATTCTCAGCTCATGCAGGAGCTGAACGGCTGCTCCTCTAAATTTTTGGAACTCGTCTCCACCGTCCTTTATTTCGATGAACTGCCGCGGGAGCAGGTGGAGGAAAAAATATACCGTCTGAAAGCGCGCCAGAATTACCAGGAAGCAGACATTGAGGACGCCTACGCCTTTATTCAAAAGCTGAAGCAGCGGGCACGCTGACAAAAACCCGGCATCGCGGTGATCCGCATGCCGGGTTTGCTGCTGATAAGAGCTTACACGCTGTCGCTCGCGCGCTTGCCGCCCTGGCCGTAGTTGGCCGGATTCATTTCTTCAATCACGACGGTTACCCGCTCAGCCGGAGCCTGTGTGGTACTTGTGACAGCTTCTGTCACCTTTTCAACGAGCGCTTTTTTCTGGTCATCCGTGCGGCCTTCGAGAAGTTGTACGGTTACAATCGGCATTGCAATTCCTCCTTTAAGATAGGTGCGTTCCCCTGTAAGTATACGGTAAAGCAAGCCGGAAATCACATCATCAATGTTTTCAGGAAATCAGCCGGATGTGATAAACTGAAATGAGACACACGTGGAATAAAAGGAGGCGGCCTACATGAATGAAGCAGACCGTAAGAAAAACGAGAAAATCAAAAAAATGAGCGGCAATTTTAATATTTTATCGAATGATTCAACAGATGGGCACGGAGGCTACGGCGTTGGGACGATCAATCTGAATAACATGACGCCGGTCTTCGTCGACCCGGAGGAAGGAAAAGCCTTTATCGACATGGGGGCGCTGCATGCGCGCAGTGAAGTGGAGAAGCGGATCAAGTTTTTGAAGGATAAGGCCGAGGTGCCTAACGGCAAGCTGTACTGGCTCGTCTGGGTTACCGTAGAGCACCTGGAAGGAAAGCCTGCCTATACAGGCGTCGGCGCCTGTGAAATGACCGTGGACCGCTCGATCCGCCGCGGCTATAAAAGCATGCCCGAGCACGTCAACAACATGGACAAATCCCTTAAAGGCAAAATCGCCGTGGAGCAAATGGACGACGTATCCAAGCAGGTGCTGCGCGACTTTTTGATCGAGTTCAACAGCGACTTCTGGGAAGCATCGTCCGATGAGCTGAAGAACGGCCTCAGCACGTAAAAAGAAGAAGCTGCCCGGCTGTGTACCAGCGGGCAGCTTGTTTCATGTTTCCTGCCGGAGCGTGTCAGCGCAGGGGCTGTCGGCACCAGTTCTGCAGATGGAACATCTGTTTGTGAACATACTGTGAACGGTGCCGGAATCGCTTGCGAAAAGCCGGGAATATCTAGTAAACTAGGGAACACACGCAACATACTAAGACAGGAAAGCAGACGAAGGTGGACCCACACACATCCCTTTCGTCTGTTTTTCTGTCTGCAGATAAAAAAGCGGATCCGCTCAGACAGCCGGGTCCGCTTTTTTCGTTTACGAGAGGGCATTCCAGTACACTTACCGGCTCTGCTCTTCTTTCAGCGCAATGCTTTCCTGCTTGAGCTTATACTTCTGAATTTTTCCTGAAGCGGTCATCGGATACTCGTCGCAGAACGTAATGAAGCGCGGGATTTTGAAGTGGGAAATGCTGCCGCGGCAATACTCGCGGATCTCTTCCGCTTCGGCAGTTTCACCTTCCTTGAGCCGGATCCAGGCAACAATCTCCTCGCCGTATTTCTCATCCGGTACGCCGACGATTTGCACGTCGAGAATTTTTGGGTGCTGGTACAAGAATTCCTCAATTTCACGAGGATAAATGTTTTCGCCGCCGCGGATGATCATATCCTTCAGCCGGCCGGTGATGCTGAAATAGCCATTTTCATCCTGCACAGCCAGGTCTCCGGTATACAGCCAGCCGTCGCTGTCGATCGCGTTTTCCGTTTCCTCTGCGTTATTATAATAGCCACGCATGACATGGTAGCCGCGCGTCACCAGCTCGCCCTGATCGCCGTTCGGCACTTCCTCACGCGTTCCTGGACGCACAACTTTCGCTTCTACGTTAGGCAGCGTGCGTCCCACCGTGGATACGCGGACGTCGAGCGGATCGTCCGTCCTCGTCTGCGTGATGACCGGAGACGATTCCGTCTGCCCGTAGGCAATCGTAATTTCAGATGCTCCCATGTCGTTGACAACCGCCTTCATCACTTCTATCGGACAATTGGAGCCGGCCATGATGCCTGTTCGGAGCGACGACAGGTCATAGGACGCAAAGTCCGGATGATTCAGTTCGGCAATAAACATGGTCGGAACGCCGTGGAGCGCTGTACACCGCTCCTTGGAAACAGCGTCGAGCACCAGCTCCGGGTCGAACTCCTGTACTGGTACAATCGTCGCTCCGGCATTAAATGCCGCGAGTATCCCGAGCACACAGCCGAAGCAGTGGAAAAACGGCACAGGAATGCACATGCGGTCATCCTTTGTCAGCTTCATGCACTCAGCGATATTCAATCCGTTGTTCACAATGTTGGAGTGCGTGAGCATGACGCCTTTTGGAAAGCCTGTCGTCCCGGACGTGTACTGCATATTAATCACGTCGGACGGATCAAGCGAGGCGAACTGCTGATCAAGCTCCGCTTCTGTGACAGCTTCGGCAGCGTCTTCCACGTCTTCCCAAGAGTACGTACCGGGATAGCGGTTGTCGCCCAATACGATGACGCGCTTTAAATGAGGGAGCTTTGCAGCCTGCAGGTTTCCCGGTTCAGCCTGCTTCAGCTCCGGTGCGATGGCATATAAAATATCGATATAGGACGTTCCTTTGTACGACTCCATTAAAATCAGCGTGGAGCTTTCTGACTGCTGCAGCAAATACTCCAGCTCTGCTTTCTGGTAGCTCGTGTTTACCGTGACGAGTACCGATCCCATCAGCCCGGTCGCAAATTGAGTTTCGACCCACTCCGGACGATTAGTCGCCCAGACGGCAGCATGATCGCCTTTTTTCATCCCGATGCCCATGAAACCTCGGGCAGTGCGGCGCGCACGCTCGTAAAACTGCTGATACGACCAGCGCAGACCTCGGTCCGGATAGACGACAGCCTCGTGATCCGGATAGGCCGCGGCTTTTTCTGCAAGTAAACCTCCAACTGTCACACTGCGGATCTCTGCCATATGTAACTAACCTCCATGCGGGATCTGAACGCCCGCTCAGAATGAATGCTACTCCCATTATAAGCAATTTTCTGACAAAAAGAAAACGCTTTCAGTAAAATAAGACGAATGACTTATACCAGGTCGTAAAGCGAAGAAAATTAAAATATCTAAAAATTGAAAACATATTGACACTTTTTATTGAAAGCGATTACAATTTAACACATGTACTAGAACAGAAATTGGGAAAGGAGGAAATCAGAGTTACTTCGACTGAACAGTCAGTCAGAATTTCAATCATGAATGGGGGGATCCGCTTGAGAGCGTATCGTATGGAGGTCAGGTTTACGGTCATCATGACGCTGTTAATGGTTGCTGCCGGTAATGTCGCACTCTTCTTTTCCATATTTCCGGTGCAGGGCATGCTGTTCGGCTTTCCAATTATGTACATCATCCCGATTTTATCCGGCTGGTTTGGCATCCTGTTTCTCGCTGTCCTGGCCAATCATTTCGGCAATAAGATCGACGCGGAAATAGAGAAGGCGAATGAAGAAGAGATAGAGGAGCTGGAACAGAGATCAGAAGGAATGGGGGAAATGGAAGATGGAAGAGACAGCATGGCAGTTAAGTAATCCAATACTTGGGATCGTCGCAATCATTGCGATGTTTGTATTGTTTTATGTCGTCAGCTTCATTTCGAATAAAAAAAGTCAGTCCGTCGCAGATCTTTACGTTGCAGGTTCTACGATCGGTCCGGTTACGAACGGACTGGCCATGGCTTCTACATACATGAGCCTGGCGACGTTTCTTGGCATCACTGCACTGATTCTTGAGCTTCAGGTGCCGTTTATCATGCTGTGGATTCAGCTGATCTTATCGATTCCGCTCATTACGATTATTTACGGAACGAGCCTTCGCCGCATGGGCGCATTCTCCCCGACGCACTTTATCCGGGAACGCTACGGCGTCAGTGCGTCTATTATCGCCGCGCTGTTTATGATTCTCGTTTCCTTGATGTACGCGCTTGGACAGATGATCGGGGTGGCCCTCGCCTTTGAAATGGTGCTCGGGATCCCGTACCTGCCGGGGCTTTTGATCGGGGGTCTCCTGATAGTCGGCTACGTCACGATCGGCGGGATGGCAGGAGCATCGAACAACGCTGCCATTCAGATGGTCATCATCGCGCTTATGTTTATTATTCCGCTCGGAGCGATTATGAAGGCAGTCGGCGGAAGCGGATGGTTTTTCCCGCCGCTCCTCTATGCGGATATGGTGCCGGCGATGGTCGATGCCATGCCGGGATTCTTTGACTACCAGTTCTCTCCGAAATGGTACGTCAGCCTGATCGGCCTGACGATCGGGTCACTCGGCCTGCCGCACCTGGCTATGCGGATTTACACCGCCTCCAACTTAAAGTCGGCGCGGAACGCAATGGTCTGGTTCACCTTTATTATCGGCCTCGTCTTCTCCGCAACCTATGCGATGGGCTTTGTCGGCGTATACGCCACACAGACGCAGGGAGTGTCCATTTCATCTGCCGACGCGGATAAATTAACGCTCATTTTGAACCTCGTTTACAATCCGGAATGGGTGACCGCCCTTGTTATTGCAGGTGCGATCGCAGCCGGACTGTCGACGATAAGCGGAAACCTGCTGGCGATCGGCGCCCTGTTGTCTCAGGACATCATCACGACGCTCAAGCCGTCCATTCCAACGAAAATGCGTGTGAAGCTCGGCTACGCTGCCATTTTCACCGGGGGTATTGTGAGCATTCTGCTGGCGATTAACCCGCCGGCCTTCCTCGTCGTCAGTATTCTCTGGGCGTTCGGGCTTGCCGGAGTAACCAATGCACCGCTGATTATCGTCGGCGTCTGGTGGAAGGAAGCAAACAAGTACGGGGCTATGGCAGCTTCGGTCATTGGCGGGCTGATTTACATTATCGTTTCTCCGTTCGTCTTTCCTTCTGTCGTCATCACCGGACACGGAGTGACGGACGGCATGGGCTTATCCGGCGCGATGCTTGCCATTCCGATCAGCTTCGTTCTGCTCATCGTCGTGTCGTATGTCACAAACCGGATGCCGTCCCTGTCCAGGCATTTAACGCCTGATGCGGATAAGCGTTTGATTGAACGGATTCACGGATGGTCCAACGTACATCCGCAGCGGTATAACAGCCAGCTCGGTGCCGCAATTACCGTCATTCTTTTTTCTGCAGTAGCTGTATGGGCGTTGTTCCCATGGAATATGTAGAGCAGTAGTCAGGAGGCCGCTTTGATGACCGTAGCACGTATGCTGTTTATGCAGCAGGACGCCTATCAGACATTTTTAGAAAAGGAAAACAGCGCCGTGCTCGTCCGGCTGCTCATTTTGACAGTCGGTCTGCTTTACGGGACAGCGGGCATTCTAGCCAACCTGTCGTTTATTGCGGACTTTGACGCAGCCTTTTTGCAGTACGGATTAGCGCCGCTCATCTTTATCCTGTTCGGCCTGTTCACAGCATGGCTTTCACGGATCGGACTCGGGCTGCTGCTCTGGGCCGGGGCACGCGGATTCGGCGGACCGGGACGCGTGCGAGAGGTCAGCCGCATGAGTGCTGTCATACTCGTGCCGGGTCTGCTCGCGGTACCGCTCATGACCGGTCTGCTTGCCGGTCCTGCTGCGGCAGTGCTCGCAGCCGCCGGCATTACCTGGATGACAGTCGCCGGTATACACGTATTGATGACGACGCAGCAGTTTTCTAAAGGAAAAGCAGCGGCCGCAGCCGCTGCAGTTGTTATTTTCTTTTCAAGCATCTTTTATTTATTTCTCCCATAGCACCGCTGTGGGCATCATCATGAGGAGGGGCATGCATGCAAACGACTGAACTGATAGCACCAGAACAATACAATATTTCCGAAGAGGTGGACCGCCACCAGGACAGCACGACGCTGGCCGTCCGCTGGCGCGACCAGGCAGGCAACCGGCGGGATGTGACCTACCGGGAGCTGACAGAGCGGACGAACCAGTTTGCACGGGCGCTGCAGTCGCTCGGCCTGCAGAAGGGGGATAAAGTACTCGTTCTGCTGCCGCGGATTCCAGAGGCATACATGACCTATCTTGGCTGTCTGCGCGCCGGTATCGTCGCCGTTCCTTGCTCCGATATGCTGCGAAAAAAGGATTTGCAGTACCGGGTGGAGCACTCCGGCGCAAAAGCGGTTATTGCCTATCATGAAAGCACGGGCGAAGTAAACAGAATGGAGACCGAAGAGAAGTTGCACAGGCTGATCGTCGGCGGAGAAGAGAGCGGCTGGGAGCGGCTCGAATCCCTCGCGGAACAGGAGCCTGCTGATGCGCTGAAGCTGGAAACGACGCGTGATGATATGGCATTTCTATCGTACACGTCGGGAACGACGGGAAATCCGAAAGGCGTAGTGCATACGCACGGCTGGGGCTATGCCCACGTACGGACTGCTGCAAGAGAATGGCTCGGCGTCCGCGAAGGCGACGTCGTCTGGGCGACAGCGGCTCCAGGCTGGCAAAAGTGGATTTGGAGCCCGTTTCTTTCTACGATCACGCTTGGAGCAACCGCCTACGTCTACCACGGACCGTTTGATGCAGAAGTATATTTACAGATGATGGAGGACGAAAAGATAAACGTACTCTGCTGCACGCCGACTGAATACCGGATTATGGCGAAGCTCGACAAACTCGGCTCGTACAACCTGTCGGCGATGAAGAGTGCAGTATCAGCAGGAGAACCATTGAATCGTCCAGTGATCGACGCCTTCCGAGAAGCCTTCCAGATCGAAGTCCGTGACGGCTACGGCCAGACCGAAAACACGCTTCTCGTTTGCAATGTTCAGGGAATGGAAGTGAAGCCTGGTTCGATGGGGCGGCCGACTCCGGGCAACCAGGTCGACATCGTCGACGAATCTGGCAGCCCGGCACCTTCCGGCGAGGTTGGAGATATTGCAGTGCATAAGGACTGCCCGGCGTTGTTCCGTGAATATTACCTCGATCCGGAGCGGACGCAGGCAGCGTTCCGCGGCGACTGGTATATCACCGGCGACCAGGCGGTAAAGGATGAAGACGGCTACTTCTGGTTTAAAGGACGCAGCGATGACATCATCATCAGCTCCGGCTATACGATCGGACCATTTGAAGTCGAGGATGCGCTATTGAAGCATCCGGCGGTACGTGAATGTGCCGTCGTCGCCTCGCCGGACGAAACGCGGGGGCACGTCGTGAAGGCCTTTATCGTGCTGCGGGAAAAGTCCGATAAGCCGGAAGAAGAGCTGATCAAGGAGCTGCAGGATCACACGAAGCAGATGACGGCGCCGTACAAATATCCGCGCCGCATCGAATTCATGGATGAGCTGCCAAAGACAACCTCTGGTAAAATCCGCCGTATTGAGCTGCGGCTGCAGGAGCTTGGAGAATCATAAACCGAACCGCCCCGGAAGCACCGGGGCGGTTTTTCTATAGGTGAATTTTCATAGAAAAGATTAAAAGAAGTGTGCGGGAAACGAAGGCAAAAGCTGCACAACGCAGTTAGAAAGAAACGTAACACCGGCTAGTAGAATACAGTGCTGCATAAAAGCAGATCATGTAACGGAACAGGCTGTTATTACAAATGAACGAACCGCGAACGTTGCACGATTCCGTCCCGTTTGAACCATCCAGACGGTTCGCGATCGTTTCCCGTTACTGTGTATATCGAAGCGATTATAGAAACGAACGAAGTGCTGCTCGCTCCAGCTGGCTGTCCTTCCCTCCAATCATATGAGAAAACACCCCGAAAACACTTGCGATTTCAGCCATTTTCCGCTACGTTAAGAAACGAACTTAAAAGAACGGAGTGACCTTACCTATGAGTATTTGGTTTACGGAAAAACAGACAGAGCATTTCGGAATTACAGCTGAAATTACGCGCACCTATGTCAGTGAAAAGACAGAATTTCAGCAGCTGGATATGGTCGAAACGAAGGAATTCGGCAACATGCTGCTGCTTGACGGCATGGTGATGACGACAGAAAAAGACGAATTTGTTTACCACGAGATGGTCGCGCACGTTCCGCTTCATACGCATCCGAACCCGGAGAACGTCCTCGTCGTCGGCGGCGGTGACGGCGGCGTGATTCGTGAAATATTGAAGCACCCGGAAGTGCAAAAAGCGACGCTCGTTGAAATTGACGGCAAAGTCATCGAGTACTCGAAGCAGTATCTGCCTTCGATTGCAGGTGCACTGGATGATGCACGCGTCGAAGTAAAAGTAGCGGATGGCTTCATGCATATCGCAGAAAGCACGAATGAATATGATGTCATCATGGTAGACTCGACAGAGCCTGTCGGACCGGCGGTGAACCTGTTTACGAAAGGCTTTTACGAGGGCATCAGCCGAGCACTCAAGGACGACGGTATTTTCGTTGCACAGACCGATAACCCGTGGTTCCAGAAGCAGCTCGTTGCAGACGCCTTCCGTGATATTAAGGCGACTTTCCCAGTGACACGTCTTTATACGGCAAATATCCCGACGTATCCGAGCGGTCTGTGGACGTTCACACTCGGGTCTAAAGTATACGATCCGCTTGAGGTGGAAGATGACCGGTTCCACCCGTTTGAAACCAACTATTATACGAGGCAGATCCATACAGCTGCATTTGCGCTGCCTAAGTTCGTCCAGGACATCACGGAGGGTAAATAAATGAAGCTGTTCGATGCAGGCTATTCGTCCGGAAAGTTTATTATGGCAGATAAAGCATACGAAGAAGCGGACATCGTGCTGTACGGCATGCCGATGGACTATACAGTAAGCTTTCGGCCTGGCTCCCGGTTCGGTCCGCAGCGGATCCGCGAGGCGTCGATCGGCCTTGAAGAATACAGCGTCTATCTGGACCGGCACCTAGAACAAATCCGCGTGCACGATGCCGGTGACATGCTGCTGCCATTCGGAAATGCTGCAAAATCGCTGGAGCTGATGAAGCAGTATACGGCCGGTCTCTTCCGTGACGGACGATTCCCGGTCGGACTTGGCGGCGAGCATCTCGTCTCCTGGCCGGTGATTCAGTCTGCTTACGACGCGTATAACGATCTGGCTGTCATCCATATCGATGCGCATGCCGATCTGCGCGAGGAGTATGAGGGCGAGGAGCTGTCTCACTCCACGCCGATCCGCAAGACGTGCGAGCTGCTCGGACCGGAGAACGTCTACTCGTTCGGCATTCGGTCCGGAATGCGCGAGGAGTTCGAATATGCTGCTTCATCCGGTATGCACATGAGCCGCTTTCACGTGGCAGAACCGTTGAAGCAGAAGCTTCCGGAGCTTTCAGGGCGAAACGTATACGTCACGATCGATATTGATGTACTTGATCCGGCATATGCACCGGGCACAGGCACGCCGGAGGCAGGCGGCATTACATCAGCAGAGCTGCTCGAAGCCGTGCGCCTGATTTCGGAGTCTGACGTTAACGTTATTGGCTGTGATCTCGTAGAAGTGCTGCCCGCCTATGACCCGGCTGAGCAGACGTCGGTTGCAGCATGCAAGCTGATCCGGGAAATGATGCTCGGGTTCCCGCCGCGCCCTTGATGAAAGCCGCTTTTTTCCGTTATAATAGTCTGGTTATCAAGAAAGGATCGGGTGAAACACTATGACACAAAACCGCATGCCGGTGGACATCAGTATCCGAACAGACATTAAGGATGGAAAGCAGCGCGAACGGCACACGATGGAGGCAACAGGGGAAGTGCTCTGGCGCGGAGACATGGTCGTCCTGAAGTTCCGTGAGCCCCGTGAAGAAAACGAGGCCGGAACGGATCAGACGATGCAGTACCGCGACGGCCGTCTCTCGGTCCGCCGGGAAGGCGACATTTCCATGAACCAGCGCTTTATTGAAGGTGCAAGCACGGAAGGCACTTACAACAGTCAGGCAGGTCCCATGCACATGATGACGAAAACGAAGGAACTCAGCTGCGACTGGGATGCAGACGCAGGGACCGGCGTCATCCGGCTCGTCTATGTGTTGACGCTGCAAGGATCGGAAACGGGAACGTATACGATGAAGGTAACGTTTGAGGAGGAAACGCCATGAGCCAGGTAGAACAGATTAAAGAAACGCTGAAACAAGAGCTGCAGCAGGCTGTCACCGCAGCAGGACTGGCGTCGGCTGAAGAGATTCCCGACGTGGTCATTGAGACGCCGAAAGATAAAGAGCATGGAGATTTTGCGACGAACCTGGCGATGCAGCTCGCCCGCGTGGCCAAAAAGGCTCCGCGTGCGATCGCAGACGACATCGCAGCGAACATCAACTATGAAGCAGCGGCGATCGACAAGCTGGACATCGCCGGACCAGGCTTCATTAACTTTTTCATGAAAAAAGACTACCTGTCGGACATCGTCAAAACGGCGCTGACGATGGATGAAGCGTTTGGAACGAGCGACATTGGTGCCGGGAAAAAGGTGCAGGTAGAGTTTGTTTCAGCGAATCCGACCGGCACGCTGCATCTTGGACACGCCCGTGGAGCCGCCGTCGGTGATACGCTGTCCAACATTTTGACAAAAGCGGGCTACGACGTAGCGCGCGAGTACTACATCAACGATGCCGGCAATCAGATAGACAACCTCGTGCTCTCGCTCGAAGCGCGCTATCTTCAGGAAATCGGGGAAGATGCAGAGATGCCGGCGGACGGCTATCACGGCTCGGATATTATCGGGTTCGCTAAAGAGATTGCCGAATCCTATGGAGACCGGTTTAAGGATGCGGACGTGGATAAGCGCCGTGCCTTCTTCCGCGACTACGGACTAAAGAGGGAAACAGATAAGCTGAAGGACGATCTTGCTGACTTCCGCGTGATGTTCGACAACTGGTTTTCCGAATCCTCGCTGTACGAAGAGGAAAAGATTCAGCCTGTTCTTGATAAGCTTGCCGCCAACGGGGAAACGTATGAAAAGGACGGAGCACTCTGGTTCCGCTCCACAGCATACGGAGATGATAAAGACCGCGTCCTCATTAAACAGGACGGAACGTACACGTACCTGACACCGGATATTGCCTATCACCAGGACAAGCTGAACCGCGGCTTTGAAGAGCTGATTAACATTTGGGGCGCAGATCATCACGGCTATATTCCGCGGATGCAGGCTGCGATTCAGGCGCTCGGCTACGGCAAGGAGCAGCTGACGGTGCAGATCATTCAGATGGTAAACCTGTTTGAAAACGGAGAGAAGGTTAAAATGAGCAAGCGGACAGGCAACGCCGTAACGATGCGCGAGCTCATGGAAGAAGTCGGCATCGATGCGACGCGTTACTTCTTCGCTATGCGCGCAGCGGAGACGCACCTTGACTTCGATCTGACGCTTGCCAAATCGGAATCCAACGAAAATCCGGTTTACTATGTGCAGTATGCGCATGCTCGCATTTGCAGCATGCTTCGCCAAGCGGCTGAAAAAGGCCTGAAGCCGGATCACGAAGCAGATCTGTCTGTGCTGACGAGTGAAAAGGATCAGGATCTCATGAAGAAAATCGGCGAATATCCGGAAGCCGTTGCAGATGCCGCGAAGCGCCACGCACCGCATCGCATGACGAATTACGTATACGATCTGGCCCAGACGCTGCACAGTTTCTATAACGCAGAAAAAGTTCTCACCGACGATGAGCAGCTCACGAAAGCACGGCTTGCACTCGTGGAAGCAGTCCGTATCACACTTCATAACGCGCTGAGCGATATCGGCGTTTCTGCACCGGAAAAAATGTAAGCACGTCCCGCACCGGCATTAGCCCCGGTGCGGTTTTTTCGTACGACTGTCAGAACATTTTTTCTGAGTCTAATGAACTTATTTTCGGTAATTCATAAAAAGCACTAGATGTACGTACCTCTTTCTGGTAAGCTGGACAAGGTATAAAATGAACGCAAGGAGAGTGACAGCATGCAGGACGTCATACTGGCTACGCTGGCTGGACTGATTGTTGGATTTGTTTTCGCATGGATCCGTCTTCCGATTCCTGCTCCACCCGCACTGCCGGGCATTATGGGGATCTTTGGCATCTACTTCGGATATAAAATATTTCAGTGGGTTTCCACTTCTTTCTTTGGCTAGAAAGACAAACCGCCTTCTGTGTCCCCGTGACGCAGAAGGCTTTTTTTGTATGTCTCGGGATAAAAGAGCAGCTGAAACAAACTGTTTAAGGAAAGGAAAACGGTGGGATAGGGGGGATAGACGGACTCATAAGGAGCGTGAGCGTATGAATCACGATGCATGGATGCAGAAGTGTGTGGAGATGGCTGTACAGAATGTAGAGGACGGGATGCCGCCGTTCGCTGCTGTCGTAGTGAAAGACGGCGAGGAAATCGCTTCAGCCGTTAACGACGGACCGGAGCAACAGGATCCAACAGCACATGGCGAAATACGGGCACTGCAGAAGGCCGGCAAGGAGCTTGGATCGACTGATTTAAGCGGCTGCGTACTGTATACGAACTGCGAGCCTTGTCCGATGTGTCTCGGAGCTGTTTACTGGAGCGGGATAAAAGATGTCTATTACGGACTCTCTATTGAAGGCCAGGCGGAATTTGATGACCTGCCGAAGCAAATGTATGAGGAGTACCAGAAGGAAAAAGGAAAGCGGTCAGTACGGGTACGCGGGATTATCCCGCACGACGCTGATCCGCGGGCGCCTTTCGTCAAACAGGAGGAGAAAACATGAACGAGCAGGACAGTCAGTGGATTAACCGGGCTACCGCCCTTGCGCGGGAAAACGTGCTTTCCGGACGGGGACAGCCGTTTGGAGCTGTTATAGTGCAGGACGGCGTGATGCTCGCGGAAGCAGTTAACGATATAGATCAAACGCACGATCCAACCTCTCATGCCGAAGTAGAGGCGGTGCGGAGAGCGTGTCGGCGTATCGGTTCACCGGAGCTTCCAGGTGCAGTGTTGTATACGAGCTGTTATCCGTGTCCAATGTGTCTCGCGGCGGCTTACTGGGCGAAAATAAACAGGATCGTCTACGCATCGGATCCGGAGGACGCAGCCGCATACGGGCACGATGCAGCCTGGCTTTATCAAGCCCTCAGCAGCGAAAGCGGCACCATCAGCATGGAGCACGCCGGCAATCCCGAAGTGCTTCATCCCTTTTATCTGTACGAAAACAAGTAGCTGACCATACATCGGAAAGCCCTGTCAGGTAATGACAGGGCTTTCCTTATAGACTACGGCCTCAGCAGCCGCAGGCCGTTCAGGATGACGAGAATCGTGCTGCCTTCGTGTCCGATCACGCCGAGCGGAAGCGTCAGCGACTGGGCAAAATTGGCGGTTAGCAGAAACAGGATGACAGCACTGGAAAAGACGAGGTTTTGAATCACAATCCTCCGCAGTCGTGAGGAAAGGCGGACAGCAAGCATGATCTTGGAAAGGTCGCTTTTCATGAGCACCATATCTGCTGTATCAACGGCGACATCGGTCCCGGACCCCATAGCGATGCCGATATCAGCTTTTGCCATTGCCGGTGCATCGTTTACACCGTCGCCGATCATGACAACGGCACCCTTTTCCCGCCTCAGCCGTTCGATTTCAGTCACCTTCTGCTCCGGCATACAGCGGGAAACCCAGGAGCGGATGCCCGTTTCCGAAGCGATCGCCTTCGCTGTTTCTTCATTATCGCCCGTGATCATAACCGTTTCGATCCCGTATTTCGTCATTTCCTTCACAAACGCAGCAGCTTCAGGCCGGACTTCATCCTTTAACGCAATCATCAGCCGTGGTGTGTTGTTTTGGAGAGCGAAAATGACGGTATGTCCGGTGCTCATCCAGGCACGATGCTGCCGGCTTGCCTCGTCAGGCCACCTGTCGGCCTGCGCCCACGTTTCATTGCCGATTTTCCACATCCCGTCTTCAAACGCTGCTTCAATGCCCTTGCCTGTATGACTCTGTGTCGTAATCGGTGAACGGAGCGGAATGCCGGAGCGCTTGACGTATGACGTGACAGCTCGGGCCAGCGGATGAGAGGACTCTGCCTCTGTACCGGCCACTGCAGCGAGTGCTTCCTCTTCGGCACCATTCAGTGCATAAACCCCGGTAACGCGGGGGCTTCCTTTTGTGAGCGTACCTGTTTTATCAACAGCAATCACGTTCGTTTTCACGAGCTGTTCGAGCGGAATGCCGCCCTTGGTTAACAAGCCGAAACGTGCTCCGGTCGAAATGGCCGAAAGCAGCGCCGGCATAATCGATGCAACAACCGCACATGGGGAAGCAACGACGAGCATGACCATGGCCCGGTAAAAGGTTGCTTCAAACGGTGCCTGCCAAACAAGGGGAGGGAGGACGATGAGCAGAGCAGTAGCGATCAATACCGTTATGACGTAGGGTCCTTCAATGCGTTCGATGAACCGCTGCGCCTTAGGCCGGCTCGTTTTCGCTTCATCGACGAGTGCAATCATTTTCTGGAACAGCGAGTCCTTGTTCTCTCGTGTCACTTCTACCTCCAGCGTACCGCTTCCATTCATGGTGCCATTGAATACGTCGCTGCCGTCCAGCTTTTCAACCGGCACCGGTTCGCCGGTGATAGCCGATTCGTCGACAGCAGAAGCGCCGCGGCGTACGATCCCGTCAGCGGGAATCCGTTCCCCGTTGCGGACGAGCACCACATCTCCCGGCCGAAGCGAATCAACGGCGACCGTAACCGTTGTTCCGTTTGTAACAAGGACCGCTTGTTCCGGCGCCAGCTTTACCAGTTCGGAAAGGTCCTTCTCGCTCTTTTGCAGCGTGTACGTTTCCAGCGCACCGCTCATGGCGAAAATAAAAATCAGAATCGCCCCTTCGCTCCAAAAGCCGATGGAGGCAGCACCGAGAGCAGCAAGAATCATGAGAATTTCAACATTCAACGAGCGGTCGTGAATGAGATCGGTTAATCCTTCGCGTGCCTTATAAAAGCCGCCCACTCCGTAGGAAAGAAGGTAAAAAAAGATCGCAAGCGCCGATGAACCGGCTGCAAGGCCGGCCAGGAAAAACACGCCTCCGGCAAGCGCAAACAGCAGTTCCCGGTGTTCCAGCAGCCGCGGCTGCCGAAGCGGCTGATTAAGGACAGTCGATGACATCGCCATGTGGAACCCTCCCCGGTATATGAGAAAGAGAATCATCCTCATTCATCTGCGTAAACGAGAAATTGCTGCCGTCCTGGAGGACAGCAGCAACTAATCATGTAATCGTGATGCCGATTCTTGATGTTAGTAATCAATACCCCTTTACGCCCTTTATAAACGCCTTTACATCCACGACGAAATGAGTGTAGCCGTTTTTTCACGAAGGCGGTCCGGCCACGTCCGGCTGCTGAGAAGATGGTACGTAATCGGCTCGCCGTACTCGTAAAAGTCGGAGTCGAGACCCGGCAGGATCGACTGGATCCACGTCCGGTCCCGAATCGTACAGGAAGCTTCGTGATTAATGTAGAAGCTTCTCATATCAAAGTTAGCCGTTGTAATATCAATGACGTGATCATCGATTAAAATCACCTTTGCATGATAAAACCCTTCCGCAAACTGGCGGACTTCAACGCCTGCATCGAGCAGCTCCCGGAAATACGGGAAGGCAGCGTCCTTTACGAGCGGGTGATCCGGATGCTTCGGAATGAGCACGCGGACCTTCACGCCCCGTTCTGCCAGGCGAATCACTTCACGGTGCATGTCCGCACCAGGAATATAGTAAGGCGTACCGATGAAGACTGACGTTTCTGCCTCGGCAAAAAGCGCTTTTAAATGATCGGTGACGTGCGCTCCGTCAGTTGAACGGAATTCAAGCGGCGTCGGATCGCTGTCTGCTTCGACAGGATCAGGGATCGTCAGCGGCTCGAGTGTATCCGCCTGCCAGTCCCTTGCAAACTGCCGGCTCAACGCTGGAATAGCAGCGCCCGTCACATACAGGTGATAGTCCCGCCAGATTCCGATGCGCGGGTCGCTTCCCGCATATTCATTGCCGGCATTAAAGCCGCCGATGTACGCATGCTTATTGTCAATCACCGTGACTTTGCGGTGATTCCGTTCGTTAATAGAATAAAACAGAAACGGGAGCCGAGGCTTTTGCGCGTACGAAAAGCGCACACCTGACTTCTTCAGCTCGCGCCTCGTCCGCAGCGGAAGACGTGCCCCGAGCCAGTCAAGCAGCAGACGGACGTCCAGTCCCTCCGAAGCCTTTTGCATCAGCACATCGAGAAATTCCCGGCCGACCTCGTCATCGCGAAAGATATAAAAGTGCATATGAATACAGGTGTCCGCCTGCTTCATTTTTTGCAGCATATGGGTAAATAACTCATCTCCCTGATTAAAAAAAGCAGCGTTTCCGCTCGTGCGAACCGGCGGAGCAGGCTCGCCGCTGCGGCGCCTGTGCCGTTTTTTTCCGATGTATAAATCAAGCGATATCCAGGCCAGCAGTGCAGCGAGGCCCCAGCGAAGTTTTTTCATGTCAAATCCTCCTCGTTGTGACTGCTTTCGTTATCTTCCCGTTTTCAAAGGCGGTTAATCTAGCAGAACAGGTCAAAATTGGAAAAGAAAGCGCTTTCCAAGAAGGGATATTGTGCTATAATAAATGTGCAGGTTAATTTCTTGCGAAAAATTTATGAATGAATACTCATTCAGTTCCAAAATGTGCTATACTGTTTTCAGACATTATCTGATTATTTTATTTGAAAGGGGCTGCTCCATATGGATCCAATCGTCATTAACTGGATCATGTTTCTGCTTGTAACCGCTTACGCTGTCTACCTGTTTGCTTCATTGGTCAGAACGCGTACCGCCTATATTAAGATGGGGAAAAAGCCGGAATTCATCATGTCGATGAAAGAGCGGCGTGATGCGCTCATCAAGCAGGTGTTTGGTCAGAAAAAACTATTGAAAGATAAGAAGAGCGGGATTATTCACGTCATGTTTTTCTATGGATTCCTGCTCGTGCAGTTCAGCGCAATCGACCTTATCTGGAAAGGATTGAATCCGGGCAGTCATCTGCCGCTCGGACCGATTTATCCGATTTTCACGTTCTTCCAGGAAATTGTTGTGCTTATGATTCTCGTTGCGGTCGTCTGGGCCTTCCACCGGCGTTACGTGGAAAAGCTCGTTCGTCTGAAGCGGAACTTTAAAGCCGGGCTTGTGCTCATCTTCATCGGCGGCCTGATGGTTTCGAAGCTCTTTGCCAAAGGGATGGAATTCATCTGGCTTGATAAAAACCTGACCGCAGCAGAACCGATTGCTTCCGGTATCGCGGCAGCATTTTCACCGATCGGGGCAGGCGCAGCGGGCGCCGGATTCTTCATTTTTTGGTGGGCACACCTGCTGTTTTTGCTTATATTCCTCGTGTATATTCCGCAGTCCAAGCACGCGCACCTGATTGCAGGACCAGCGAACGTCTGGCTGGGACCGACACATAAGCGCGGGCAGCTGGAAGCGATCGATTTTGAGGATGAAGAAGCAGAGAAATTTGGTAAAAACCAGATCGAGGACTTCGATCAGAAGCAGCTCATGGATCTCTACGCCTGTGTGGAATGCGGACGCTGTACGAATATGTGTCCGGCGACAGGCACCGGAAAGATGCTTTCACCAATGGATCTGATTTTAAAAATGCGGGACCATCTAACAGAAAAAGGAGCCGCAGTTACGTCGCAGTCACCGTGGATGCCTGCCTATGCGTTCGGTCACACCCGCGGCAACCAGCTCGCCGGGGCGAGTGAAGAAGAGATTAAGAGCATGGACATCAATCCGTATGACGTCAGCCTGATCGGTGATGTGATTACGGAAGAGGAGCTCTGGGGCTGTACAACGTGCCGCAACTGTGAGGATCAGTGCCCGGTAATGAACGAGCACGTCGATAAAATTATCGACATGCGCCGCTACCTCGTCTTAACCGAAGGAAAAATGGATCCGGATACCCAGCGTACGATCAAGAATATTGAAAAGCAGGGCAATCCGTGGGGCATTAACCGGAAAGAGCGCGAGAACTGGCGCGATGGACGTGAGGACATCGATGTTCCAACTGTCCGTGAAATGAAAAAGCGCGAGGAAGAATTTGAATACCTCTTCTTTGTCGGATCGATGGGATCCTACGACAACAGAAGCATGAAGGTCGCGCAGTCGTTCGCAAAAATCATGAACGAAGCCGGCATCAAGTTCGCCATCCTCGGCAACAAAGAGAAAAACTCCGGTGACACGCCGCGCCGCATCGGGAACGAATTTCTGTTCCAGGAGCTTGCGCAAGCGAACATTCAGGAGTTCGAAAAGAACGACATTAAAAAAATTGTGACGATCGATCCGCATACGTACAACACGTTCAAAAACGAGTATCCGGACTTCGGACTCGAGGCGGAAATCTTCCATCACAGCGAGCTCTTGTTCCAGTGGATTCAGGAAGGACGCATCAAACCGACCTACGAAGTGAACGAGCAGATCGTCTACCACGATTCCTGCTACCTCGGCCGCTACAATGATGTCTACGATCCGCCGCGTGAAATATTGAAGGCGATCCCTGGCGTGAAGCTTGTCGAGATGGAACGCAACCGTGAAAACGGCATGTGCTGCGGCGCCGGCGGCGGGATGATGTGGATGGAGGAAGACACCGGAACGCGCGTGAACGTGGCCCGTACCGAGCAGGCGCTCGCCACGTCGTCTTCGATGATCGGAAGCGCATGTCCTTACTGTCTCACGATGATGAGCGATGGTACGAAGGCGAAGGAGGTCGACGAAGACGTGCAGACGCTCGACGTCGCGGAAATCCTGGAACGTTCGATTGTAAAAAAAGAAGAACCAGCAGCCGTGTAAGAGGAAGGGATGCGAGGGGGCTGTTCCGAATATGGGACAGCCCCCTCCGCTGTTCCGGTCTGCCTGTAAACTGGAACAGGCAAAGAATAACAGCGGATTGCAAGCTCTGCAGCTAGCTGTAACACCGTTTTCTTCGGCCTGCAGTGACGACTGCTGGACCGTCTACGTATACTCGTCGAGGAAAAACGGAAAGAAAATCCGGGAAACGGGAGACAGTTTCTGCAAAATGTTTTACAATAGTAGGTATGTAAGCGCTTTTATTTTCGCGGTAACCTGAGCGAGCGTTCATTCGACTGCATGTCAGCAGCAGAAGACGCCGCGTGATCTACATAAGCTGAAGGAGGATGTTGTATGAGCAGAACAGTTATTGTCAGTGGTGCACGAACGCCGGTCGGAAAATTAGGAGGGGCGCTATCCGGATTCACAGCTTCCCAGCTCGGCGGTATGGCGATTAAAGAAGCGATGAAGCGAGGCGGGACAGAGGCTTCCGCAGTCGATCACGTCATTATGGGATCGGTGCTTCAGGGAGGCCAGGGACAGCTGCCTTCCAGACAGGCGCTGCACGAGGCTGGTCTTCCGTGGGAGACAGAAACAGAGACAATTAATAAAGTGTGTGCTTCCGGCATGAGAAGCATCACGCTTGCTGATATTCTGCTTCGCGCCGGTGAACACGAAACAATCGTTGCCGGCGGGATGGAATCGATGAGCCAGGCGCCGTTTTTCGTAAAAGGAGCGCGTTTCGGCTTGAAGATGGGCGAGCAGAAATTCCATGACATGATGATCCACGACGGGCTGACGTGTTCGTTTACCGGAGCACATATGGGTACGTACGGCAATAAAACAGCGTCTGAGCACGAGCTGACGCGGGAGCAGCAGGACGAGTGGGCGTTCCGCAGCCACCAGAAGGCAGCGGCAGCAAGAGATGCCGGTAAAAATGACGAAATCGTTCCGGTCGAAGTACCTCAGCGAAAAGGCGATCCGCTCGTCGTCGAACACGATGAAGCCCCGCGCAGCGATACGACGGCAGACCGGCTTGCGAAGCTGAAGCCGGTGTTCGGAAGTGACGGCACGATTACAGCCGGAAATGCCCCGGGAGTCAATGACGGAGCAGCGGCTGTTGTTCTCACGACAGAAGCGAACGCAGAGAAGCAGGGTCTGACGCCGCTTGCGGTTATTACAGCACATACACAGCTTGCTGTTGAGCCGGAGAACTTTCCGAAAACGCCGGGACTTGTCATTAACAAGCTGCTGGAGAAAACAGGCATGAGCGTGGACGACATTGACCTGTTTGAAGTGAATGAAGCCTTTGCGGCCGTCTCGCTTGCGAGCGGGCAGATTGCCGGATTGGATCCGGAGAAGCTGAACGTAAACGGCGGGGCTGTCGCCATCGGACATCCGATCGGCGCAAGCGGAACGAGAATCATTTTGACGCTTGCGTATGAACTGAAGCGTCGCGGCGGCGGACGCGGCATCGCTGCGATCTGCAGCGGGGGCGGCCAGGGAGATGCCGTCATGATTGAAGTCAGCGGAACGGAGGCATAATCGCATGAACATACAAAAAGTGATGGTCGTCGGTGCCGGACAGATGGGCGCAGGCATCGCACAGGTTTGTGCAGCAGGCGGTTACGACGTCTATATGCACGATGTCAGTGAAGAAGCGGCCGAAAAGGGTCTGAAGGGTATCGAAAAGCGGCTCGCACGCGACGTGGAGAAAGAGCGGATGTCGGATGCCGACAAAGAACGGATTCTGCGCCGCATTCAGCTCTCGACCGATCTCGCGAACGCAGAAGACGTCGATATGGTCATTGAAGCAGCGGTAGAAAACATGGAGATCAAAAAGAATATTTTCCGCCAGCTCGATTCCCGGGCGCCGGAGCACGCTATATTGGCAACGAACACGTCGTCGCTTCCAATTACGGAAATCGCGGCCGAAACAAAGCGCCCGGATCAGGTGATCGGCATGCATTTTATGAACCCGGTGCCGGTGATGAAGCTCGTGGAGGTCATTCGCGGCCTGCAGACGTCCGACGAGGTTTACGACGCGGTGGCGGAAATGACGGGCAAGCTGAAAAAAACAGCAGTCGAAGTAAACGATTTTCCGGGGTTTGTGTCAAACCGGATTTTAATGCCGATGCTGAACGAAGCTATTTTCACCGTGTATGAAGGGGTGGCCGGTCCTGAGGAAATCGACAGTGTGATGAAGCTTGGCATGAATCACCCGATGGGGCCGCTCACACTCGCCGATTTTATCGGCCTTGATACGTGTCTTTATATCATGGAAACGCTCCACGAAGGCTTCGGCGACGATAAATACAGGCCGTGCCCGCTGCTGCGCAAGTACGTGAAAGCAGGCTGGCTCGGCAAGAAAACTGGACGCGGTTTCTACGTGTACGATTGAGCGGAAGGATGACGACAGCATGAATTTAACCTTTACAGAAGAACAGGAAATGACAAGACGGATGGTGCGCCAGTTTGCCCAGGAAAAAGTGGCGCCCGCTATCGAAAAAATGGAGCGGGAAGACCGCTTCCCGGAAGAAATCGTCCGCCAGATGGGCGAGCTTGGCCTCATGGGCATGCCGATTCCGGAGCAGTACGGCGGGATGGAAATGGACTACACGTCCTATATTCTTGCGATCCATGAGCTTTCCCGCGTCAGTGCGACCGTCGGCGTTATTCTCTCGGTGCATACATCAGTCGGGACAAACCCGATTCTTTACTTCGGAACAGAAGAGCAAAAGCAGCGCTGGGTGCCGAAGCTCGCCTCAGGCGAATACCTCGGAGCGTTCGCTGTTTCAGAAGCAGGAGCAGGAAGCGATGTTTCCGGGATGAAGACAACCGCGATTGCCGATGGCGACGACTATGTGTTAAATGGATCAAAAATGTGGATCACAAACGGCGGCTACGCCGATACGTATATCGTGTTCGCCCGCACCTCCAAGGATCCGGGCAGCAAAAGCATCAGCGCGTTCGTCGTGGAAAAAGGCACTCCGGGCTTTACCGTCCAGCCAAAGGAAAAGAAGATGGGCCTGAAAGGATCGAGCACGTGCCCGATCACATTTGAAGACTGCCGCATTCCAAAAGCGAACCGTCTCGGTGAAGAAGGAGACGGCTTCAAGATTGCCATGGCCAACCTGGATGCGGGGCGCATTGGTATCGCAGCGCAGGCGCTCGGCATTGCAGAAGCAGCGCTTGAAGCAGCAACGGCTTATGCAAAGGAACGCAAGCAGTTCGGCAAGCCGATCGGACAGATGCAGGGCATCGGCTTTAAGCTTGCCGATATGGCAACGAGCGTGGAAGCAGCCAAGCTGCTCACCTACCGGGCGGCCTCCCTGCGAAACGCAGGCAATCCGGCTGGAAAAGAAGCCTCGATGGCGAAAATGTTTGCTTCAGATACAGCGATGAAAACAGCGATTGAAGCGGTGCAGATTCACGGAGGCTACGGTTTTACAGAAGACTATCCGGTTGAGCGCTATTTCCGGGATGCGAAAGTGACCCAGATTTATGAAGGTACGAACGAAATTCAAAAAATCGTCGTCAGCAACCACCTGTTAAAAGGGTAATGCGGGCAAACGATAAAAGGAGCGGGAGACATGCAGTTTCAATTAACAGACGAGCAGGAAATGATCAGAAAAATGGTACGTGATTTTGCCGTAAACGAAGTAGAGCCGACAGCAGCAGAGCGGGATGAGGAAGAGCGGTTTGACCGCGGCCTGTTCGATCAGATGGCAGAGCTTGGCTTGACGGGCATTCCATGGCCGGAGGAATACGGCGGCATCGGCGCCGATTATTTAAGCTACGTGATTGCGGTAGAGGAGCTGTCGCGTATTTGTGCATCGACCGGCGTCACACTGTCAGCGCACGTGTCACTCGCCGGCTGGCCGGTGTACACGTTTGGCACAGAAGAGCAGAAGCAGCGCTACTTAAAGCCGATGGCAGAAGGCAAGCTGCTCGGCGCGTACTGCCTGTCAGAGCCGGGATCTGGAAGTGATGCGGCCGCCATGAAAACGACAGCGAAGCGTGACGGCGACGACTACTTGTTAAACGGCTCGAAGGTCTGGATTACAAACGGCGGTGCAGCAGACGTGTACCTCGTGTTTGCGCTGACGGACCCGGAAAAGAAGCATAAGGGCTGTACCGCGTTCATACTCGAAAAAGGCATGGAAGGCTTCACGATGGGCAAGAAGGAAAAGAAGCTCGGCATCCGTTCCTCCCCGACGCTTGAAGTGATCATGGACAACGTCCGCGTTCCAGCTGCCAACCGGCTCGGTGAAGAAGGGGAAGGTTTTAAAATTGCGATGATGACACTCGACGGCGGACGCAACGGAATCGCTGCACAGGCAGTCGGGATCGCGCAGGGAGCTCTCGATCACGCCACTGCCTACGCGAAGGAGCGAAAGCAGTTTGGCAAGCCGATCGGGCAGATGCAGGGCATCAGCTTTAAGCTTGCCGATATGGCAACGAAAATTGAAGCGTCCCGCCTGCTCACGTATCAGGCAGCTTGGAGAGAGTCAGAAGGTGTATCTTACGGTCTGCAGTCGGCCATGTCGAAGCTGATGGCTGGTGACACGGCGATGGAAGTAACGGTGGAAGCGGTCCAGGTACACGGCGGCTACGGCTTTACGAAGGATTATCCGGTGGAACGCTACATGCGTGATGCAAAAATCACGCAGATCTATGAAGGTACAAACGAAGTGCAGCGGCTCGTCATTTCGAAGATGCTGCTCGCAGACTAACGCAGTCAGGAGGGAAGCCGGTGAATGTAAATCTGGAGGCGCTGCTGGACGGCCGGGAACGGCAAGTCGGCCGCGCCATCTCCATTGTAGAAGACCGGCATCCGGACCAGCGGGAGCTGATGCAGAGAATTCATCCGCATACCGGCCGGGCACAGGTCGTCGGCATCACCGGATCACCCGGTGCCGGCAAAAGCTCACTCGTGAATCAGCTGCTGAAGCATTGGCGTCAAAAGGGCGAGAAGGTAGCGGTTGTGGCTGTCGATCCGACGAGTCCGTTTTCAGGAGGAGCACTGCTCGGCGACCGGATCCGCATGCATGATCACGACGCCGACAGCGGCGTGTTTATCCGCAGCATGGGCACACGCGGCAGCATCGGCGGGCTCTCGGAAGCGTGTCAGGATACGGTGCGGCTGCTCGATGCCGCAGGCTACGACCGGGTCGTGGTGGAAACAGTCGGGGTCGGACAGTCGGAGCTCGATATTATGAAAACGGCGGATACGGTTGCGCTTGTGTTGTATCCGTCAGGCGGCGACATCATTCAGGCCTTTAAAGCAGGCATTATGGAAATTGCCGACCTGTTCATCATTAACAAAGCCGATTTGCCGGGTGTAAACCAGCTGAAAGCAGAGCTTGAAGACCTCTTGCATATATCGGGAGCGCCTTCGTATAAATCAATCAGCGAAACGGTTTCAACGACTGGAGAAGGAACCGAGGCCGTCATTGAAGCACTGGAGAAGCACCACGAGTGGCTGAAGCAGTCGGGAGAAAAGCAGGACAGGCGCGTACGTCAGCTGGAAACGGACGTCCGCCGCCGCGTGCTGGAACGTCTCGGTAAAGAAGTCGAGCCGGTGCTCGCAGAAGTGATGCAGCAAGGCGGGACACACGATCCATATGAATTGGCAGACCGCATTTACAAACGGCTTCAGGATAGGAAAGGGGAGTGATCCGATGGGGAAAAAGCAGGTGCCGTCTCTCGTAAAGGATGAACGGCTTATTTCACGCCGCAGGGCGCAGATCGTCAAAGCCGCTGTCGGTTTATTTAACGAAAAAGGCTACCATAAAGCAACGACGAGAGAGGTCGCCAATGCATCCGGATTCAGCATCGGCACGCTCTATGAATACATCGGGTCGAAAGAAGACATCCTCTTTCTCGTTTGTGATTCGGTTTACGATGAGGTCGTCAGAAAGTGGGAAAAACTGCTCGACAGCAATCTGCGCGGGCTGGAACGGCTCCGGCAGGTGATCGAATCGTATTTCCGCGTCGTCGATGACCTGCAGGATGAAGTGCTCGTCATGTATCAGGAGACGAAGTCGCTCTCCGGGGAAGCGCTCCGCTACGTATTGGAAAAAGAAATCCGGATCAAGGACGTGTTTGAAAAAGAGCTCATCAACGCGCGGGAGGAAGGTGTATTAACGATGGATGACAGGCAGCTGTCGCTCGCTGCCCACCACATTCTCGTCGTCGGCCAGATGTGGACCTTCCGCCGCTGGGCCGTTCAAAAAGAATACAGCGTGGATGAATACATCGACTATCAGCTCCGTCAGCTCATTTACGGATTTGGAGTCAACGAACAGGCGCCGGATAAGCAGCCGGTGCCGCAAAAGGAGGAATAGCGTATGGAAAAGACGTCTCAACAGCCGGTTCAGCAGCAGGAAAAGTATGTCCCAAAGCACCCGGTCCGCTTCGTAACAGCATCCGCTCTGTTTGATGGACACGACGCGTCCATCAACATTATGCGCCGCATGCTGCAGGCGTCCGGCGCAGAGGTGATTCACCTCGGGCACAACCGGTCCGTCGGTGAAGTCGCACAGGCAGCCGTACAGGAAGATGTGCAGGGAATTGCAATTTCGTCCTATCAGGGCGGTCACGTGGAGTATTTCAAGTACTTGCACGATGAGCTGGAACGTCTCGGCGCCGGTCATATTAAGCTGTTCGGCGGAGGCGGCGGGGTGATTATTCCTGCTGAAATCCGCGAACTGCACGACTACGGCATCACACGCATCTTTTCACCGGAGGACGGACGCCGCTTCGGCCTGCAGGGCATGATCGATCAAATGATGGAAGCATGTGACTTTGAAACACCGGCTGCAGGACTTGGGTTGGAGCACATCATCGACGCGGATCGGCGGGCACTCGCTAAATTTATTACGAGTGCTGAGAAAAAGGCGTTCGGCGAGGAGCTCCGTGACGAAGAGAGCGGGGTGCTGGAAGCGATTCGCGAAAAGGCGGGTACGACAGCGCCGGTGCTCGGCATCACCGGTACGGGCGGTGCTGGAAAAAGCTCCCTGACCGATGAACTGATCCGCCGCTTTCTGCGGGCGTTTCCGGATAAACGGGCTGCCGTGCTGTCGGTCGACCCGACGAAAAAGAAAACCGGAGGTGCGCTGCTTGGCGACCGGATCCGCATGAATGCGATTCACCATGACCGCGTCTACATGCGCTCGCTTGCTACGCGGGACAGCCGGCAGGAGCTTTCGAAGGCTGTTGAGGAAGCCATCCCGGTTGTACGGCTGGCCGGTTTTGACCTGATTATCGTTGAAACGAGCGGGATCGGCCAGGGTGACGCTGCGGTGACAGACGTGTCTGACGTTTCCATGTACGTGATGACGAGCGAATTCGGAGCACCATCGCAGCTGGAGAAAATTGACATGATCGACTTCGCAGACATCATTGCCATTAATAAATTCGACCGGAAAGGATCGGAAGACGCACGCCGGGAAGTACGCAAGCAGTATCAGCGCAGCCATCTCCGCTTTGATGAAGAGCCGGAAACGATGCCGGTTTACGGTACAGTAGCGAGCCAGTTTAACGATCCGGGTACGAACCGTCTCTTTTTCGAGCTCGTTCAGGTGATCAACAACAGCTGCGGCATGGAATGGGAGACGGATCTTGGGGAGCATGACGAAATTCAGCTTCGCAGCGCCGTCATTCCGGCCGAGCAGGTGCATTATTTACGGGAGATTGCACAGACCGTAAAAGGCTACCACCAGGAAACAGAGGAGCAGGCGGGCTATGCGCGCAGTTTGTTCCAGCTGGAAGGCACGCTGCAGCTGCTGGAAGAAACCGGCGCATCGGTGGAAGACGTCGCCAGGCTGAAGCAGGAAACAGAGCAAAAGCTGCTTCCGGACGTCAAAAAGACGCTCGACACGTGGGAAAAAACGAAGCAGGCATATGCGCAGGATACGTTTACGACGAAAATCCGCGACAAGGAGATCGTGACGGAGCTGAAAACCCGCTCGCTTTCCGGACTTGATATCCCGAAGGTTGCCCTCCCGAAATATGAAAACTACGGAGATATCATCCGCTGGGTCCGCAGCGAAAACGTGCCAGGTGTCTTTCCTTATACGGCAGGTGTCTTTCCATTTAAGCGAAAAGGGGAAGATCCAAAACGGCAGTTTGCCGGAGAAGGCAGTCCGGCGAGAACGAACCGCCGCTTCCACTACTTGTCGGAGGGCGATGAGGCGAAGCGTCTCAGCACGGCGTTTGACTCCGTTACGCTTTACGGGGAAGATCCGGACTACCGTCCTGATATCTACGGGAAGGTCGGCGAATCCGGCGTCAGCATCTGTACGCTGGACGACATGAAGCAGCTGTACGAAGGCTTTGATTTGACCGCACCGTCCACGTCCGTGTCGATGACGATCAACGGACCGGCTCCGATCATCCTTGCGATGTTCATGAATACAGCCGTTGACCAGCAGGTCGAGCTCTTCACAGAGCGTGAAGGCCGCAACCCGACAGAAGACGAGCGCGCCCGCATTCAGGAGCAGACGCTGCAGGTCGTTCGCGGTACTGTTCAGGCCGACATCTTAAAAGAAGACCAGGGCCAGAACACGTGTATTTTCTCAACGGAATTTGCGCTGCGTATGATGGGGGATATTCAGCAGTACTTCATCGACCAACGCGTGCGAAACTACTATTCCGTGTCAATCAGCGGCTATCACATCGCAGAAGCCGGAGCGAATCCGATCAGTCAGCTGGCGTTTACGCTGTCCAACGGCTTCACGTACGTCGAGTACTACTTAAGCCGGGGCATGAACGTCAACGACTTTGCGCCAAATCTGTCCTTCTTCTTCAGTAACGGCCTCGACCCGGAATATGCGGTTATCGGTCGCGTTGCCCGCCGTATTTGGGCGACGGCAATGAAGAAAAAATACGGCGCGAACGAGCGCAGCCAGAAGCTGAAGTATCACATTCAGACGTCCGGCCGTTCGCTGCACGCGCAGGAAGTCGATTTTAATGACATCCGTACGACGCTGCAGGCCCTGATGGCGATTTACGACAACTGTAACTCCCTCCATACCAATGCGTATGACGAGGCGGTGACCACGCCGACAGAAGAGAGCGTAAGGCGCGCGATGGCGATCCAGCTCATCATCACGAAGGAGATGGGACTCGCCAAAAACGAAAACTCGCTGCAGGGCTCGTATATCATTGAAGAGCTGACCGACCTCGTCGAGGAAGCGGTTCTGCTCGAAATGGAGCGGATGAGCGACCGCGGCGGCGTGCTCGGCGCGATGGAAACACAGTACCAGCGCGGAAAAATTCAGGAAGAGTCCCTGCTGTATGAGACGAAAAAGCACAACGGCGACCTGCCGATCATCGGCGTGAACACGTACCTGAATCCGAACCCGCCGTCCGAAGAGGACTTCGATATGGAGCTTGCGCGTGCCTCCCGTGAGGAAAAAGAAGGTCAGATCTCCAGGCTGAAAGACTTCCAGGAGCGCCATGCACTAGAGGCGGAAGAAGCGCTGGAGCGGCTGAAGCAGACGGCGCTGTCCGGCGGCAACATCTTCGCAGAGCTCATGACAACCGTACGCTCAGCGAGTCTTGGTCAGATCACCTCTGCCCTTTACGAAGTCGGCGGACAGTACCGGCGCAACCTGTAGAAAATAATTTTACGCATCCGCTGGAAAAACAGGCGGCAGTATGTTTATAATGGAAGGTATGAATTTATGCGTATAACGGGAGCCGTCCGCCCGAAGCAAGGCGGGCTGCTTCTGATTATGGATACAGGATGAAGGGAAAGGGTGTGCCTCACTTATGGCGTTGAAGGATTACACAGAAGAACAGCTGAAGGAAATTTCGATGATTGAAGTGACGTTTGAGCTGCTGACGGAAAAGAACAGCCCCGAGGACTACGGTGTACTGATCAACCGCGTAGCTGAAATTCAAGGTCTGACAGAAGAGCGTAAGCAGGAGCGCATCGCGCATCTCTATACACAAATGTCTCTGGACGGCCGTTTCGTGAACCTCGGTGACAACCGCTGGGCACTTCGTTCCTGGTATCCGTTTGAGCAGACGGAAGAAGAGCTGTCTCAAATGATGCCGAAAAAGCGTAAAGCAGATGCAGAAGAGGCGCTTGAGGACGAGCTTGAAGAATACGACGAGTTCGAGGACATCGAGGACGAGCTGGACGAGCTTGCGAACGAAGAAGATGCAGACGTGGATGAATCAGACGAATTCGATACCGAAGAAGAGCCTGTCGTTGGCGAAGACGACGAGGATGAAGAAGAGGAAGAAGAAACGAATTAACAGACAACGAGAAGCCGTCCTGTGCAGCCAGCGCGGGGCGGCTTTCGTTTAGTCTGACAAAAGCGTGTGCGAGCGGACTGGCGTGCTGCGAAAGTGGTTCACATTTCCTGCAAAAGCGTGAACCTCTCTCCCGAAGCGTTTACCTTCAGCTGGAAAACGGTAACCTCGGCCGGCAAGTGTTCACGGGCATCAACCTGGGACTGATCTCCCGAAGAAAGCTTCATTTGCAACGGCAAAGCATTCAGCTTTGTTCCCTTTTTTGGCGCTCGCAGGGAGGCGCTTCTGGTTCACGCATCCGTTTCCATCCGGTCTGCACAACGAGGGCTTTAGCCTGATTTTGCGAGAGCATGAAAGTCCGCCTTGACTTTTGATCATGCCCCGGATAGAATCATGTTTGGGCTCCCTAAAACGGAGTAGCGGAACAGACATGTACGCGCCCCCTCTTTCTGAGAGGGGGCGCTTTTCTTTTTTGCACACAAAGCCCGGACGTAAAGCAGCGCCGGAAGGCATTCGGCATGCACGATAAAGGAGATGAGCAGAATGACAAAGTATATTTTCGTAACAGGCGGTGTCGTTTCCTCCCTTGGAAAAGGCATCACAGCCGCATCATTGGGAAGGCTCTTGAAAAACCGCGGAATGAAAGTGACCATCCAGAAGTTTGATCCGTACATCAACGTCGATCCGGGAACGATGAGCCCGTATCAGCACGGGGAAGTCTTCGTAACAGATGACGGGGCGGAAACGGACCTCGACCTCGGTCACTATGAGCGCTTCATCGACATCAACCTCGGTAAATACAGCAACGTCACGACAGGAAAGGTCTATTCCTCCGTCCTGAAAAAAGAGCGCCGCGGCGACTACCTCGGCGGGACCGTGCAGGTTATTCCGCACATCACAAATGAGATTAAAGGGCGCATCAAGCAGGCGGCTTCAGAAGGAAATCCGGATATCGTGATTACGGAAATCGGCGGCACAGTCGGAGATATTGAGAGTCTGCCGTTCCTCGAAGCGATTCGCCAGGTGAAGAGCGACCTCGGGGCTGAAAATGTCCTTTACATTCACTGCACGCTCATCCCTTATTTGGCTGCAGCAGGTGAAATGAAGTCGAAGCCGACACAGCACAGCGTGAAGGAGCTGCGCAGTCTCGGCATTCAGCCAAACGTGATCGTCGTGCGTACCGAGCGTCCGGTGCCGACAGAAATGAAGGATAAAATTGCGTTATTCTGCGACATTGATAAGCGGGCGGTGATTGAAGCGCGCGATGCGGATACTCTGTACGAAGTGCCGCTTCATCTGCAGGAGCAGAAGCTTGATCAATTCGTTTGCGACCACCTCAGCCTGAACTGCAAAGAAGCAGATATGACCGAGTGGAACGCGCTCGTCGACCGTGTTAAAAATCTCTCCCGCAGCATTACAATTGCCCTGGTCGGCAAATACGTCGAGCTTCCGGATGCATATTTGTCTGTGGCAGAGGCACTTAAGCATGCAGGCTTCCAGTTCGATGCTGACGTATCGATTAAATGGGTCAACTCGGAAGAAGTTTCACGTGAAACAATCGCCGAACAGGTTGCCGGTGCAGACGGTATTCTTGTGCCGGGCGGATTCGGCGACCGCGGTGTTGAAGGGAAGATCGCGGCGATTGAACACGCACGTGTTAACGGCGTTCCGTTTCTCGGCATCTGCCTTGGCATGCAGTTAGCCACGGTCGAATTTGCACGCAACGTACTCGGCTATGAGCAGGCGCATTCGGCTGAGCTCGATCCGGCGACTCCAGATCCGGTAATCGACCTGCTTCCTGAGCAGAAGGACGTGGAAGATCTTGGCGGCACGCTCCGCCTCGGCCTCTATCCGTGCAAGCTGACGCCGGACACGAAGGCGTTCGAAGCTTACGGAGAGCCGGTCGTATACGAGCGGCACCGTCACCGCTATGAGTTTAACAACAAATACCGCGAAGAAATGGTTGAAAAAGGCTTTGCTTTCTCCGGCACCAGCCCGGACGGCCGCCTCGTGGAAGTAATTGAGCTGACGGATCATCCGTTCTTTGTGGCGTCCCAGTTCCATCCGGAATTCGTGTCCCGTCCAACAAGACCGCAGCCGCTCTTCCGGGAGTTCATCCGCGCTGCTTCCGACAACTGATCGTATAGAAAATAAGAGAAGGACCGGCGGCCGCCGGTCCTTTCCTGTTTCAAGATGAAGTCATCCTGCTCTTAGAAGGTATTCCCTTTGATGAAGAGATTCTTTTCGGCCAGTGGTTCTGCTCGAAGCCTTAGTCTTCGTGCTCTTCGATGATTTCCTGCAGCTGAAAAAAGAGCATGTAGTACAGGTGAAGAGTGACGAGCAGGTGCGGCTCGCCGATCCGTGCGCCCGACTCGGTCGGGAGCAGCGGGCGCGTCACACCGGTCGGCAGGGAGAACGAGCGGATGCTGTCTGCTTCCTCCGAAGCTTCGGGTGAGGCGACGACGAGTACGGCCCCGGCATCGGCAGCACGTGTTTCGGCTGCGGCAGTCTCTTCACGGCTGGACGTGAACACCCAGACCGTATCCAAATCCGTCAGCACTGTGTCGTCCTCCAGCCGTTCGGCATCCTGAACGGCATCCGCCCCGTGCACGGCCTGGGATACAATTCCGCCGAGATCGGCGCTTGAAGCGACATAAAGATGACCATCGCCGATCAGGCTTTGCGCTGTCATCCGGGCAGCATCTTCGACGGACTCCTCAAGGGCCTCCAGCTTCTGAAGAAGCCCGCTCACTTGTGTATCAAACATTTTTTTCATGACTATCCATCCTTTCCTTTCCATCTAAGCCTATCATGAGCATAGCGGTTCCATCTAACTGTTGCCTGCAACACGCCGTTTGAAACCAGAAGAACCAGCGGGAACGGCCGATCCGAAAAACAATGATTGATCTTTTCGATCAGATTCACTATTATGGTAACAAAAGGTAATTGAAGGAAGAATATAGGGGAGTATGAAGGAAGGGGAATACGTATGGGCCAAAAACTGCTGGTTGTGGATGATCAAATCGGCATCCGCCTCCTGCTGAAGGAAGTACTGGAAAAAGACGGCTATGAAACGTTCGAGGCGTCCAATGGGCAGGCCGCACTCGACATGATTCAGTCTGAAGAGCCGGACCTTGTCCTGCTGGATATGAAAATACCGGGCATGGACGGTATTGAAATATTGCGGGAGATGCGTGCCAGAAGCATGGCAACAGAAGTATTTATGATGACGGCATACGGAGAAATGGAGCTGATGCGGGAAGCGGCGGATCTTGGAGCATCCCAGCAGTTTTCCAAACCATTCGATATTGATATCGTTCGGCAGAGCGTGCGGCGGTTTTTTGAGGAAAAGGCGAAACTGTAAGCGCTATCCTTGAAAATAATCGATTCAAACCCGTGAAACGGGAGCGGAATGTGCTATAATGAGGGCGTGAGTTTTTCTGGGCAGCAGCTGGTAAAACGTCCGAATCATACAAATAACAGCCGCGATCAAGCACGATCGCCTTTATTTGTATGCTTTACCCTGCAGTCATCAGAAAAGCTGAAAGAAGCACGTGACCATTCAGAAGGAGGACTTTAGCACATGCCTTTAGTATCGATGAAAGAGATGCTGGAAACAGCAAAAGCCAATTCTTACGGGGTAGGTCAGTTCAACCTGAACAACCTTGAGTTCACGCAGGCGATCCTGCAGGCGGCAGAAGAAGAAAAGTCACCGGTTATTCTCGGTGTATCCGAAGGTGCAGCCCGCTACATGGGCGGATTCAAATCTGTCGTAGCAATGGTTGAAGGGCTGATGGAAAGCTACGGAACAACGGTTCCTGTTGCGATTCACCTGGACCACGGCTCCAGCTTTGAAAAGTGCGTGGAAGCAATGTATGCCGGCTTCACATCTGTGATGATCGACGGCTCCCACCACCCGCTTGAGGAAAACATTGCTCTGACAAAGAAGGTTGTCGAAGTGGCTCACCTGCTCGGCGTTTCTGTTGAAGCAGAGCTTGGCCGTATCGGCGGACAGGAAGATGATTTGATTGTAGACGACGCAGAAGCGGCGTATGCGATCCCTTCCGAGTGTGACCAGCTGATCCGTGAAACGAACGTAGACTGCTTCGCACCAGCTCTTGGTTCTGTACACGGTCCATATAAAGGCGAGCCGAACCTCGGCTTTGACCGCATGGAGGAAATCTCCACGATGACGGAAGTGCCGCTCGTTCTGCACGGCGGAACCGGTATTCCGACAAAAGACATCAAAAAGGCGATTTCTTTTGGCACAGCTAAAATCAACGTGAACACGGAAAACCAGATTTCTTCTGCAAAGGCAGTCCGCGAGACGCTTGATGCGAATCCGGACATGATCGACCCGCGTAAATACCTCGGGCCGGCCCGCGAAGCAATCAAGGAAACCGTGATTGGTAAAATGCGTGAGTTCGGTTCTTCCGGCCAGGCGCAGTAAGCGAAAGGAGAAGGAGGTCAGCAGTGCGCTGACTCCTTCTTTTCCATCATGGGAGAAAGCGTTATCATTTGCCGGGGGAACCCGGACGATTTGCAGCAGAGGAGGAATTCAGCAGTGAAATTTTTTATTGATTCAGCCAATACAGACGAGATCCGCCAGGCGCAGGAGCTTGGCATTCTGGCAGGCGTGACGACCAACCCGTCTCTCGTAGCCAAAGAGGGGGCGGACTTTCATGAAAGGCTCCGGGAAATTACGAGCTTCGTTGAGGAATCTGTCAGTGCGGAAGTAATCGCGACAGACGCGGACGGTATGATCCGGGAAGGCAAGGAACTCGCGGAAATCGCACCGAACATTACGGTGAAGGTGCCGATGACCCTGGAAGGCCTGAAAGCTGTTCGGACGTTCAGCAGCCTCGGAATCAAAACGAATGTGACGCTTGTATTCTCAGCGAATCAGGCGCTGCTTGCTGCACGAGCCGGTGCAAGTTATGTTTCTCCGTTTCTTGGCAGACTGGATGACATCGGACACGACGGCCTCGAGTTGATCGGCACGATTTCCGACATGTTTGACCTGCACGGCATTGAAACAGAAATTATTGCCGCTTCGATCCGCCACCCGCAGCACGTAACAGAGTCGGCCCTGCGCGGCGCTCATATTGCGACGCTGCCGTGGAAGGTCATCGAGCAGCTGACAAAGCACCCGCTTACGGATATCGGTATTGAAAAATTCCTCAGCGACTGGCAGAAAAGCCAGAACGCCTGATAAAGCAAACTGACAGAGGCGGGCGACTCGTCCGCCTGCTTTCTCCGCACGAAGACAGCCCCGGGTACGCAGCAACAATCATCTCATTTTCGTTCAAGGAAGGAACCACGTGATGGATAAAATTTTAATTGAAGGCGGTCATCTGCTGGAAGGCAGTGTCTCGGTCAGCGGCGCTAAAAACAGTGCTGTTGCGCTGATCCCGGCAGCCATGCTGGCAGATTCAACCGTCATCATCGACAACCTGCCTGCTATTTCAGATGTAGGCATACTCGCAGATCTGCTTCAGGAAGCAGGAGCGGAAACAGAGTTTATCAACGGAGCACTTTCCATCAATCCGGAGCGGATGATCGCCATGCCGCTGCCGAACGGCCGTGTGAAGAAGCTGCGCGCCTCCTACTATATGATGGGAGCGATGCTCGGCCGCTTCGGCAAGGCCGTCATTGGACTGCCGGGCGGCTGCAATCTGGGCCCGCGCCCGATCGACCAGCATATTAAAGGGTTCGAAGCCCTAGGTGCGAAGGTGACAAATGAGCAGGGAGCGATTTATCTGCAGGCGGAGAAGCTGACCGGTGCCCGGATATATCTCGACGTCGTAAGCGTCGGCGCTACGATCAATATTATGCTTGCAGCGGTCAGAGCGGAAGGGCGCACCGTGATTGAAAACGCGGCGAAGGAGCCGGAAATCATTGATGTTGCTACGCTGTTAACAAACATGGGGGCAGAAATAAAAGGAGCAGGAACGAACGTCATCCGTATCGAAGGAGTAAAGGAGCTTCACGGATGCCGTCATTCGATTATTCCTGACCGGATTGAAGCTGGAACGTATATGATTTTCGCAGCAGCGATGGGACGCAGCGTAACAGTCGACAACATTATTCCGCTTCATTTGGAATCACTGATGTCGAAGCTTCGCGAAATGGGCGTGAAGATTACGGAAGATGAGGATGCGGTTCATATTGAACGGGCGGATCACCTGCGGCCGGTGGACATTAAAACACTTGTCTACCCGGGATTTGCAACCGATCTGCAGCAGCCCGTCACCGCGCTCTTAACGCAGGCTGACGGCTCCAGCATGGTCACCGATACGATTTACAGCGCCCGCTTTAAGCATACGGACGAGCTCCGCCGCATGGGAGCAGATATTAAAGTGGAAGGCCGCGCAGCACTGGTGAGCGGGACGTCCAGGCTGCAGGGAGCCCGCGTGCGCGCGACCGACCTGCGTGCAGGTGCAGCCCTCGTCGCCGCCGGTCTGATCGCAGACGGAGTGACAGAAATCACAGACGTGCATCATATTGACCGCGGTTATGCCAACCTCGAAGAGAAGCTGAATGCGCTTGGAGCGAATGTATGGCGTGAAAAGCTTTCCGTCGAAGAGGAAGAAGAAATTAAAAATTCATAGCGGGAATGCATTGGGCCGCGTCCTTTAGGTGGAGGATCTCGTATCCGGAGAAGACGCGATCTCCGCAGCAACCGGCGTGACGGACGGCGAACGGCCGAAAGGGTCCCGCTGCAAGGCTCAGACCGGTTTCTCTTACACGTTATGCGAGGACAGCCGCCGTCTTCCAAGCAACGTTTTCAGATCAGGCAGCCAGCGCCGGCTGCCGCAGGCGCTTTGCCTCTTTTTCAAAGCGCCCTGCCTGTTTTCCTCGTACTTCTGCAGACCGTCCTCTCTTGTCAGTCCAGCTCGATTATGATTAGATAAATAAGTCTTGCTTCGCACCGACAGTACAAATACGCTGCCGGATGCTTCCTGCTGGATTTTTGGAAGCAGCGGACAGCTTGAAAACGAAGAAAAGGTTTGGTGACACAAATGGGTGTAACATTAAAAGAAATGGAGCACATGAAGCTGAAAGAGCTTTACGCGCTCGCAAAGGAACATAAAGTTTCCTACTACAGCCAGCTTACGAAAAAAGAGCTGATTTTTGCTATTTTTAAAAAGCAGGCGGAAAACGAAGACCTGATGTTCATGGAAGGGATTTTGGAAATTATCCAAACGGAAGGCTTCGGCTTTCTGCGGTCTAATACATACAAGCCGAGCCCGCAGGATATTTACATTTCCGCTTCGCAAATCCGCCGCTTCCGGCTCCGTAACGGTGATAAAGTATCCGGGAAGGTGAGAAAACCGAAGGAAAACGAACGCTATTACGGACTGCTGCAAGTAGCTGCTGTAAACGGTGAAGATCCTGATAAAGCCTCGGAGCGTCCTCATTTTCCACAGCTGACACCGCTTTATCCGGATCGGAAAATGAAGCTGGAGCACGAACCGAAAATGGTCGCCTCCCGCGTACTCGATATGATTTCTCCGGTCGGCTACGGCCAGCGCGGGCTGATCGTAGCACCGCCTAAAGCAGGTAAAACCCTGCTGCTGAAGGAGGTCGCCAACAGCATCGCCGTCAATCATCCTGAAATGGAGATCATCGTGCTGCTGATCGACGAGCGCCCGGAAGAAGTGACGGATATGGAACGGTCCGTCAAAGGGGAAGTCGTCAGCTCCACGTTTGATGAAGTGCCGGAAAACCATATCAAGGTAGCTGAACTCGTACTTGACCGTGCGATGCGGCTCGTCGAAGCGAAGAAGGACGTCGTTATTTTGATGGACAGCATCACGAGACTTGCACGTGCCTATAATCTCGTTGTACCGCCGAGCGGACGTACGCTTTCCGGCGGGATCGATCCGGCGAGCTTTCACCGTCCGAAGCGCTTTTTCGGAGCTGCCCGAAACATTGAGGAAGGCGGCAGCCTGACGATTCTCGCTACAGCGCTTGTCGAAACCGGCTCCCGCATGGACGATGTCATTTATGAGGAATTTAAAGGCACCGGCAACATGGAGCTGCATCTCGACCGCAAGCTTGCCGAACGACGTATCTATCCGGCGATCGACATTCGCCGCTCCAGCACGCGCCGAGAAGAGCTGCTGCTGCCGCAGGAGCAGATTGAGAACCTGTGGGCGATCCGCCGTACACTCAACGATCAGCCTGACTTCATGGAAAAGTTCCTGAAGAAGGTGAAAGAAACGAAAACAAACGAAGAGCTGTTTGCTTCATTTAAGCGAGCCTCCAAGCCAAAGTCTTCTGATAAATAATCCGGTTCCGCATCCGGGTGAAATAGGACTTGCATTCCGCCTGGCCGCTTGTTATACTCCATCTATGTGTGAAGAAGTTAGTGCACAGACTTACTCTGTTTCGAGAGATTCAGGGCGGAAGGAGTTGAAAAGACATGAAACAAGGAATTCACCCAGAATACCGTAAAGTAGTATTCAAAGATTCCAGTACTGGCTTCATGTTCTTGAGTGGATCTACAGCGAGCACGGATCAGGAAATCGAGTGGGAAGACGGGAACACATACCCGCTTTACACAGTCGAAGTTTCTTCTGATTCTCATCCGTTCTACACTGGCAAGCAGAAGTTTGCTGATGCAGGTGGACGCGTAGACAAGTTCAAGAAGAAGTACGGAATGTAAGCAGACTCCATTCAGAGAAGCGGCCGGATCATTCCGGCCCGTCTCTGTCAGAACACGTGCGGAACCGACGCTGGATTACCCCGTTGGAGCTGAGGCTCTTAGCGGAAGCGTCGCGGATGCCGTGTTTTTTTTATGACTATTTGACCGCTGTACATACAAAAACCATGAACAGGGAGCGTCGCCTATGCATCTGACGAGTAAAGAAGGCTGGATTGAAGTGGTCTGCGGCAGCATGTTTTCCGGCAAGTCGGAGGAGCTGATCCGCCGAGTCCGCCGCGCAAGCTTCGGCCGCCAGAAAATACAGGTTTTCAAGCCGCAGCTTGACGACCGCTACAGTGAAACTGAAGTCGTCTCGCACAACGGGTCAAAAGTGTACGCGTATCCGGTGACAGATTCTGAGGATATTTACACCCTGCTTGAAAAAGATACACAGGTTGTCGCAATTGATGAAATTCAGTTCTTCGACCCGGCGATCGTCGACGTGGTGCAGACGCTTGCTGATGACAACAAGCGCGTGATCTGCGCTGGCCTGGATCAGGATTTCCGTGGAGAACCGTTCGGCTGCATGCCGCTGCTGCTGTCGCTTGCCGAATCGGTCACGAAACTGCAGGCGATCTGCCTTTCCTGCGGCTCCCCTGCCAGCCGCACCCAGCGTCTTATTAACAATAAACCGGCCTCCTACGATGATCCGATCATCCTCGTAGGTGCTTCCGAGCAGTACGAGCCGCGCTGCCGCCACTGCCACGACGTGCCCGGCAGACCGAAAACGACCCACGTGCCAGCCATCAACCTCGCCCGTAATACCGACCAGTAACCGAAAAACCAGCTGAAGCCGTTGTGCTCAGCTGGCTTTTTTAATGGGAGCGCAAAGGCTGATTGGACTGCGCTGAGGGCCATTTGTCCTTCCTTTGCTGAGGTGTACGGAAAAATGAACACTTTACGAGAGTGGCACGCTTATTGCATGATAAAGAAAGCGCATACGTAAAATTCAAAGGAGGACTTACACATGCGAAATGTAGTTATTGCAAGCGCAGCACGTACACCAGTCGGCAATTTTGGAGGCGCCCTTTCAGGAGTATCAGCCGTGGAGCTTGGGGCGCACGCTGCTAAGGAAGCGATTCAGCGGGCTGGACTTCAGCCGGATCAAATTGAAGATGTCTATATCGGTAATGTTCTTTCCGCCGGACTCGGGCAGAACGTTGCTAGGCAGACGGCGATAAAGGCCGGAATTCCGGATACGGTTCCGGCGACAACGATCAATAAGCTCTGCGGATCCGGACTTCGTTCGGTGAGCATGGCGGCCCAGTTTATTATGCTCGGCGACGCCGACATTATCGTAGCGGGCGGCACAGAAAGCATGAGCAACGCACCGTACGTCATGCCTGGCGCGAGATGGGGCCAGCGCATGGGCGACGGCAAGCTTGTCGATACGATGCTGAAAGACGGCCTGATGGACGCGTTTAAACCGGTGCACATGGGCATCACCGCTGAAAACATTGCAGAGCGGTGGAACATTTCCCGTGAAAGGCAGGATGCATTTGCACTGGAAAGCCAGCAGCGCGCCGGCCGTGCCGTGGAAGAAGGCCGCTTTCAGGATGAGATTGTGCCAGTCGATGTACCGGGCCGCCGAGGTGAAGTGACAACCGTGTCCGACGATGAATTTCCAAAGCCGAACGTGACGATGGAGAAGCTGGCGAAGCTGAAGCCGGCCTTCAAAAAAGACGGAGGCACAGTGACAGCAGGAAACGCTTCCGGCATCAACGATGGGGCAGCGATGCTCGTCGTCATGTCAGAAGAAAAGGCAAACGAGCTCGGAGTAAAGCCGCTCGCTGTCTTAAAAGCTTACGGCAATGCCGCACTTGATCCGGACATCATGGGCTACGGGCCGGTACCGGCTGCGAAACAGGCATTGGAGCGTGCCGGCTGGGGCATTGATGATCTGGACGTCGTGGAAGCAAATGAAGCATTTGCCGCACAGTCACTCGCTGTCGTCGATGATTTAAAGCTCGATCCGGCAAAGGTTAACGTAAACGGCGGCGCGATCGCACTCGGGCACCCGATCGGTGCCTCCGGCGCGCGCGTGCTGACCACCTTGCTGTATGAATTAAAGCGAAGCGGTCAGAGCCGGGGGATGGCGGCACTCTGCATCGGCGGGGGCCAGGGAACGGCGCTGCTCGTCGAACGGCCGCAGCAGTAAACGAAGTGGAGGAGAGCCGATATGCTGAGCCGGATTCACGTTCATCACATTTTAAAGCAGCCAAACCTCGTGCTGTGCACGACGGATACCATTCAGGAGGCAGCCGCGGGCTTATACCGTCTTAAGGATGAGGCAGTACCGGTCGTCGATGCTGACGGAAAAGCGGCGGGCTGGATTTCGGCCGATACGCTCATGAGCTCGATGATGAACGGGCTCGGACCGGATACGCACGTTGAGGCTGTCATGGAAAAGCCGGACGTGATGCTGAGGGAGCACGATGTTCCTGCCGGATGGCGCTGGCTTCCGCCGGTCCTGCCTGTTGCAGATGAGGCAGGCGGACTTGCCGGTGTCATTCACGCAGACGACTGGCTGAAGGAAGCGGACAGACTGGCAGCAGCAGAACGAAAAGAGCTGCTGCGCGTTCTCTGTCCGCAAGGAGGGATGCTCTGTCTCCTTTCCGGCAGCGGAGAGATTCTCGCGTCAGCCGGAACGGAGGCCGCAGAGCTGCAAGAGATTCCGGGAGGCGGCGAGCTCCTCTCTTACCTGCATGGGAAAGCGGAGGCGGTGCCGACGACGGTCGAGAAAGAAGGTCGTACGTATCACCTGCTCGCAGAGCCTGCAGGCGGCTCGTTCCTGCTGCAGGTACGCTCGGACGAAGCGCCGGCAGATGAAGCCTGGAAAGACAAGGCGGAACAGATGGAAATGGTGATTGAGCTCTCCTCCGACGGGATTATCATGGTCGACCGCAGCGGCATCATTACAATGGTTAATAATGAGTACGCCCAGTTTATCGGGATGAAGGAAGAAGATATGGTTGGCCGCCACGTCGCCGACATCATCGAAAATACGCGTATGCACATTGTCGCCGAAACCGGTAAGCCGGAAATTGCCGATATCCAGAAAATCAACGGCGACTATATGGTCGCTAACCGGCTGCCGCTTTACAAGGACGGCGAGCTCGACGGAGCGGTCGGCAAAGTGCTTTTCAAAAATTTAGGCGGCTTCAAGGCGCTGAAGCGGCGAATTGAAAAGCTGGAACGGGAGCTCGACTCTTATAAGGGTGAATGGCGCGAGACTAACCGGGCCAGCTACCAGTTCCACCAGCTGCTAGGGAAAAGCGCCGCATGGAACCGGACGAAGGAAATGGCCCGGCAGGCTGCTGCCACGGACAGCAGCGTGCTGCTTCAGGGAGAGAGCGGGACAGGAAAAGAGTTGTTTGCCCACGCGATTCATCTGGCAGGTCCGCGTGCACCTGGTCCGTTCGTGAAGGTTAACTGTGCGGCGATTCCCGGCGATCTGATCGAATCCGAGCTGTTTGGCTACGTAGAAGGATCGTTTACCGGCGCTAAACGCGGCGGTAAAAAAGGCAAATTTGAAGCAGCGGACGGCGGTACGATTTTTCTCGATGAAATCGGCGAACTGCCGCTGCATCTTCAGGTAAAGCTCCTTCGCGTCCTGCAGGAGCGGGAGGTGGAGCCGGTGGGTGCCACGGCGTCACGAAGCGTGGATATCCGGGTTATCGCGGCGACCAACCGGGACCTTGAAAGCATGATTGAAGACGAACAGTTCCGGCTCGACCTTTACTACCGGCTGAACGTTTTTTCCATCCTGATTCCGCCGCTGCGTGAACGGACAGACGATTTGGAGGAGCTTGTGCCGCATTTTCTCGCGCGAGCCTCGGAGCGAACCGGCACGTCGGTCGCCGGCGTCGATGAGGATGTCTGGCGGCTGCTTCGCACGTACAGCTGGCCCGGCAACACGCGGGAGCTCGAAAACGTATTGGAACGGTCGGTTACGATCGCGCGCGGCAGCAGCTCGCTGAAGCCGGAGCACCTTCCGCCGTCGATTCGCGGCGGTACGATGGAAAAGCCAGCTGCCTTGCAGCAAGTGCTGCAGGAGGCGGAACAGCGGGCGGTGGAGCAGGCGATTCGCTATGCAGATGGAAATAAATCGCTCGCTGCCAGCCTGCTCGGCATCAGCCGGACGTCTCTGTATGAAAAACTGAAGCGGTATGAAAAGGTATAGTGCCAGCGCCGGGACAAGCTTCCCGGCGTATTCTTTTTTTACCGGCATCCAGCGGTTCGGGCAATACAATTGAAAGTGTCCGCTTTATCTGACACATGTTCACTTCTTCTGAAAAACATGTATGAATACGCTTACATATTGATTAGAGTCATTCGATTATCTGTTTAGAAATACGTACAACTTTATCCGTTAGATTGAAAGCGCTTTCTATAAAACCCTGTCATACCGCAAGTTTTGTCGGTGAGAAGTTGGCACGGAACTTGCAATGTAACGTGGCAGAACGTTTTTAGGAGGGACTCGCATGTCAAAAGTAAGGAGCGCCCGTGAAGCAGCGGGCATGATTGAGAACGGATCGACAGTAGCTACAGGAGGATTTGTCGGCACGGGGGTGCCGGAAGGGCTCGCGATCGCCATTGAAGAACGCTTTTTAGAGGAGCAAGCACCGGCCGGACTGACGCTGATGTACGCAGCAGGCCAAGGGGACGGAAAAGCAAAAGGGCTGAATCATTTCGGACATCCCGGATTTTTAAAGCGCGTCGTCGGCGGCCACTGGGGGCTTGCGCCCAAAATGGCGGAGCTTGCGATTGCCAACAAAGTAGAGGCTTACAATCTGCCGCAGGGCATCATCACCCACATGTTCCGGGATACAGCTGCCGGCAAGCCAGGAACGATTTCCCACGTCGGCCTGCGCACTTTTGTTGACCCGCGCAAGGGCGGAGGACGAATCAACAACGTCACGACGGAAGAACTCGTCGAGCTGATGGAAATCGGCGGCCGGGAGTATCTGTTTTACAAGACGTTTCCGATTCACGTCGGACTCATTCGCGCGACGTATGCAGATGAAGAGGGAAATGCCGTCATGACGAAGGAAGCCGGAAGCCTGGAAGCACTTTCGATTGCGCAGGCAGCTAAAAACAGCGGCGGCATCGTGCTGCTGCAGGTGGAAAAGGTGGTCGAGCGCGGCACGCTTGATCCGAAGCTCGTCAAAATTCCCGGCATCCTCGTCGATGCAGTCGTAGAAGCAGCGCCGGAGCATCACATGCAGACATTTGCCGAGCAGTACAACCCGTCTTATTCCGGCGAGATCAAACGATCGCTTGATTCACTCGAGCCGCTGCCGCTCAATGAACGTAAAATAATCGCGCGCCGTGCGGCGATGCAGCTGATCCCGGCAGCGATCACGAACCTTGGCATTGGCGTGCCGGAAGGAGTGGCAGCTGTAGCAAGTGAAGAAGGCGTACTCAGCGACATGCGTCTGACGGTGGAATCCGGACCGATCGGCGGCATGCCGGCAGGCGGACTCAGCTTTGGCGCTGCGAATAACCCGGATGCCATCATTGATCAACCGTATCAGTTTGATTTTTACGACGGGGGCGGACTCGACATCGCCTTTCTCGGACTCGCGCAGCTGGATCAGGAAGGAAACGTGAATGTCAGCAAGTTCGGCTCAAAGGTCACGGGAGCAGGCGGCTTCATTAATATTTCGCAAAACGCGCAGAAGGTGGTTTTCTGCGGCACGTTTACTGCAGGCGGCCTGAAAGTGGATGTCGAAGATGGCGAGCTCCGTATTTTACAGGAGGGAAAGGTGCAGAAATTCCTCGAGCAGGTCGAGCAGACGACGTTCAGCGGCACATACGCCGCCGAGCTGGAGCGGCCGATCATGTACGTGACCGAGCGGGCCGTATTCGAACTGACAAAAGACGGGCTCATGCTGACCGAGATTGCACCGGGTGTCGATCTCGAAGCCGACATTCTCGCACAGATGAACTTCCGGCCGGTTATTTCGCCGGAGTTGAAAACGATGGATAAAATGATTTTCAACCGGGAACGCATGGGGCTTCAGGAGGCTATGCAGCCGGCAGTTAACTAAGGGGGGACACTCATGTTAGGCATATTTCTAGGGCTATTACTTATTATGGGGCTTGCATACGCCGGGTGGTCGATCATCTGGGTAGCCCCGATCGCAGCAGGGGTCGTCGCATTAACAGGCGGATTGGATCTGCTTGACGCCTACACGAATACGTACATGGACGGCTTCGTCGGTTTTGCACGTGACTGGTTTCCTGTCTTTATGCTCGGCGCGATCTTCGGGAAGCTGATGGAGGATACCGGGATGGCCCGGTCTGTTGCAGAAGCGCTCACGAAGGTGATCGGCACGAAGCGGGCTATTTTAGGGGTTATCGTATCAGCAGCTGTACTGACGTACGGCGGGGTCAGCCTGTTCGTCGTTGTATTTGCGGTGTACCCGCTTGCGCTTGCCATGTTCCGGGACGCCAATATTCCGCGCCGGCTCATTCCGCCGACGGTTGCGCTCGGAGCTTTTACGTTTACGATGACGGCGATTCCCGGCACGCCGCAGATTCAAAACCTGATTCCGCGCGACTACTACCAGACGGATGCGATGGCCGCACCGATTATGGGGATTTCCGCGGCGATCGTCATGGCTGTCGGCGGCTACTTATATTTACGCTGGCGGGAAGGGAAGCTGCGTGCTGCCGGGGAAGTATATACAGAGCCGAAGGACAAAAAGGTGTTCAACCAGGAAGAGGAGGAGAAAATACCGCCGAAGCTGTTTACGGTGCTGTCGCTCGTACCGCTCGCTGCGGTCGTGCTTTCTCTGAACTTGTTCGGACTCGACATTGTCGTGGCGCTCTTGATCGGTATTTTTCTGATCATGGCATTTAATATTCACAAATTCCGCGGCTTTTCCGCCGCTGTCAACGCCGGGGCAGGCGGCTCCGTGATTGCGATCGTCAACACGAGTGCCGCTGTCGGCTTCGGGGCAGTCGTGCAGGCGGTACCGGGCTTTGACCGGCTGACCCAGCTCGTACTGAGCGTGCCGGGAAACCCGCTCTTTTCACAGGCAGTTGCCATCAACGTGCTCGCCGGTGCGACCGGGTCTGCCTCAGGCGGGATGACGATCGCGCTCAATGCGCTCGGGGACCGCTATTATGAAATTGCGATTGCGACGAATATGGAGCCGGAAGCGTTCCACCGCATCGCTTCGATTGCCTCCGGCGGACTGGACGTGCTGCCGCATAACGGTGCCGTGCTCACGCTGCTGGCGATCACGGGGATGACGCACAAAGATTCCTACAAGGATATCTTCGTCGTCGGCGCCCTGATCCCTGTCTTTTCCGCGGTCGTCGCCATTGCGGTATATGCCGTCGGATTACTGTAAAAAGAAACTCTATTAGTTTAAAGGAGAGATACACATGCGATTAAAAGATAAAGCAGCTGTCATCACAGGAGCAGGACGAGGAATTGGAGCGGCAACCGCCCTCCGGTTTGCAGAAGAAGGAGCCACTGTCGTCGTGGCAGATATGAACGAGGACGATGTGAAGCAGACGGTGGGAGCGATTGAACAGGCGGGCGGACGTGCTTCTGCCTGCACGGTCAACGTCACAGACCGCGACTCCGTGAAGGCGATGCTCGAGCAGTGCAAGCAGGAATTCGGCTCGGTCGACATCGTTGTCAGCAACGCCGGCATCACTGCAGACGCACAGCTGTTGAAAATGGAAGAAGATCAGTGGGACCGTGTCATTGACGTGAACTTAAAAGGCGTGTTCAACACCGGGCAGGCAGCTGCTGCCATTATGAAGGAACAGGGGAGCGGGGTCATTTTAAATGCGTCCTCCGTTGTTGGGAGCTACGGCAACTTCGGCCAGACAAATTATGCAGCCGCGAAATGGGGCGTGAACGGCATGACGAAAACGTGGGCCAAGGAGCTCGGCCGCTTTAATGTGCGCGTCAATGCAGTTGCTCCTGGATTCGTAAAAACGCCGATGACCGAAAAGATGCCGGACAAGGTGCTTGCCTTTATGGAAGAGAAGTCCGTCATGAACCGGCTTGCGGAAAGCCGTGACATCGCAAACGCGTATTTATTCCTCGCCTCCGACGAAGCCTCGTTTATCACCGGCGAGATTCTCGCCGTAGACGGCGGCGTTGTCATTTAATAGCTTAAAGGAAACCGGGCCGCGGCCCGGTTTTTTCTTGTTTGGGCAATGAATATAATGATGGTTTTCGACTGAGGAGCCGAAAGGCAACTTAACGAAAGGCGAAAGCGGCTTAACGCCGCCCAGCCTCCAGTAAGGATAAAATAGCGTATTTCAACTGCAGTCTATTTTCACCAGATCAACTCCCACTCTTCCAGCTGAAATTGAAGGAATAGCACCAGTCTCCTAGGCATGCGTGTATGCACGCAAAAGCCTTTCAACTTACATGTTGATTCGTTTGGTTGACTTTCCCCTCTGCTTACCGAGCCTGCCTTGGGCTGGCCTTCAGCTATTTCTCAGGGTAACCCTGTATGAAAGGAAGAAAGGCACGGCTTCGGACACGGGCTTTTTACAAGAAGCCTTCAAGAGCCAGTCCGGCTCCGCCCGTGCGTGGATGCCGTTCGCAGATCTGGACGGTACGGCATCTTCAGACTGCGCGGCTTCCACGGGCACGCCGGACACATCGGGAAAACGGCTCTGCTTGTTGGAGAACAACGTCACGACAGACGTAACTGCTTTTTGACATTTATCATGAATTCGATGTAGGACGGACATCCCTATTTAACATCGAAACGTCTCATGAGGAAGTTCTATCCGTATGGAAGCCGATTGTGCCTTCATAACCAGGCACGTAAAACGTACGATCAGCTGCCGACATCGAAGGATCTCGGCTCAGAACGAGGCGAAGGTCCGGCGGACGGAAGAAGGGAAAGCCGAGCCCGTTCTCTCCGGAAAGCGAGGGTCCGCAGATACAGGCAGCCGCCATCTTATTCACCTAAAATGACTTTATCCACAGTCTGAAAAGCCCGCACCTCGACGTGCGGGCTTTTGTTGTTATTTAAAGGCTCTTACCCCTTTTTGTACGGGATCCCATGTTGAGTTGTACGGCGGGGCGTAGCTTAAATCCAAATGTTGAATGTCGGTCGTTGTCATGTTGTTGTAAATCATGACCGAAGCCGCGTCAATCCGCTTGTCAACACCGGTCGTGCCGACGGCCTGGATGCCGAGGAGCCGCCCGCTGGCATCATCTTTTACGAGCTGCAGCTTCATTTTATTGGCCCCCGGGAAGTAATCGGCATACGGATGCGTCTCGATCACTTTCACGCTGCAGGCGTAGCCGGTTTCCTTTGCTTCACTCACGCCGATGCCGGTACGGCCCGCAGTGAGATCAAAAAAGCGCATGATGGCAGTACCGACAATGCCCTGGAACGTCTTCCGCTCACCGGAAATGTTGGCGCCGGCAACCCGGCCCTGCTTGTTGGCGTGCGTGCCGAGCGGAACGTAGTCATGCTGCTCTTTTATCCGGTGATACTGGGTGGCGCAGTCGCCGGCGGCATAAATGTTGGCCACGTTCGTGCGCATGTATGGATCGACAATCGCGGCTCCGGAGTAATGCAGGTGCACGCCAGTTCCTTCTAAATAGGAGGTGTTTGGCGAAATGCCGACCGCAACGATGACGCCGTCTGCTTCATACGATCCTTTTGTCGTCACAATGCGGGACACGCGGCCGTCTTCGCCTTCAAAGCGCGTGACGTCTTCATGCAGATGCAGCTCAATGCCGTGCTTTTCTGCTTCTTCGCGCAGGGCCTCGCTCACGGTTTCATCAAAGTTGCTGCCGAGTTTATCGGAGCGGTTAATGAGGCGCACCTTTTTCCCCTGCTCGACGTAATTTTCCGCTACCTCCAGTCCAATGTAGCCGGCGCCGACGATCGTAATCTGGTCGGTCTGCTCGAGGTCGTCTTTAATCGCTTTCGCATCCGGGATCGTCTTCAGCGTATGAATGCCTTCCAAATCAGCACCGTCTACCGGCAGGCGTAACGGACTGCCGCCGCTTGCACAGAGCAGCACGTCATAGCTGAAGGAAACGTCGCTGCTGCTTTCGTGATCGAACGCGTGGACGAGCTGTTTATCAGATTCGACCTTTGTCACTTCGTGGTACGTTTTCGCATCGATTCCTTTGTCGCGGAAAAAGGAAACGGGACGGGCAATCAGGTCTTCCGCCTCATCAACGGTTCCGCCCAGATAATAAGGAAGCCCGCACTGGCCGTATGAATAAATACCGCCGCGCTCGAGCACCGTAATCGAAGCGTCCTCCCGTTTATGTACAATCTGCATGGCGGCACTCATGCCGGCAGCATCTCCGCCGATAATCACTACTTTCATGCTATCCCTCCTTGCATACTGCTTCTCCTATACCCCCCGGCCCACTTTTCGTAAACACATCTGCACCCCTGTCAAATCCGGCTCTGCCCGTTGATTTTCACAGGGTTTACGCCTATACTGTGAAAAGGATAGAAAGTGCCTTCGTCTGCCCGATGGACGAGGTGACGCGAATTTAAGGTGAGGTGAAGCGACGTGTTTGATCGTCTGCAAGCAGTAGAGGACCGGTACAATCAGCTGACAGAGCTCTTGATGGATCCGGACGTCATCAGTGATAACAAAAAACTGCGCGATTATTCCAAGGAACAGTCCGACATGCAGGAAACGGTAGAAACGTACCGCCGCTATAAGGACATTAAGCAGCAGTACGACGAAGCAAAAGAAATGCTGCAGGACAGTCTCGATGATGAGATGCGTGAAATGGTAAAGATGGAAATGGATGAGCTCGGCGACGAGATCCCGGAGCTCGAGGAAAAGATGCGCGTGCTCCTGCTTCCAAAGGATCCAAACGATGACAAAAACGTCATCGTGGAAGTCCGCGGTGCAGCCGGAGGCGATGAAGCAGCTCTCTTTGCCGGAGACTTGTACCGCATGTATTCCCGCTACGCGGATCAGCAGGGCTGGAAAACGGAAGTGATTGAAGCGAACGGCACCGGCATCGGCGGCTATAAGGAAATTATCTTTATGGTAAACGGAAAGGGAGCCTTCTCCCGTCTGAAGTACGAGAACGGCGCTCACCGCGTTCAGCGCGTGCCGACGACAGAATCCGGCGGCCGGATTCATACGTCGACGGCGACGGTTGCGGTTCTGCCGGAAGCTGAAGAAGTAGAAGTCGACATTAACGAAAAAGATATCCGCGTCGATACGTTCGCATCGAGCGGACCGGGCGGCCAGTCGGTAAACACGACGATGTCTGCCGTGCGGCTTACGCACATGCCGACCGGCGTCGTCGTCTCCTGTCAGGATGAAAAATCACAGATCAAGAATAAAGAAAAAGCGATGAAGGTACTGCGTGCCCGCATCTATGACAAGTTTCAAAAGGAAGCTCAGGCAGAATACGACGAGCATCGCAAATCAGCTGTTGGCTCCGGCGACCGCTCCGAGCGGATCCGCACGTACAATTTCCCGCAGAGCCGCGTGACGGACCACCGTATTGGCCTGACGCTGCAGAAGCTGGATCAGATTTTAGAAGGCGGACTGGATGAAGTGATCGATCCGCTTATCATTGAAGAGCAGTCCCGTATGATGGAGAACGCAAACTAAGGAGATGTCCATGACGATGATGTTTGAAGCCCTCTCCCGGGCTTCTTCTTTTTTGGAGGAAGCCGGAGAAGAAAAAGAAATTGCCTCCATTCTTCTGCAGCACCATACCGGATACAGCCGGGCTCAGCTGCTGGCAGAAATGCGCAGTCCGATCGAGGAGTCACTTTTGGAACGGTACATGGAGGATGTGTGCACGGCCGCGTCCGGCGTGCCCGTGCAGCATATCACCGGCAGCGAACAATTTTACGGGCGTCGTTTTCACGTCAACCCGGACGTGCTGATTCCGCGTCCGGAAACAGAAGAGCTCGTGCAGCACGTGCTCGAGCAGTGCCGGAAGCAGGACGCATCTATAGTCGATATCGGTACGGGAAGCGGAATCATTGCCATTACACTGGCACTGGAGCTGCCGGAGTCTTCTGTCACGGCAGTTGATATATCTGAACGGGCGCTTCAAACAGCCGAACAAAACGCAGCTTCGCTTGAAGCAGATGTCACGTTTCTGCTCGGTGACCTCGTCAGTCCGGTAGCCGGACGAATGTTTGATGTACTCGTATCCAACCCGCCGTATATACCAGAGGGAGACCGGTCGTTTATGAAACGAAACGTCACCGAGCACGAGCCGGAAGGTGCCCTGTTTGCAGGGGAGGACGGACTCGTCATCTACCGTAGGCTCGCGGCGGCACTGCCTGGCATGTTAAACGAAGACGGCCTGGCAGCGTTTGAGATCGGGGACGGTCAGGGAGAAGCCGTAGCGGCGCTCCTGAAAGAGGCGCTTCCGGATGCGGAAGTGAACGTACGACGCGACATCAACGGACGGGAGCGGATCGTTTCGGCAATCCGTCAGCCTGTTCGTATCCGTGGATAACTTTTTCGGTATTCCACAAAGTTATCCACGGAATATGCGGAAGTTATACCCAGTTTCTGTGGATAAACCGTTTTTATCCACAGAATGTGTAGAGTTGTCCGGCGAACATCAGATTAAATAATTCGAGGGGAGTGGATAACTGATGGATTATCAACAAACTATCCACTGGTCTGTGGATAATGTTGGGGAAAAGACGTTTCAAGCTGCGGTCGCTGAAGCTGGGGCGCTTTTGCGTGAGGGAAAGCTGGTTGCATTTCCGACTGAAACCGTCTACGGACTCGGCGCAGATGCCCGCTCTGATGCAGCCGTCGCTTCTGTGTTTCAAGCGAAGGGCCGTCCGTCCGATAACCCGCTGATCGTGCATATCGCCGATAAACAGGATGCTGCGCTTGCTGCGGCAGCGATCACGGAAACAGCTGAAAAACTGATGGACGCCTTTTGGCCGGGGGCATTAACGATCATTCTCCCTCATAACGGCACGTTATCCACAAAGGTAACGGCAGGTTTATCCACTGTCGGCATCCGCCTGCCGGACCATCCTGCAGCACGAGCGGTGATTCGTGCTTCCGGTTGTCCCATCGCTGCTCCGAGCGCAAATCGGTCGGGAAGGCCGAGTCCAACGCGTGCGATGCACGTGGCCGAGGATTTAGATGGACGGATTGCGGGAATTTTGGACGGCGGTCCCACCGGAGTCGGATTGGAGTCTACGGTGATTGACTGTACGGTGGAACCTCCGCTTATTTTACGGCCGGGAGGCGTGACGTCAGCCGAAATCGAAGCCGTCATCGGCACCGTCGACGTGGATCCGGCGCTGTCAGAAGAAGAACAGCCGAGATCGCCTGGTATGAAATACCGCCACTATGCTCCGGAAGCACCGCTCACGCTGCTGGATGGCACCACTGCTTTCATGCATGAACAAATTCGCGCCAGCCGCGAGCGCGGGGAGCGGGTCGGCGTTATTTTAACGAAAGATCTTGCCGGAGAGAGCGGCGCCGATCGCGAATACGTGCTGCCAGCCGGCGATACCGAAACAGTCGCGCGCGAGCTTTATCATGCCCTGCGCACCTTTAAAGAAACAGAGGTCGATCAGATTTTCATGCAGGTGATTGCAGGAGAAGACCTTGGCTTTGCAGTGATGAATCGGCTCGTGAAAGCAGCTGGAGGACGCGTGCTCACGGAAAACCGTACGTTCTAGCAAATAGGCAGAATCCCGTCGCAGCGGGGTCCTGCTTTTTTTATGCGTGAAGCGGTTATCCACATGTGAATAACGGCCGAAAATCGGATAATATGGTAAAATAGAAGAGAGATTCACGACGGACGGCGTCGGGTATGAGAAGGATATAAAGACAGAACAAAGGAAGTGACAGGATGGAGAGAGTGTTATTTGTCTGCACCGGAAATACGTGCAGAAGCCCGATGGCAGAAGCCGTATTTATGGAAAAGAGAGAGCATGAGGACATGCAGGCGAAATCAGCCGGCGTGCATGCAATGGACGGCATGCCGATTTCAGAAGGTGCCAGGCAGGCGCTGGCCCGTCATAATCTAATGGAAAGTCATCAGTCACAGTCTCTGACGGAGGACCTGCTCGGCTGGGCCGATCTCGTCCTTACGATGACAGAATCGCATAAGCAGCTCGTGATTGAGCAATTTCCGGAGCGGGCGGATCACGTGTACACGCTGAAGGAATATGTGCTGGACGATCAGGAATCGCTTGATAAAATCGATGAGCTTCGCGATCATCTCGCCCAGATCGAAATGAAGCGTGCGGCTTTTGTTGCGGACAATCAGTCGGCTGTGGATAAATACAACGATGAAAGACCGATGCAGTCTGATAAGCAGAAAAAAATGGAAGAGGAGCTGCTTCAGGCGCTCGAACCGCATCAGCGCGCCATCGATCGGCTGGAATGGGATCTGCCGGCGATGGATGTCCGTGATCCATTCGGCGGAGACGAAGCCATTTACAACGCAACGTATGAAGAAATCGAAGAAGCAGTTGAGAAACTTGTAAAGAAACTAGCACAAAAGGAGATGTGACGGAAGTGAAAATTGTAGTTGGATCAGACCATGCAGGATACGCATTGAAAGAGCAGCTCGTACCCGTTATAGAAGAGCTTGGCCATGAAGTAAAGGACGTTGGCAACCACTCCGCCGATTCCGTTGATTACGCAGACTACGGCATTCCAGCTGCAGAAATGGTCGCTTCCGGCGAAGCAGACCGCGGTATTATCATCTGTGGAACCGGCATCGGCATGTCGATTTCGGCAAATAAGGTGAAAGGCATCCGCTGTGCCCTCGTGCACGACTTGTTTTCTGCAAAAGCAACGCGTGAGCACAATGACACGAACGTGCTGGCCATGGGAGAACGCGTCGTCGGGCCAGGGATCGCACAGGAAATTGTAAAGGTATGGCTCTCCACTGAATTTGAAGGCGGCCGCCACGAGCGGCGCGTCGACAAAATGATGAAATACGAAAATCGCTAGGAGGGGATCTGCCGTGGAAGAAAAGCTGAAGCACGATGTCACGCTGGCGCTGGAAGAGCTACAGGAGCAGGCCGCACTCAAGCCCGGTCAGCTGCTCGTTATTGGCACAAGTACGAGTGAAGTGCGCGGTCATAAAATCGGAAAAGCCGGCACGACAGACGTAGCGCGTGAGCTGTGGGATGCTTTTTCAGCGTTTCAGACGAAGTACGGGGTGCATCTCGTCTTCCAGGGCTGCGAACACATCAACCGCGCCTTAACGCTCGAAGCAGAGGCAGCCGAGCGGTATCACCTCGACCCGGTAACGGTCGTGCCTGTGCCGGAAGCAGGCGGCTCGATGGCAGCTCTTGCTTACGAACGAATGAATGATCCGGTCGTTGTGGAGCGTGTTCACGCTCACGCCGGGATCGACATCGGCGATACGTTTATCGGCATGCATTTAAAGGAAGTGGCCGTGCCGGTGCGCACCTCGATCAAGTCGATTGGGGAAGCACACGTCACGTTTGCGCGCACCCGGCCGAAGCTGATCGGCGGCGCACGCGCCTCCTATAAGTAGAAGACATTCCTCAGGCAGAAGCGCCTGAGGTTTTTTCGTGCAGCAGGTGATAAGTCTGCACCATGTTTGAGGGACGAAAGTCAGGGACTGCACCCTGCAATAAGAACATATGTTCTTATTGGTATCCTGCTGATAAACCGATGGTGTACATTTTTCAAGCATGCGGTAGAATTAGGAAATAGACGACTATTTCCCGGGAAATGATCCTGGTGAAAGGAGCACGTGATGACCGAATTGCACTTTATCCCGCGAGCTGGAGCCGGACGACGCCTGCCGGAGCTGACGATCCCGCTTCCAAACGAAACGATCACCGCCTGTTATACAGCGAGTGAACATCAGCTGGAGCTGATTGAGGCAATCATCGCTAAAGAAGCGGTATTCAAAGCGGAGGATGCGATGATGCCAGATGAGCAGATGTCGCTCATGCTGCGTGAAGAAGGTCTGTATCCAAAGCTTACCGTCAAAGATCAGCTCACCTTTTACAGACGCCTGTACCAGTCCAGCCTTTCAGCTAAAGCAGCAGCCGAAGAACTGCAGCTGCTTGACTGCTATCGGGACCGGATTGACCGGCTCTCCTATTCCATCCAGCGACGGATCTGCGCTGCGAAAATGCTGTTTCAGGATGCTTCTATCTATATCGTGGAAGAAATGGAGCAAAACGTCGATACCGAATCCCGTAAAATCATCCGCCGGCAGCTGCGAAAGCTTGCAGACAGCGGTCGTGCCGTGCTCATTCTCACGTCTGCAATGGAAAGTGCCATTACCGCAGCAGATGTGATATACCGGTTAAAGGAGGACGGACTGAAAGAAGTGCCGGTTGAGCACGATCATGAGACCGGTGATGCAACGGCAGATGAGGTTCGTTTCTCAAAAATCCCGGCAAAGCTGGAGGATAAAATGGTGCTGTTTGATCCTCCGGAAATTGATTATATTGAGAGCCGGGACAGCCGATCGTACATATGTATCAACAACGAATCCTATCCGTGTGCGTTTACGCTGCAGGAGCTAGAGGAGAAGCTGAAATCATTCGGCTTTTTCCGCTGTCACCGCTCCTATATAGTCAACCTGCAAAAGGTGCGCGAAGTGATCACGTGGACGCGCAACAGCTACAGTCTGCAGCTCGCAAACAAAGCAAAAACGGAAGTGCCGCTTTCCAAGCAGAAGCTCGACGAACTGCGGGCTGTTTTTGGCCTGTAAGGTGCGCTTGTCAGCCGGTCATATGCTCCGTTCAGCCGATTTTTACTGCGCCGGCACGGATTTCCTTTTACGCTGAAAGCATCAACCAGCCAAGGAGGAAATGCACATGAGTATCATCTATATGAATCAGGTGAGCAAGTATTTCGGGCAGGAAAAGGCGCTCGACGGACTGCATGTCGACATCAGCCGCGGAGAAATTTACGGGTTTCTCGGACCGAGTGGAGCTGGAAAGACGACGACGATTCATCTGCTGACCGGACAAATGCCAATTACGGATGGGGAAGCAGAAGTATTCGGAAAGCCGGCGCTGCAGATGAAGCGGCGGGAAAATTTACAGCGGATCGGGATCATGACGGAGGCAAGCGGTCTGTACCAGCGGCTGACCGTTCAGGAAAATTTAAAGCTGTTCGCAAAGCTTTATGAAGTAAAGCAGCCTGGAAAACGAATTGACGAAGTACTTGAGCTGACTGGCATGAGTAGGGAAAAGAAGAAGCCTGCCGCCAAGCTGAGCAAAGGCATGACACAGCGGGTGCTGTTTGCAAGAGCGATTCTGCATGAGCCGGAGCTGCTGTTCCTCGATGAACCGACAGCGGCGCTTGATCCGGCGAGCTCCAGCCGCATTCACCGCGGTCTGCAGGAAATGCGGGAGCAGGGGACCACGATCTTTTTAACGACGCACGATATGCAGGAAGCGGAAACGCTCTGCGACCGTGTTGCCTTCCTGGACAATGGACGGGTTCAATTGAGCGACAAGCCGAAGCTGCTGCGACAGGCGTACGCCGATGGCACGATCTCCGTTGAACTGAAGGACGGTTCAGCATACAGCCTGCAGCAGACGAAGGATGATGCGGCAAAACTCGCCGACTGGATTGGGAGCGGCCGTGTGGCTGAGGTTAAAACGAATTTGCCAACGCTTGGAGACATTTTTATTCAAACAACCGGGAGGGAGCTCGTATGAATTTTTCCATCGTCAGAACCTACGCCATCGCTGCGAAAGACATGAAGGAGCTCTCCAAGAACATGTTCGTGCTGACAACAGCCGTGATGCCATTTTTCTTCGCGCTCATGTTTGGACGCCAGGACGATATTCCGCTTGTTGTGCATTACCTCGTCATTAATCTGACGTTTGCCTCTGTCGCCTGCTTTGTGCAGACGGCGCTGATCGCTGAAGAAAAAGAAAAGAAGACGCTTCGTTCTCTCATGCTGTCACCTGCGACATCTACGGAGATTTTAACGGGAAAAAGTGCAGTAGCTGCCGCTTTGACTGCCGTAACACTCGTCATCTGCATGCAAATCACCGGCTACACGCCGGAAGGAATATACGTGTATGCAGGCCTGGCGATTTCGCTTGTGTTCTATTTAATGGTCGGTCTGCTGCTCGGTCTGCTTGCCCGGACGCTCGTAGAAGCATCGGTGCTGATTCTGCCGGTTATTTTCATTCTCGGCATGGGCGGATTATTCATCGAGTTTTTCCAGCAGTATGATATTGCTGCCTGGCTGGAATACTTGCCGAACTTTCAGTTGGAGTACATTGCGGCTGCCGTCGGCCAGGGCGGAGGACTGGCTGACGTATCCGGCTATCTGCTTGTTATTACCGGATGGACAGTTGCGGCTGCTGTACTGACGGTCGCTGTCTACCGGAAGCGGACATTCATTGAGGAGTAGACAAAATACGAATGTTTAAGCAAACAGAGCGAAGGGACATCCGTCTTTTCGCTCTGTTTTGGGAGATAAAATCACGCGAATCAACTGGTTTTTAAGAAAAAACAGAATGAAAGCGTGTTCATTCGTCCGACGAGTGCAAATTCCTTTGCTTATTTTCGCGGCAGGCGTTAAAATGAAGGGCAGTATCAAGCTAATTACGAAGAGCTTAGGGAGGGTCCATGTATAATGACAACGATCGATAAGCAGGCACTTAGTCATGTAAAGGCACAGGACGCGGAACTTTTTGAGGCAATGGAGCTGGAACTGAAGCGTCAGCGCGATAACATCGAGCTGATCGCATCCGAGAACTTTGTATCTCGTGCAGTAATGGAAGCGCAGGGATCGGTTCTCACGAACAAATATGCAGAAGGATATCCGGCAAAGCGCTATTACGGCGGCTGTGAGCACGTAGACACCGTCGAAAATATCGCGCGGGACCGCGCCAAGCAGCTGTTTGGGGCAGAGTATGCCAACGTGCAGCCGCACTCCGGCGCCCAGGCGAACATGGCTGTTTACTTTGCCTTTTTGGAGCACGGCGACAAAGTGCTCGGCATGGATCTGAACCACGGCGGACATTTAACGCACGGAAGCCCGGTCAACTTCAGCGGAAAGCAGTATGAGTTTGTCGGCTACGGCGTCGAGCCGGACACCGGTAAAATCAACTATGATACGGTGCGCGAGCTGGCGAAGGAGCACAAGCCGAAGATGATTGTTGCCGGTGCAAGCGCCTATCCGCGTGAAATTGACTTCAGCATCTTTAAGGAAATCGCGGACGAAGTCGATGCATACCTGATGGTCGACATGGCCCACATCGCAGGACTTGTCGCAACAGGCGACCACATGAACCCGGTGCCGTATGCGGACTTTGTGACCACGACAACGCACAAAACCCTTCGTGGACCGCGCGGCGGTATGATTCTCGCCAAAGAAGAGTACGGTAAAAAGCTCGATAAAGCGATTTTCCCTGGTCTGCAGGGCGGACCGCTCATGCACGTGATCAGCGCGAAGGCTGTCGCATTCGGCGAAGCGCTTCGTGACGACTTTAAAACGTATTCCCAGCAGGTGAAGAAAAATGCGGCAGCGCTCGGCAAGGCGCTCACGGACAACGGGATCGATCTCGTCTCCGGCGGCACCGACAACCACCTCGTGCTGCTCGATCTGCGCAGCTTGAACCTGACAGGAAAAGTAGCGGAAAAAGCGCTCGATGAAGTGGCCGTTACGACGAACAAAAACGCCATTCCATTCGATCCGGAAAGCCCGTTTGTCACAAGTGGTATCCGTATCGGTACAGCAGCGGTCACATCCCGCGGCTTCAAAGAACAGGAGCTGACAGAAGTAGGCGAAATCATCGCTTCTGTACTGAAGGATCCGGAAAACGAAGCAGTGCTCAAAGAAGCGCGCAGCCGCGTGGCGAAGCTGACTGCTGCCTTCCCAATGTACGAAGACGAATAGGCGCTGAGCCCTGTTTCGGGGCTGTCCATCCATCGTGGAGGACGGCCCCTTTTTTATGGAAAAGAAAGGGACGAAGCGGCGGTGGCAAGCGCTGCGGGGCAAAGAAGACCAGGTTTATGCTGCTCTTCAAGCAGCGCGAGCCGTTCATTCGGCAGGTGCATGCGTGATCAGCTCTTGCAGAGAGGGCCCTGGTACGGTAGAATACGCAAAGGAAACGAAGCTGAGGAGCGTGAAAATGATGGCAAAAGTATACGTGTTTGACCACCCGTTGATTCAACATAAACTTTCTTACATACGCAATGAGAAGACCGGCACGAAGGAATTTCGCGAGCTGACAAATGAAATTGCCGGTCTCATGGCGTTCGAAATCACCCGCGAGCTGCCGCTTCAGGAAGTACAGGTACAGACGCCGGTGGCAGAAGCAACGTGCCACACGATCGCCGGCAAAAAGCTCGGCATCGTCCCGATTCTGCGCGCCGGTCTCGGCATGGTAGACGGCATGCTGGAGCTCATTCCAGCTGCAAAGGTCGGCCACGTCGGTCTCTACCGTGACCCGGAAACGCTCAAGCCGGTCGAATATTACGTGAAGCTTCCAAAGGACACGAGCGAGCGTGACTTTATCGTCGTTGACCCGATGCTTGCCACAGGCGGATCGGCGATCGAAGCGATCAACGTCATGAAAAAGCGCGGCGCTCAAAACATTAAGCTTATGTGCCTCGTCGCTGCACCGGAAGGCGTCGAAGCGATGAAGGAAGCCCACCCTGATGTGGATATCTTCCTCGCAGCACTTGATGAAAAGCTGAATGAAAAAGGCTATATTGTTCCAGGTCTCGGCGATGCCGGCGACCGTTTGTTTGGAACAAAGTAAAAGTCGCAAGGCAGAAGCTCTGTACGAGGGCTTCTGCTTTTTTTATAGTGAAAAACGATTAATGAAAGTGTTCAACTTTTCGGAGTAAATCATCAACATTGCCTGCAAAAGCTTCAACTTTTCCTCTGAAAGCTTTATCATTGGCAAGCAACTGTTCACGAGCATCAACGTAAGACTGTTATAACGAAAAAAGCATCATTTACACCCGGCAAATGATTAACTTCAGCATGCAAACATTCAACTTTTTCTGCACCGCCCAAATAAGCGCCTGCTGCCGACACCGCAAACCGTGTTCTTCTTCAAAATAGCAATTTTCTTACCCTCTTTATACAATCGTAAACCACATTCTGGCTTATCTGCCGAATGGATTTTCCTGTAAGCCGGCAGAATTCCTGCTGTCACAGGCAGAGAGCCTGATTCTTCACAAAAAATTCACATTTAATTTTCTCCCACATATAAAAGACATTTTTCACAATCTTATGTATAATAGGAGGCGTGCGAAAAAGGTTTGGGACGGAATCCGAGGGGTTCTGACGAGGCAGTCGGACATTGCACAAGCCCTTGATACGTCGGCATTGTTGACGTTTTCACTGTGTTGACAGACAGGGGGGCGTGTTGTACGATGACTAAGGGTATCGGGTGAACAATCCATTTTTTGTGAGCGGGGAGTCATGCGGTATGCCGAACGAGCCAAAGCGATCACCTTATCGATCCGTTTTGAAAGCCTTTGCGCTTATGTCGACGATATCCTCCTATATAATAGGAGCGGTATTGGTAGGTGTCTTTGGTGGCAGATGGCTCGATCAATGGCTAGGAACCGGCAGCGTTTTTCTGATCACTCTGCTTCTGGCAGGACTGATCACAGCGATGTACGGCATTTACACCACAGTGATGAGATTTACGGAGGACAACGATGACAATGATGTATAACCTTGCCAGACGCTACACAATTTACACGGCGGTTATCATCGTCCTGTTGCTCATGACTGCTGCGGTGACGTCGTTTTCGACGTTTTTCCTTGGAATGGCATTCGGTACGGCGGTTAGCCTGCTGAATCTCATCAGTACATATTTCCAGACGAAGCGGGTGCTCGACTCGCACGCTTCGGGCAGGTACAGGTTTTCTATCGGAACGCTCGGCAGGATGGTTGGTGTCATCATCGCATTAGTTATTGCGCAAGCTTTTCCCCAGTATTTCGATATGATTGGTGTAATTGCAGGCCTCGCAGTTACGTATGTCATTCTTCTGATTGATCCCATTTTCCAAAAAAAACATTTCCAGTAGTGCGGCTTTTGCAAAGCGGAACCGTCTGAAATGCATCAAAGAGAGGTGAATTTACGATTGGATAATCAATTCTTAACGGTCGATCTGTTTGGTATTCCGTGGATGACGGTCAACGTGCCGAACATTCTGCTGATAACCGCAGCGATGACCATCGTCTTTTTCGTCGTATTCTTTATGACACGGCGCATTGAGATGTATCCGACCGGCGCGCAGAATGCCATTGAGTATCTCGTGCAGTTTATCAAAAACATCATCAGCAGTACGATGGACTGGGAACGCGGCAAAAATTTCTTTATGCTGGGCATCACGCTCATCCTCTACGTGTTCGTTGCGAACATGATGGGTGTTCCGTTTGAGCTTGCGACTGCCGGAGAGCACTACGTCTGGTGGAATTCCCCGACATCAAATCCGGTTCTGACCCTTTCGCTTGCCCTGTTCGTGATCCTGCTGACGCATTATTACGGCATTAAGCTGAAAGGTCCGAAAGAATACGGAAAGGATTATCTCCGTCCGGTCGGCTTCTTATTACCATTTAAGCTGATTGAGGAGTTTTCCAACACGGTCACGCTTGGTATGCGACTTTTCGCAAACATTTATGCGAAAGAAGTTATTATCGTCATGCTCGTCGGCCTTGGTACGTCAAGTTTGTTCTGGGTGTTCGGTGCGTTTCTGCCGCTCGTTATTTTCCAGGCATTCAGTGTCTTCATTGGTTCCCTTCAGGCCTTCATCTTTGTCATGCTGACGATGGTGTACATGGCCCACAAAGTAAACGAGGAACACTAATTTTCGTGAATAATGACCCTGCAAGGGCGTATTCTTCATACATCTATCACACATAATTCTAAGGAGGATTTTCAGAATGATTGAAATTGGTCTTATTGGTATTGGTATTGGTCTAGCAGCTGGACTTGCAGCTATCGCAGGTGGTATCGGGGTTGCTATTGTTGTTGCAAACACGCTTCAGGGTGTTACTCGTCAGCCGGAACTGCGCGGTCCGCTTCAGACTGTTATGTTCATTGGTATTCCGCTTGTTGAGGCCCTTCCGATCTTTGCGATCGTTATCTCCTTCCTGCTCCTTGGTCAAATGTAGGTTAACACATTCTAACTGGCGGAGAAGTTTTAACTCGCTTCGCCATTCCTTATGTAGATAGAGGGGTCCAGCTCGTCTGGATTCCCTTTTCCCACAAGACAGCTTAGGAAAAAGGAGGCGACCCTGTTGTTTGATATCAATGAAATTGAATGGATTAATGCGCTTTATCAAATAGCAGCATTTTTCGTTCTGCTTCTCCTGCTCAAGAAATTTGCCTTCGGTCCTGTTATGGGAATGATGGAAAAGCGGGAAAAACATGTAGCGGACCAGATCGCTACGGCAGAAAAGAACCGCGAAGAGTCTGAAAAGTACCTGCAGGAGCAGCGTGACGCCATTCAGACAGCGCGTGAAGAAGCGAAAGAAATCGTGGAAAACGCGAAAAAATCAAGTGAAAACCAGGCGGCGGACATCATGCAGAACGCGCGCCGTGAATCAGAACGAATGAAAGAAAACGCGAAACAGGAAATCAACACAGAAAAAGCACAGGCTATCTCCGCGCTTCGTGAGCAAGTTTCCACCCTGTCTGTCCTTGTCGCATCCAAGGTAATCGAGAAAGAGCTGGATGAACGGGAACAGGAGAAACTCATTCAGGAAACACTTAAAGAAGTTGGCGAAGACCTATGATGAGACATCCAATCGGTGTGCGTTATGCCACTGCGCTGTTTGAACTGGCGCAGGAGCAGGGGACGCTGGACACAACTCTGGAAGATCTTGATACCGTAGCACAGGTTACGCAGGACACGAACCTTCTTGACGAAGTGTTCCGCCATCCAAAGATGACGAACATCCGTAAAAAAGAGATCCTCGACCAGGCCTTTTCCGGCAAGGTCAGCCAGCAGGTGATTAACCTGCTGAAGGTTCTCGTGGACAACCAGCGTGAATCGCTGTTTACGGCCATTGCGGACAACTTCAAGGCGCTGACATATGAAGCGCAGGGAGTTGCTGAGGCGGTCGTACATTCAGCCAAGCCGCTCAGTGAAGTTGAAAAGAACGCCGTTGCAGACGTATTTGCCAAGCGTTCCGGAAAGCAGAAGCTGACGATCCATAATGTTACGGACAAAGATGTCATCGGCGGGCTGCGCGTACGCATCGGAGATACTGTGTATGATGGCACTGTCGCGAATCAGCTTGCACGCATTCATGAACGCATGACTGCAGGCATCAGTAGATAGGGGTGAACGATATATGAGCATCAGAGCCGATGAAATCAGTTCGCTGCTAAAGCAGCAGATTGCAGGCTATGAATCTGAAATGGAAGTAAATGATGTCGGTACCGTCATCCGTGTCGGGGACGGGATCGCCGTTGCTCACGGCCTGGAGAACGTTATGGCCGGAGAACTGCTCGAGTTTTCCAATGGTGTCATGGGAATGGCCCAGAACCTCGAGGAGAACAACGTAGGTATTATCATTCTCGGACCGTATGTTGATATTCGTGAAGGAGACGAAGTCAAGCGTACAGGACGAATCATGGAAGTACCGGTAGGGGAAGAGCTCCTCGGCCGCGTTGTCAACCCGCTCGGTCAGCCGCTTGACGGCAAAGGCCCGGTAGCAACATCCAAAACACGCCCGATTGAAAGCGCCGCTCCTGGTGTCATGGACCGTAAGTCCGTACACGAGCCGCTTCAGACAGGCGTAAAAGCAATCGATTCCCTCATTCCAATCGGCCGCGGACAGCGTGAGCTGATCATCGGGGACCGCCAGACTGGTAAAACAGCGATTGCCATGGATACGATCATCAACCAGAAAGAAGAGGACATGATCTGTATTTATGTCGCAATTGGTCAGAAGGAATCAACCGTTGCAGGCGTGGTAGAAACACTTCGCCAGCACGGCGCACTCGATTACACGATCGTCGTTACAGCAAGTGCGTCCCAGCCGGCACCGCTTCTTTACCTCGCGCCGTACGCCGGGGTTTCCATGGGTGAAGAGTTCATGTACAACGGCAAGCACGTGCTTGTTATTTACGATGACCTCACGAAGCAGGCAGCAGCCTACCGTGAGCTTTCCCTCCTGCTCCGCCGCCCGCCGGGTCGTGAAGCATTCCCAGGGGACGTTTTCTATCTTCACTCTCGTCTGCTTGAGCGTGCTGCAAAGCTCAGCGACGACAAAGGAGCAGGCTCTCTGACTGCACTGCCATTCATTGAAACACAGGCAGGCGATATCGGAGCTTATATTCCAACAAACGTGATCTCGATCACAGACGGTCAGATCTTCCTGCAGTCCAACCTCTTCTTCTCCGGGGTACGCCCGGCCGTTGACGCAGGTCTTTCCGTATCACGTGTAGGCGGTTCCGCCCAGATTAAGGCGATGAAGAAGGTAGCCGGTACGCTCCGTCTTGACCTTGCCTCTTACCGTGAGCTTGAAGCATTTGCGCAGTTCGGTTCCGACCTCGACGCCTCGACGAAATCGAAGCTCGACCGCGGTGCCCGTACAGTAGAAGTGCTCAAGCAGGGCCTCAACCAGCCGCTTCCGGTTGAAAAGCAGGTCTTCATTCTGTTCGCACTGACGCGAGGACACCTTGACGACATCGAGGTGGAAGATGTACGCCGCTTTGAAGCGGAGCTGTACACGTTCCTCGAGCACAATAAAAAAGATCTTCTGTCTCAAATCAAGGACACCGGCGCGCTCGCAGAAGACGAAGCGATGACAGGTGCGATTGACGAATTCAAGAAGACGTTCCAGTCCTCAAACTAATGTAAAGACAGCGGGGGAGGCAGTCCTCCCCGGCTTTTCCGCAGTAAAGGTGGTGAAGAACGTTGGCATCTCTGAAGGATATTAAAACGCGGATCGGCTCCACGAAAAAGACAAAGCAGATTACGAAGGCCATGGAAATGGTTTCCGCTGCCAAGCTTAATCGTGCCCAGGGGAAAGCTGAACAGTTTCAGCCGTACCAGGCCAAAATCCGTGAGGTAGTCGCAAGCATCGCCAAGGGCTCTGAAGATGTGTCCCACCCGATGCTTCAGGAGAGACAGGAAATCCGCAAAACCGGCTACATCGTCATCACGTCCGACCGCGGACTTTGCGGCGCATACAACAGCGGACTTCTCCGTGAAACGTACCAGCTGATCCAGGAGCGTCACAGCTCCGAGGAGGAGTACGGTCTCGTCGTCATCGGAAAAGTCGGCCGCGACTTCTTTAAGAAGCGCAACATGCCGATCGTCCAGGAAATCGTCGGTCTCGCTGACCAGCCGGAATATGCAGAGATTAAAAATATAGCGGAAACAACGGTGCAGATGTTTACCGATGAAGTGTTTGACGAAGTGTTCATTCACTACAACCACTTTATCAGTGCGATCAGCCAGAAGGTAACAGAAGCGAAGCTGCTTCCGCTCACAAGCCTTGTAGAGGAGGCAGAGGAGCCGAAAGAGGAATCTTCCGGACGCCTTTCCTACCTGTACGAGCCGGATGCCGAAACGATTCTCGAAAAGCTGCTGCCGCACTACGCAGAAAGCCTGATTTACGGCTCCCTGCTCGATGCAAAGGCCAGTGAGTTCGGTGCCCGTATGTCCGCGATGCGCTCTGCAACGGATAATGCAGACAACCGCATCAGCGAACTGACACTCAGCTACAACCGCGCCCGTCAGGCAGCGATCACGCAGGAAATCAACGAGATCGTCGGCGGAGCCGCAGCACAAAGCTAAGACAGCTAAGGTGGAGGAGGAAAGACCATGATGAAAGGACGCGTCACGCAGGTTACCGGTCCGGTAGTAGACGTTCAGTTTGAGCGCGGCCACCTGCCTAACATTAACAACGCCATCACGATTTCCGAGAAGGCGCAGACAGAAGGCGAAGTCAGCATTGACCTGACGCTCGAAGTTGCGCTTCACCTCGGAGACGATACAGTCCGTACGGTTGCGATGTCCTCTACAGACGGACTCGTCCGCGGCACAGAAGTACTCGACACAGGTCGCCCTATTTCCGTTCCAGTCGGGGATGTGACGCTCGGCCGCGTCTTCAACGTACTCGGTGAAAACATCGACCTCGATGAAGAAATTGCAGCAGACGCACCGCGCAACCCGATTCACCGTCAAGCTCCAGAATATGATGAGCTTCAGACGGAAACGGTTATTCTTGAAACAGGCATCAAAGTCGTAGACCTGCTTGCCCCTTACGTAAAAGGTGGTAAGATCGGTCTGTTCGGCGGTGCCGGAGTAGGAAAGACCGTTCTGATCCAGGAGCTGATTAACAACATCGCTCAGGAGCACGAAGGTATTTCCGTATTTGCCGGCGTAGGGGAGCGTACCCGTGAAGGGAACGACCTCTACTTCGAAATGAAGGATTCCGGTGTTATCAACCAGACGGCAATGGTTTTCGGCCAGATGAACGAGCCGCCGGGTGCACGTATGCGTGTAGCCCTGACTGGACTCACTATGGCAGAGCATTTCCGTGATAACGAAGGAAAAGACGTACTGCTCTTTATCGACAACATCTTCCGCTTTACTCAAGCCGGTATGGAAGTATCCGCCCTTCTCGGACGTATGCCTTCCGCGGTAGGGTATCAGCCGACACTCTCTACGGAGATGGGTCAGCTGCAGGAGCGAATCACGTCGACGAAGAAAGGTTCTGTTACATCGATCCAGGCGATCTACGTACCTGCCGATGACTACACAGACCCTGCACCAGCAACGACGTTCGCACACCTTGATGCAACGACGAACCTGGAGCGTAAGCTTTCCGAAATGGGTATTTATCCAGCGGTGGATCCGCTCGCATCAACATCCCGTGCGCTTTCTCCGGAAATCGTCGGCGATGAGCATTATGCGGTGGCACGTGAAGTACAGGAAACACTGCAGAAGTACAAGGAACTCCAGGATATCATCGCGATCCTTGGTATGGACGAGCTGTCTGAAGAAGACAAGCTGACCGTATCCCGTGCGCGCCGTATCCAGTTCTTTCTGTCGCAGAACTTCCACGTAGCCGAGCAGTTCACCGGGCAGAAAGGTTCTTACGTGCCGGTTAAAGAAACAATTAAAGGCTTCCAGGAGATCCTCGAAGGCAAATACGACGACATTCCGGAAGATGCCTTCCGTCTCGTCGGCCGTATCGAAGAGGTTGTCGAAAAAGCGAAGCAGATGTCCTAATACACGGCCTCACGTCCGGCACGAGCTGCCGGCACGAAGCCATCAGCAAATCGAAGCGCCCGCTTCTGTCTCATGACAGAAGGCGGTCTTTCGAGAAGGAGGGTGACCGGTGAGTACGATGCAAGCGAACGTCGTCACTCCAGACGGCACCGTATTTGACGGAGAAGTGAACATGATCAGCGTGAGAACGATCGAAGGAGAGCTCGGCATCCTGCCGCGCCACCTTCCGCTCGTGACTCCGCTCGATATCGGACCAGTCCGCCTCAAGCAGGATGGCAAGGTCCAGCTCATCGCACTGAGCGGCGGCTTCATGGAAGTCCGCGGCGATGAGGTCAACGTGCTTGCTGAATCCGCAGAGCTGCCGTCTGACATTGATATTACCCGGGCCCGCGCCGCGAAGGAACGCGCCGAGCGCCGACTCCAAGAGGCGAAAAAGGAAAACATTGATTTCCGCCGCGCCGAGCTGGCATTAAAGCGCGCGTTGAACCGACTCGACGTCGCCCAGGGTTAAAAAGAAAACCGGACGCCTTACCAGGTGTCCGGTTTTTTCTGTGTGCAGGGGGGAAATGATAAAGTGGCCGAAGAGAATGATAACTTCGGAGAGGGAAATGAACAGATTTTCTGTATAGCGAACGCCGGATGATAACACTAATACGTTTCCCGGCCAGAATGAAAAGTTTAAGCCCCCAAATGATAAGGTTACGGCTCCGTTTAATAAGTTCGACGCCTGAAATAAAAACGTTCCGCTAAAACAGCGGGCGCTGAAATTCGCCGGATGGATGTCCGCCCGAGCATCCCCGAACCGCTGAACCGCTGATCCAACCTCTCCATGAAAGAAAATATTCCAAACTTCCCGTAAAATATCCGATAAAGTGAAACGTCTCGAACCATAACTCGTCTAATGAGATGCAGCATCAGGATGAAACGCTTCCTTTGCCTCATAGAGCGGCTTCTTCCAGCAAATATTACAGTTTAATGACAAAAAGAGGGTTAAATTTGCTGGAAATAGTGAATGAGAGTAATAAGTGCTTTTTAGGCAAAATAGCGCTGTTTTCTGGCTTTTCTGTGCAACTATCAGCAAAATTGGCAAATGTGTCCGAAAATCGTTCCAAATACCTAGCATTTTCTTTCGATTTATGCTTAAATGCGGTTTTCGCCAGCACGTTTTTTCGTTATGATAGAGTTTGTGCCAGTCTGCGGAGCGTGCAGACTTTCACAAGAAATCGCATAGCAGAGCGTATTCGGAGGGTATGAGATGATGTTTGAATCACTGGGACAGCAGTCACTGTTCAGCATTTTAATCAGTCTGATGGTGCTTGTCATCGTCTGGTGGTGTATCCAGTCCTTTCGATTTGATGTATTTGTCAAAGATCCTGACGGGATCAAAGTGAAAACATTGATGATTCTGACGACGCTTGCACTGACCCATCTGGTAACCGGATTTATTCTGAACTACCTGAACTGGGCAACATCCCTGCGCTATATGTTTTGACCGGCCGACTAGAGACCCGTACATATCAATCGTACGGCACCATCATGAACCGGGGAACATGCCGGCTGCATCAGATACTATGATGCCGGAACAATGCATTGTTGTACAGGGGTACAGCATTGCTCTATCAACGCGCAGAAAAAAACAGCTTTAAAATGAACCAGACACTGTCTTTAAACGTTGTAATTAATAAGAAGCGGCACGACTACCAGTTGTAAAACGCAACATGGATACGGAGGGGAAAGCATTGGAAAAAATTATTGTACAAGGCGGCCAGCGTCTGAGCGGTTCCGTGCGAATTGAAGGAGCCAAAAACGCTGTACTGCCGGTTATCGCAGCATCGATTCTTGCCAGCAAGGGGACGAGCAACATTTATGACGTTCCGGCACTTGCAGATGTGTATACGATCAGTGAGGTGCTCCGCAATCTGAACGCTGATGTCGACTATAATGGAACGAATCACATTCAGGTGAACGCTGAACGGGATCTCGCAGTAGAAGCACCGTTTGAATACGTGCGGAAAATGCGCGCATCCTTTCTCGTCATGGGCCCGCTCCTTGCACGCGAAGGCCACGCCCGCATTGCACTTCCAGGCGGATGCGCAATCGGATCCCGTCCAATTGACCAGCATCTAAAAGGCTTCGAAGCAATGGGAGCGGAAGTGGAAATCGGCAACGGTTTTATCGAAGCGAAAGTGGACGGCCGACTTAAAGGCGACAAGGTCTATCTCGACTTTCCAAGCGTTGGCGCAACGGAAAACATTATGATGGCAGCCTCCATGGCTGAAGGCACGACGATCATTGAGAACGCGGCAGAAGAGCCTGAAATTGTCTGCCTCGCAACGTATTTGAACGCGATGGGCGCAAAAGTCCGCGGTGCCGGTACAGGCACGATCCGCATCGACGGCGTGGAAGAACTCCACGGTGCTGATCACACGATTATTCCGGACCGTATCGAAGCAGGAACGTACATGGCAGCTGCGGCCATCACCGGCGGCAACGTGCTGGTGGAAAACGTTCTGCCGGAGCATCTTCGTCCAGTCATTGCAAAGATGACAGAGATGGGTGTTCACATTGAAGAAGAGGGAACCGGCCTCCGCGTCATCGGACCGGAAAAGCTGAAGGCAGTCGATATCAAGACGATGCCGCATCCTGGCTTCCCGACCGATATGCAGTCGCAGATGATGGCGATGATGCTGATCGCAGAGGGCAACAGCGTGATCACAGAAACGGTGTTTGAAAACCGCTTCATGCACGTGGAGGAATTCCGCCGCATGAACGGAGATATTAAAATTGAGGGACGTACGTCAATCGTAAACGGACCAGTTGCGCTGCAGGGAGCAGAAGTAGCCTCTACGGACCTCCGCGCAGGTGCTGCACTCGTTCTCACAGGTCTGGTCGCAGAGGGCCGGACGCGCGTGACGGAGCTGAAGCATATCGACCGCGGCTACGTTGGCTTTACGGAAAAGCTTCTCGCTCTCGGTGCAGACATTGAGCGAGTAAAAGATATGGAAGAAGCACAGCACGAAGAAGCAGCGGCTACGGTTGAAGCGTCAGAGGAAACAGTCAGCTTTAAGGCGTAATTTCATTCATACCGCACTTATTCAGCAAGAGGGGCTGTCTCAAAAGCCCTTTATGAAACAAAAAAAGCGGTGCCGGATGTGTCCGGTTCCGCTTTT
>NZ_JBHSGK010000006.1:0-11836 GCF_042654445.1 Bacillus daqingensis
TTCAAAAATTGACAGAGAATGATTCATTCTCTTTCCTTCTTCTTGTCTTTTGTTTAGTTTTCAAAGGCCGCTGCAAGTAATCAAGTCAATGGTGGGCCTGAGTGGACTCGAACCACCGACCTCACGCTTATCAGGCGTGCGCTCTAACCAGCTGAGCTACAGGCCCCCGCCATGATTACAGGCATAAAAATGGAGCGGGTGATGGGAATCGAACCCACATCATCAGCTTGGAAGGCTGAGGTTTTACCACTAAACTACACCCGCATGTAGATGAAAGAATATAAAGTTTGTGCAGAGTCAAAGATGGTCGGGAAGACAGGATTTGAACCTGCGACCCCTTGGTCCCAAACCAAGTGCTCTGCCAAGCTGAGCTACTTCCCGTTTCACTCATTAAAATAAAAATGGTGCGGTTGAGAGGAGTCGAACCTCCACGGGTGTTACCCCACTAGGCCCTCAACCTAGCGCGTCTGCCATTCCGCCACAACCGCAAGCTTGTAATAATCATGGTGCGGGTGGAGGGAGTCGAACCCCCACGCCCGAAGACACTAGATCCTAAATCTAGCGCGTCTGCCAGTTCCGCCACACCCGCATGACTAAAAATTGTTGCTTGTTTCTATATGAAATTAAATGGCGGTCCCGACGGGAATCGAACCCGCGATCTCCTGCGTGACAGGCAGGCATGTTAACCGCTACACCACGGGACCTTATAAAGTGTCGATGGTGGAGGATGACAGGCTCGAACTGCCGACCCCCTGCTTGTAAGGCAGGTGCTCTCCCAACTGAGCTAATCCTCCAAAAACAGACAAGTTGTCTGATTGAGATAAAGTAAGTATGGTGACCCGTACGGGATTCGAACCCGTGTTACCGCCGTGAAAGGGCGGTGTCTTAACCACTTGACCAACGGGCCTAAATGCTGGCGGAGAAGGAGGGATTTGAACCCTCGCGCCGCTTGCGCGACCTACACCCTTAGCAGGGGCGCCTCTTCAGCCACTTGAGTACTTCTCCTTGATGGCTCCACAGGTAGGATTCGAACCTACGACCCATCGGTTAACAGCCGATTGCTCTACCACTGAGCTACTGTGGAATAGTGTGTCCCTCTCTTTGGGAGACAAGTAATATCTTAACATCAGGGAAAATGTTATGTCAATATATTTTCAAAAGTTTTTCCGTGCCGCTGCGGGGTTTAAAGCGCTTTTAGCGCCTGCCCTTTCGGCGACTTTTATAATGTATCACATCCCTTTTAAGGACGTCAACGATTTCTGCAACTTTTTTTCTTCGATTTTTTTCAGCACTCCACGGCATTTGCCGCACACGTATTTTTCGGTATTCATCCTTCGTCTGCGCGGATATTGAAACCGGCACGAGGCACATTCATAAACGTGAATAATCGAAGAGGTTTGTTTCGCTCCGGGAATCGATTTGCAATGCCGCGCTCCCCCCACTTTTTGAAGCAGCGCTTTAAAATCAGCATCACGATGCTGATATCCTCGCCCTTCGAGGTGGAGATGATAATGGCACAGCTCATGCTTAATAATGCTGATCAGTTCATTTTCTCCATAATGCTCCATGTGCTTTGGGTTTATCTCAATAGTATGTGAATGGAGCGCGTACCTTCCTCCGGTCGTGCGAAGCCTCTTATTAAAGACGGCACGGTGTCTGAATGGCTTTCCAAAACAGTCGATTGAAATCTGCTTAATCAGCAGCTGCAGCTCTTCATTCGTCAACGTCATCCTCCTGCTGTGTGCCTTCATAGTTTCTATCATATCATGTAGCAGCCTACTCCTCTACTGACTCTTTTATTCGGTCGCACGAAGCCGTTTCAAATCCGTTTACTGGACGAGAATCCATTACATAATGACTGTTAGGCAGCCTAACCGACAATCAAGTTCACCCAGTAAAAAAGCTGCCCTAAACAGACAGCTCCTTTCCCTTTTATTCGTTATGAAGGACGTTTCATCGTAAGGGAGATACGCCCCTTTTGTACATCAACTCCATCAATCCAGACTGTCACTACGTCACCTACAGCTACTACATCCATCGGATGTTTGACGAAACGATCGGCAAGCTTGGAAATATGAACGAGACCATCCTGCTTAACACCGATATCTACAAACGCACCGAAATCAACCACGTTTCGGACGGTCCCCTCCAGCTCCAACCCTTCATATAAATCCTCCATCGACAAAACATCCTGTTTCAGCAACGGCTTCGCTACTTCTTCGCGAGGATCGCGGCCCGGCCTGCGGAAGGCATCCAGAATATCCTCTAATGTAGGCAGACCGATACGAAGCGAGTCTGCTGCTTTCTGATGATTCAGCTGCTTCACCGCTTCCGAAGCCTTGTCTGATCCGATCTCTGAAGCATTTAATGACAGCTGCTTCAACAATGCCCCTGCTTCTTTATAGCTTTCTGGGTGGATCGATGTCGCATCCAACGGCTCCTTTCCATCAGGAATGCGCAGAAATCCGATACTTTGCTCGTACGTTTTCGCTCCGAGCCGGGGTACCTTTTTTAAATCGGTCCGTTTCTGAAATCGCCCCTCCGATTCACGGTGCCGGACAATGTTGCCGGCCACAGCCGGTGATAAGCCGGAAACATACGCAAGCAGCGAAGCAGACGCCGTATTGACATTAACCCCGACTCTGTTTACGACCGTTTCCACTACGAAAGTAAGGCTGTCTGACAACTTAGATTGGGTCACATCGTGCTGATACTGGCCGACACCGACAGACTTCGGGTCGATTTTCACAAGTTCTGCCAGCGGGTCTTGAAGACGGCGCGCAATCGACACTGCACTCCGTTCTTCTACCTGAAGCTTCGGAAATTCTTCTTTCGCTGTTTTTGAAGCCGAGTACACGCTCGCACCAGCTTCATTGACAATTAAATAATAAATATCCGCTCGCTGCCGTTGAATGACTTCAGCGATAAACTGCTCTGTTTCCCGTGATGCCGTGCCGTTTCCGACAGCAATCATCGTTACACCGTAGCGACTGATCATACGGGTGACTTCAGCTTCTGCTTTTTTCGTCTGATGGTGCGGCGCTGTCGGATAGACAACACCTGTTTCCAGCAGCATCCCGGTCTCGTCCACTACTGCCAGTTTACACCCAGTTCTGTATGCCGGGTCCACTCCTAACACGACGTGTCCTTTCAACGGAGGCTGCAGGAGCAGTTGACGAAGGTTTGTTGAAAAAACTTCAATGGCATGCATTTCTGCTTTATCTGACAGCTCACCGCGGATTTCCCGTTCTACTGCAGGATAGATAAGCCGTTTCAGGCTGTCCTCTATCGCTGCTTGAAGCTGCTCTGCAGCCGGGACAGTACGTCTTACCATTCGATTAACAGCCCACTTTTCGATCTCCTCTGCCGGAGGGATCACTTTTACTCGCAGGACGCTCTCTTTTTCTCCACGGTTTACAGCCAGGGTCCGGTGAGGCACCATTCGACTTATTTTCTCCTCATAGTCATAATAAAGGGCGAACACTTCTTTTTCATCCTCCGCCTTCGCCTTTTTTTCAACCTTCAAACTGCCTCTCTTCCATACTTGATGTCTGACGTACCGCCGCACGGAAGGGTCATCCGCTGCAAATTCGGCAATGATATCCCTTGCACCTTGTAGTGCATCCTCTGCTGTCTCGACCGATTCTGATACATACGCCGATGCCTGTTCCAATGGATCGCCGGCCGAACAGCTTTGCAGCCACTGCGCTAACGGCTCCAGACCTTGCTCCTTTGCAGTTGATGCTCGAGTTCGTTTTTTCTGTTTGTACGGTCGATAGAGGTCTTCTACCTCCTGCAGCTTTTTTGCCTGCTGCAGATTATTTGCGAGTTCCTCTGTCCACTTTCCCTGCTCTTCAATTAATCGCTGGACTTCTTCTTTTCGTTTCGCAAGTGAAACAGCGTATTCCCAAATAGAGAGAACGCTGCGAATTTCCTCTTCATCCATTCCGCCCGTCATTTCTTTTCGATACCTGGCGATGAACGGTACCGTATTTCCCTCTTCCGCAAGCTTCAGCACGGTTTCCACTTTCGCAATCGGAAGGTTTGTTTCCGTATGTACGTGCTTTACAATCGTTTGATCCATCATCATTCCCCTTTCCGTTTCTGATTATAACATTTGCAGACTCTTCCTTCAGACAGCCTCGACATTCTCCAGAAAGATTTACGTGCTCGCCGCGGCACTTTAGAACACAAAAAAAGCTATCCTTCTTGACGAAAGACAGCCTCGAACTCCTATACGTAAGCTTTCCCAATCATGACGGTTGCATCATCATCTACGTGCTCGAATAAATCAGACAGTCGGTCCATAATCGCTTCTGGCGTATCGTTTGCTGAGAACAGCCGATCGGATAACGGATCCTGAGGGAAGCCATCCGAGTACATCGTAAACACCATGCCCGGACGGTATTCCCAAGACTGTGTGCGAAGCTTTACTTTCCTGCCTGAAAGATAGCCTCGTTTTGGGACCGGCCGAATCATATCTCCGTCTGGATGATAAAAATGACAGGAAATATTACCCATATTAATGTATTCACACCGGCGGTTTTGAACATCAATTCGCAAAATGGAAAGGACAACACCGCGCGTGCCCCACATTCTGTCATTGCACAACTGAATCAGCCGCTCCAACGCTTCATCCGGATTTGACTCGATCACTTCCATTGCAAGCTTGGAGGCATGCATTGCCTCTTCGCCGCTTCCCAGACCGTCTGCCAATGCACAGGTCACTGTTCCGTCCCGGCTTGTACCGAAAAAACTGTCGCCGGAACACCAGTTGTTCCCTTTTGCTGTATGGTAAACGCTTATGTCCGAATCATCCAGATGAAGGTGTTCAATCATTTAAAAAGCCTCCGTTGCTTCTATGCGGATTGACTCTCTCAGTTTTTGCAAAGCCCGGCGCTGAAGTCTGGACACATGCATCTGAGAAATGCCGAGCTTCTCACCGGTTTCCTTTTGACTGAGATTATCGAAATACGTAAGCTGTAAAATTTGCTTTTCCCGGTCCGTTAATACAGCAAACGCTTTTTCAAGCAGGAGCTGCTGATCTGTTTTTTCGTAGCCGCCCTCGTCCTGACCAACCAGATCGAGCAGCGTAACAGCACTCCCTTCGTCGTCTGCTTCAATAGAGCGGTCGACTGATAAAGCCTGGTAGCTTTTGCCCATCTCCATCGTTTCCAGTACTTCTTCCTCCGAAACACCGAGATGGTCTGCTATTTCATGAACACTCGGGGAACGTTGAAGTGTCGTCGTCAAATCTTCAACAGCGCCTTTAATTTTCGGTCCCAGTTCCTTAATTCTTCTAGGTACGTGAACACTCCATGTTTTATCACGGATGAAGCGCTTAATTTCTCCAACAATCGTCGGCACCGCAAAGGATTCGAAGCTGCGGCCAAATGATGGATCAAACCGGCGCAGTGCCGCAAGAAGCCCGATCATCCCTACTTGCGTTAAATCTTCATCGTGCCGCTGTCCCCGGGAAAATTTCCGGGCAAGTGCATGGACGAGGCTCTCAAATTCGAGAACGAGCTCTGTCTGCAGTTCATCATCGTTCGTTTCCTGAAATTCTGCAATCTTATCGAGAATTTTCTGCTTCGCTTCACTGGTGTTTTGTTGGTTCTTCTGAGGTTCTGTCGACATCGCTATCCACCTCATCTCTTTGAAGGAACTTTGTCATGATTATCATGACACCGTCTTCACTGCGGATTTCCACTTCATCCATCAGGGTCTCAATCAGAAACAGCCCCAGCCCTCCTTCCTTAAGGTCCTCAACGGGCTGGTCTTTCGTGATCGGACCGCGGCCGCGGTTTAATTCTTCGATATCAACAGCGCCGCCTTTATCAGCCACCACAAGCTCAAGGCGGTTCTCAAAAATAGCAAAGCTGACATGCATGCTCGCATGCTCGGTCTGCTCAGGGTAAGCGTGATTAACCACGTTGGTACACGCTTCTGCGATTGCAATTTTAATATCTTCGATGTCATCGTAGGAATAGCCAAGTCTGTTCGCTATTCCAGACACAGTTAGACGCACAACGCCGACATATTCTGGCCTCGCCGGTACCTTCATTTCGATAAGTTCAGACTGATGGGCCATGCTTATGCTTCCTCCCTCTTCGCGTGGTCGATATCAATGACCTCATGCAGGCCGGTGATTTCAAACAGACGCTTCACTCGTGCATTCAATCCGGTCAGTGTTAATGACGTACCTGCCTTCTCACTTGCCTTCAGCGCCCCGATGAAGATCCCCAGTCCTGTACTGTCTATATAATCCACTCCGGAAAGGTCAATAATCAGCCGCTTGTCCTCCTGCTCCGCAAGCGGTGTGATCGTTTCCTTCAGCTTCGCAGCCGTGTAAACATCAACCTCTCCTGAAACTTGTGCAACACTTTTGCTTTCGTAGTCGGAAACCTGGATATCTAAGTTCATCTTTTCCCCTCCTGAATATTATGCATTATCTTAATCTCTTTACCCGGAGGGCAGTTCCTTAAAACTTCCTTCTTAAAATCATTAACGTAAAATCATCCCGAAGCTGGAATTCCTGTGCTTTTTCAAGCTCTTCAAACAATTCGTTAACAATTTCTTGAGCACTGAGATGAAGTCTTTCTTTTATCATGCTGACAACCGTATCCCGTTCTATGAACTCCCCGTCGACACGGCTTTCGGTTACACCATCGGATAAAAACACAATAAAGTCGCCCGGATCCAGGCGGAAGCCGCGCTCTTCGTATCGAACTTTTGGAGATACCCCAAGCACGAGACCTTTCGCCTCCAAACTCTCAAACGACTCTTCTGCTGAACGATAGAAAAAGCCCGGCTCATGCCCGGCGCTTGCAAAATGAAACTGATGGCTGTCCGGATAGTAAACACCGTACATCATGGTAATAAACATGTCCTCGTCAATGTTCCGTTCTACTACTCGGTTAAGGCTTTCCAGAACACCGGCCGGTTCGGTCTGCTTGTCCGTCAGCGTGTCCATCGCGTATTTTATCATCGACATCGACATTGCCGCAGGTACCCCTTTGCCGATGACATCAGCGACTGCGACAGCAAAGTTTCCTACAGTGTCCTCATCGTAATGATAATAATCTCCGCTCATCTTCCCTGCGGGCACGCTGATCACACCAAAATCAATTTCATCCGTTTTAATCTGCTTGTCCGGCAGAAGCGTTCGCTGCATCTGAGCAGCAACATTCAGCTCTGATTCCAGCTCCTGCTGTCGATCGCGGAGGCTTTGGTGCTCCCGGTACGCAAGTCCGTATCCAATCATGACCTCCAGAAGAAGGTCAAATGAATCTGTCACTTCTTCCGGCAGGTCTTCAGCCAATTCCTGAAACACGGACAAATGGAGGCTGACCGTTTCTTCCGGAGACATATCCTGCTCCATCATTTGTTTGCTGAACTGTTGAGCGTGATACAGGGCGGTTTCACTTTTATCACGCAGGTAGCTCGTCAGCATATCTTTGTATAATCGATACATCGAAACCTGCATATCCTCCACTCAGCCTGCACCCCCTGCTTATCTGTCTATGTTATCGAAGCCATTTCACTGCCGTAATGACAGTACCTTGATTAAGCTCAGATTCAATAGCAAAATCATCCATCAGACGCTTCACTCCCGGAAGACCTGCTCCAAGTCCACCCGACGTCGTAAACCCGTCTTCCATGACGCGGCGAAGATCCTTGATTCCGGGACCTTGATCGGAGGCAATTATTTTCATGCCCCGTTTACCGCCTTCCGCTACTTCTTCAATTTTTATCTGACCTTGATCTGCGTACAAATAAATATTACGTGCAAGCTCTGAGATGGCTGTGGTTATACGTGCCTGATCAACGGAGCCGAAGCCGATTTCGCGCGCGAGCTTTCGCCCGGCCTGCCTGGCTGCCACGATCCCCCATTCACTGTTAATATCGACATGGGTCTGAACTTGCATGTTTCACCCCTCCAATTCGAGCTGGAGTCTTTCCAGCCCCTGCTCAAGGTCCAATGCAGTCGGAACTTCATCCAGAACAATGCCCATATCGATCAACGTGATAGCAACAGCAGGCTGAATTCCAGTCAGCACCACTTTTGCTCCCATCAAGTTGGACATATCCACCACATCACCAAGTACCTTTGCGATAAATGAATCGATCATATCAACGGACGTTAAATCGATTACAACGCCACGTGACCCTTCTTCATGAATTTTTTCCAGAACATCTTCCTGAAATTGAAGTGCTGTCTGGTCATCCAGCTCCACCTGCACGGAAATAAGCAGGTAATCATGAAGCTTTAATATAGGAATTCGCAAAATGAGGTCCCCCTATCCTTCAAGTTCAACAATCTCGCGCTTTGTCATGCCAAGCGCTGTTTCGATACCTTTTTTAAGCGTGCTTTTAGTTGGGAATTTGCCCAGATCAATTCCCAGATTGACGATCGTCTGGGCGATTTCAGGGCGGATACCGACAAGGATGCACGTCGCTCCGACAAGGCGCACTGCTTCAGATGCCTGGATAATATGATGAGCCACCATCGTATCCACTACAGGCACACCGGTAATATCAATCAGAACCACCTGCGAACGGTGCTCAATTACCCCGTCAAGAAGGTTTTCCATGATCAGCTTCGCCCGCTCGGTGTCAATCGTCCCTACGAGCGGCATGACGCTGATCTTATCAAATACGGGAATAAGGGGAGCTGACAGTTCTTTTAATGCCATCTTCTGCAAAAACACTGTGTTTTCCCACGACCCGGAATACTGGTTAACCAGCTGATCCACGACATCGTCCACCCAGCTTTCAATTTCCTGAAATAGTTCAAGCTGGTCTTTGATTTCCCCATCATGGTCTGCTATTACTTTCACCGCAGACTTTCGGAATTCCTGCAAGCCTCTTGTAATGAAGTTAAGCGGCCAGCCCATTTGAATCAGCCGCTCTACAAATTGGTTTAAATCTCGGCCGCTCACATCGTTTTGCTGGATCGTGATGATCAGCTTCTGTACGAAATCCCGGCTCGTGCTCTCATATACAGCTGAAGAAACGTTCTGGAGAGCCTCATCCTGCCGAAATTGTTCAATTCGGCTGCCCCACTCTTCGGTTATATCCTGTTGGTTGTCTAGTATAGCCTGTCGTACATTTCCTTTCATATCTGCTGCTTCCTCCACTCTTGGCGACAAAGTTATATGTTCATTATTCCACTGATTCTGCGCATTTGCAAACGTTCCAAACAGTCGCTGATCAAAAATTTTCTATAGAATTGTGGCTCTATCGGATTACCGGTTTAGCTCCTTACGAAACGGGAACAGTCTTTAACAGTACAATGTCGGCATCCGGGGACAGTAAAACCGGATGCAACACCTGCACCCGGTTTTACTGAAATAAAATCGTATAAATGATACCTAAAAGTCAATAAGGCCAATGCTGATATTCAATCCCTCATTCACTTTTACCATCATGTCTTCATCCAGCTGCGTGATTTTATCCGTCAGCCGCTGTTTGTCAATCGTTCTGATCTGCTCCAGTAAAATGACGGAATCACGATCAAAACCATACTTGTCAGCGTCAATTTCAACATGCGTCGGAAGTTTTGCTTTCTGGATCTGCGCGGTTATCGCAGCAACGATCACGGTTGGACTGAATCGGTTTCCTATATCGTTCTGGATAATGAGTACCGGTCTTACTCCACCCTGCTCGGATCCGACCACGGGGGATAAATCCGCGAAATATACGTCACCACGTTTTACAATCAACGCCGCTACACCCCGCTAACTAGGCGGTCCAGCGTGCTTTCAGCCTCCTCTTCAGCTAAAAAGGACTCCGTTGCAATATTGAGGTTGATTTTTGCCATTTCCATATACCCTTGCTCCATCGACTCTCGGATGTGCTCTTTCTTCTGCTCCTGCTCCTGTACATACAGTTTCGCTGCGCGCTGAATTACGTCATTACGTTCCAAGCGATCCCCTCCAGTTAAAGCGTCGAGTTCTTGAACTAGCTGCTCAGGCAGACTCACGGTTACGTTTTTCTTCACTTCCATCGTCACCGGGCACCCCCACAAACCATTTTCCATTAAGTTATCCACAACAATCATAACACTTGACAAAAGCCAATGCAAAACCGTTTTAGCGAATTTACACATCTTTTTGTGTAAATTTTCTAACGATTGTATTCGTTTTCACTGGGAGTGGACTGTTTCGATGACAACATGCGCACACGCAAAGGTTCGTGAATGTGAGATCGATACGTGCACAATACCTTGTTCTTCAGCAGCGTTCAGCGTTGGGCGCCCCCCTGCTTCATACCCTGTTTCCATATCCTGAAAGGATAATGAGGAACCAATTCCGGACCCTCTCGCCTTTGCGTATGCTTCTTTGGCAGCGAACCTGCCGGCGAGATATTCGACTTGTCTGCGTCCAGTCAGTTCGTTATACCGTACAAGCTCCTGCTCTGTCAGGACACGCCGTGCCAATCTGACACCTGCTTTTTCGATTCGGTCGAGCTCAATGATGTCGATCCCCGTTCCTGTAATCATCCACTTTCCTCCCGGGCTCTTTTCGGTGAACTGCAGAGCTTTCCTGTGATAAGCTTAGCATATAAAGGCAGCACTGCATTGTATTGTATCGTATGCTGCCCGCCACTGAAAAGGGCGTATTTCTTCTATATTAAAGGCGGGATGCTATGTTTCTGCGCAATGAAAGCTTCGGGGAGTATATTCGTTCCTATCCAATGATCTCGATTTTACTCTCGATTAATGTGTTTTTCTATATTTGGACCGGTCTGTTTACATTTTTGGGCGGGCAGGAAATTTATCTTCTTGGAATTGGCTTTAACCCCGCTATTTGGGCTGGTGAATGGTGGCGGCTTGTGACTCCGATTTTTTTGCACGCTTCGCTGCTGCACGTCGGATTTAACTCGTTCGCACTGTTCTTATTCGGGCCAGCGCTGGAGCGCCTGCTTGGCGGACCGAAATTTCTGTTTATTTATCTCGGCACGGGAATACTTGCCAATATCGTGTACTTGTTTATTGGCAGCCCTGTCACCGCTCACCTGGGTGCGTCCGGTGCAGTATTCGGACTGTTTGGACTGTACGTCTACATGGTACTTCTCCGTAAAGACCTTATCTCTCACATGAATGCCCAGATGATTCTTGTGATCACAGGGATTGGGGTCGTGATGACGTTTGTGAATCCGAATATTAACATTATCGCGCACATCTTCGGCCTTATTTCCGGAGCTCTGCTTGGCCCAATCGTTCTCTCCCGAGTGACAAGCGCTGATTACTTCCGGCAGCGCGAGGTTCACGATCCAGATGAGATCGGATTTGATCCGGACCGCTGGAAAAAGAAAGAAGCGTTTAAGAAAAAGAAATGGCTGTATATCGGCGGCGGTGCCGCAGCCATGATTCTGTTTTTCTACCTTGTTGATACGTTTTTCTTTTCATAACGGCATTGAAAGAGCGCCTAAGCCGGCGCTCTTTTTTTCGTTTATGCGAGGGGGTTGCAGCCTCTAAAAAGACCCAGACCGAAGTCTGGGTCTTACCAGGCTGTTGATAAAGTCAATTTGTTTACATGGTTATTCGATTGATTGTATTTCCCCTCTGTTAACCGAGCCTGCCGTGAGCTGGCCTTCAGCTATGTCTCAGGGTGATCCCGTATGAAGGGAAAAAGGCACGGGAGAATGGCGCGGCTGCACTCGGACACAGGCTTCTCTCAAGGAGCCTTTAAAAGCCAGTCCGGCTCCGCACGTGCGTGGATGCCGTTCGCAGAACTGAACGACACGAAATCTTCAGACTGCGCTTCTTCCACGGGCACGCCGGACACGAAGGGAAAATGGATTTGTTTGTTGGAGAAAAACGTTCCGATCG
>NZ_JBHSGK010000007.1:0-150103 GCF_042654445.1 Bacillus daqingensis
CCGGAGGGTGTCTCCCGGAACCAGACCCTGGTTCCCGGGCGGCACCCTCTTTTTTTGCGTTCTTCGATTTTCCCAAATGCGCTTCTCCTTCCTCCTGAAACCGAGCCTTCTATTATCTATTTATTTCCTGATAAGTTGGTAGAAAAAAAGATTGACCAGAGTGGTCGACAGCAGTACACTAAAGAAAAATATGGTAGACCGATCTGGTCAAGAGAGGAGAAACAGAGATGTGAATGAAAAGTTTGCAAAGCTGGACCAGGGTAAACAGCAGCAGATCATGAAGGCGGCCTACCGCGAATTTACGAAAGAAACGTATAAAAAAGCTTCAACAAACAGGATTGTTGAAGAGGCGGAAATAGGCAAGGGCATGCTGTTTTATTATTTCAAAAGCAAGCAACAGCTTTTTCTTTACCTTTTGGAACGCTCGCTGACTGCAGCAGAGCGTTATATTGCTGAAATTGACTGGAGTCTTCCGGATGTCATCAGCCGCTACGAACAGGCGTCCCGCAAAAAACTGGAATCGTTCCTGGAGGACCCGGAGTCTTTTTATTTTCTTGGGAGCATCCTGCTTCACGATTTAGGTCCTCTGCCTGAATCGAAGCGGGAACAGATCATGCGTATGCAGCGTGAAACGAAAGAAAAAATGTTCAGCGGCATTGATTACTCATTATTTCGCGATGATGTTGATCCAGAAACAGCTTTAAAGCTGATCCTGTGGTCGATCAATGGCTATGAAGAAGAACTGATGGCCCGCTTGAAAGGGGAAGCCTTTCATCTTATTGATATGAACCCTTATTGGGAGGAGTTTCATCATTATTTACAGACGTTAAGGATTGTTTATTACAAAGGGGGCGATTGATATGGCGATAGTTGAACTGAAGGGCATAGCGAAAACGTTTGGACAGGTGCAGGCATTGAAGGATGTCACCTTCTCCGTCGAAAAAGGGGAGGTATTCGGGTTTATCGGCCCGAACGGCTCCGGTAAATCCACAACAATCCGTGTGCTGCTCGGAATGATTAAAGCATCGGCAGGGACAGCGGAGATCTTCGGACAGGACGTTTGGAAACAGGCGCCTGTTATTCACCGGCACACTGCATATGTCCCGGGGGATGTTCACCTGTGGCCTAACTTGACTGGCGGAGAGGTGATCGATCTTTTGATGGAGCTCGGCGGAGGTGGTGACCAGGAACGGCGCGATCAGCTAATCGAACGGTTTCAGCTTGATCCAACGAAAAAATGCCGCACGTATTCAAAAGGAAACCGTCAAAAAGTGGCGCTGATCGGTGCATTCGCCTCCTATGCAGATCTATATTTGTTTGATGAACCTACCTCAGGCCTCGATCCGCTGATGGAGCGCATTTTTCAGGAGTGTGTACGTGAAGTCCGAAGTGAAGGAAAAAGTGTGCTTTTGTCGAGCCATATTCTTTCCGAGGTGGAAAAGCTCTGTGACCGAGTAGGGATTATCCGTGATGGAACGATGATTGAAACCGGCAGCCTTTCTGACCTGCGGCACTTAACAAGGATGACGATGGACGTAGAGACAGAGCGTCGTATCGTCTCATTGGAAAGCCAGCCGGGCGTGTATGACGTTCAACGGGAAGGAGAGGGAGTCTCTTTTCAAGTAGACACGGAGTATTCTGGTGCTGTCATCTCTTATTTAACCAAGTTCGGAATCAAGCATTTGGAAAGCCGGCCGCCGACTCTGGAGGATTTGTTTCTGCGCTATTATGAAGAAGGGAGGCAGGCGACATGATGTCCCCATTCGACAGGACGTGGAGGCTAACGAGGCTGCTTGTAAGACGTGACCGGATCAGGCTGACTGGCTGGCTTTTCGGTATTACGGCAGCTACTGTTTTGACAGCTGCAGCGTTTCCTGGTTTGTATACGACAGAAGCAGAACGGCAGCAGCTGGCATTGTCAATGATTAATCCTGCAGTGACGGCTCTGGTCGGACCGGGGCACGGCCTGGATAATTACACGTATGGTCCGATGATGGCGCATCAAATGCTCGGGCTGACGGCTTTGATTGTTGCCGTTATGGCCGTGCTGCTCACCGTTCGGTATACGCGGGCAGATGAAGAGGAAGGCCGGACCGAAATGGTGCGCGCTCTTGCAGTTGGCAGATCTGCACCGCTCATGTCGGCACTGCTTGTGATGACACTGCTGTCAGGTGCGATCGGATTTGCAAACGCTGTCGGACTTGGTCTGCTGAGGTTAGAGGGAATGGATTGGACAGGATCTCTCCATTATGGTGCGGTACTGTCATTAACGGGCCTGTTTTTTACGGGTATCACGTTAATCACTGCCCAGCTTGCGGAAACCTCACGGGCTGCATCCGGGATGGCCATTATTGCAGCCGTAGGAGCTTATGCGGTGCGCGCTGTCGGAGATATCAGTCTGGATGCATTCACGTGGTTTTCACCGTTTGGCTGGCTGCTTGCAGCAGAAACGTACGTCAATAATTACGTTTGGCCGCTGCTGCTCACCTTTGCTGTTTCTGTCGCGGCGGTGGCACTTGGAGCCTGGCTCGCGGCGGGAAGAGATGTTGGTAGCGGGCTGCTTCATCCGAAGGCTGGAAGAGACCATGCAACGCGTTCGCTGCTCTCTCCGATTGGTCTGCAGCTGCGTCTGCAGCGGACGAGTATTCTCGTCTGGACTGCATCGCTGTTTTTACTTGGCGTTACGTATGGCTCCGTGCTTGGCGATATCGACTTATTTTTTTCGGATATTGATTTTATGGAGGAATTTCTTCCCGCTGTAGAGGGGCTTAGTTTGACTGACCAATTTTTGAGTGTCTTATTTGTTATCATGGCCATCATGGCATCGGTTCCGGCTGTGATGCAGCTGACGAAGCTTCGCTCGGAGGAAAAGAAACAGCGGATCGAGCCGATCGTAAGCCTCGCTGTGTCCCGCGACAAGCTGCTGAGCTCCTACGTTGTGCCAGCGCTGCTGACATCTGTGGTCATGCTTTCTGCTACCTCTGCCGGACTGGGAGCTGCTGCCATCACAGTTATTGAAGATGGACGTCCGTTCCTGGACTACTACGGGGCCGGAATGATGTATTTACCTGCTGTACTTGTTATGACGGGCGTTGCAGCTCTGTTGATTGGATGGCTCCCGGCATGGACGAGCATCGTATGGGGATATTTAGCGGCTTCTTTTGTTGTCGTCTACATGGGGAATCTATTTCAGTTCCCGGATTGGATGGATCGGCTGACCCCCTATGGCTATGTGCCTGCAGTGCCGGTTGAAGCAGCAGCATTTTTGCCGGCAGCTGGATTAATTACTGTTGCGCTCCTCCTGACAGCAGGCGCCTATATGGGATTTAGGCGGCGCGATTTGCAGCAGGGATGATTGTATCTTTCCGAAAAAATCGGTATGATAGAGCAATAGTGAATCAACTGGGGAGGACTGCATCATGTATTTTCATACAAAAAACGTACATTTTCCAGCTAAAGAGAAAGCAGCGGAAATAAGCAAAACGAAGCCAATCTATCAAACATCTGCGTTTACATTTACTGATTTTGAAGATATGGAATCGTATTATAGCGGAGACAAGTCGTATTTATATACGAGAATGGGACATCCAAACAGTGATGATCTAGGCCGGGGAACCGCGGAGCTTGAAGGGGCTGAAATGGGTGCAGCCTCTGCTTCAGGACTGTCTGCTATTTTAGCGGGAGTGCTTGCTGTCGCGGAAAATGGCGATCATATTGTAGCGACAGAGGACCTTTACGGCGGCACGTGGTCACTGTTTTCAGCAGAGCTTGCGCGCTTCGGCATAGAAGTCAGCTTTGTCAATATGGAAGAGCGTGAAACGATTGAAGCCGCGGTGAAGGAGAACACTGTGCTGCTTTACTCGGAATCTATTACGAATCCGCTGCTTCGTGTAGAAGACATTGACGGTCTTGCACAAATTGCTTCTTCTAAAGGAATCAAGCTGATGATCGATAATACGTTTGCGACCCCTTATTTGATTCGTCCGCATGAGAACGGGGCCGATATCGTTGTTCACAGTGCCACGAAATATATTGGCGGACACAGTGATGTAACAGCGGGCGTAGTTACAGGAAGCAAAGAGCTCATCGACAAGGCCCGTGCCCGTATTGCGATGCTCGGCAGCAATATCGGACCGATGGACGCCTGGCTGGCTGTGCGCGGCTTAAAAACTCTCAGTCTCCGTATGGAACGTCAGTGCCATAATGCGGCATCGCTCGCTAAGTCACTTGGTAGCCTGGACGGCATTGAACGAGTCTACTATCCGAAGGCAGCGTCTCCGGACGGCAACGGCGCTATCGTCACGATTGAACTTGCCGGCCATTTAGACGTGATGAGCTTTTCCAAACATTTGGGTTGGGTCAAAGTTGTGCCTACGCTGGCAGGACTGGAAACGTCGGTTACGTACCCGGCAGCAACGTCTCATCGTTCGCTTCCTCGTGAACAGCGGGAGGCACTCGGCGTTACTGATCAGATGATCCGGATTTCCGTCGGCATTGAGGACGAACGAGACATTATCGAAGCATTTGAACAGGCAGTCAAGCGGACGCTGACAAACATTAATGCCTGAACGAAAAGCGTGCTGAAGCAGACTCAACCTGCTCCGGCACGCTTTTCATCTGCTTCCCGTATTGATATAATGAAAAGCGATATTTGCAGAGAGGGGCCGCCTGACATGAATGAATTTGACTGGATTCGTTCCATTGCGCCAAAGAGCCATCACCGCAGCAGCGTAATTCAAGGAATCGGGGATGATGCTGCTGTATTTCGTCCCCGCTGCGGATGGGACATGGTAACCGCAGTAGATTCATTCAGTGAAGGAGTCCATTTTACGAGAGAAACGATGCCGCTTGATGCTATCGGGTACAAGCTGCTTGCAGCGAACGTCAGTGATTTGGCTGCGATGGGAGCTGTCCCGCTTTATTATCTCGTTTCGGCAGCCATCCCTGCAGAGGGCTGGGAGCTGTCGGAGCTGGATCCGGTGTATGCCGGCATGAAACGGCTTGGCGACGCCTGCAGCATGGACTTGATTGGGGGAGATACCATTTCCACGGGGAATGGACTTGTATTGACGGTCACTGTCATTGGACGAGTGGAACAGGATTGCAGCCTGCTGCGAAGCAGTGCGAAACCCGGAGACGTTCTTTTTCTGACTGGACCGGTCGGACTGGCTGCAGCCGGATTGAATCGGTTGTTAACGCATGGAAGGTCCGTCTGGGGCGACGATCCGGACATCCAAGCACATCAGTATCCCGTTCCGCATGTTGCGTACGGACGATTGTTTGCTGAAAGCGGGCTGCGCGTTGCTGTTAATGATGTCAGTGACGGTATCGCCCATGAAGCCGAAGAAATCGCTGAAGCAAGCGGGGCAGCAGTCACCATTATTCGAGAACAGCTTCCGGAGACGGGGCTTAATGCGGAACGTGCAGAGCTTGAAAACTGGATGCTGCGCGGAGGAGAGGACTTTGTGCTGATCGGTACGGCCTCCCGGGCTGACTTCCGTCATTTGCAGGAAACATGCTGTTTACAAAAGCTGCCGCTTTATGCGATTGGATACGTTGAGGCCGGGGAAGCGCATGTATTCATGGAGCGAAATGGAAAAAGAGAACGCCTGACCGGAGGCGGCTATTCGCATTTTTAGAGGGGGATCTCAGCGGTGAAAAAGCAATGGCATTCAGCGTCAGAAGAGGAAACCAAGGTCGCTGCCGAATCGCTGGCGGCATTTTTAAAGCCAGGAGACCTGATTACACTCTCCGGAGATCTGGGAGCAGGTAAAACGACATTTACAAAAGCCCTGGGAGCGGCATTTGGAGTAACGGAATTAATCAACAGCCCCACGTTTACGATTATGAAAGAATACGAGGGACGTCATCCATTTTATCACATGGATGCATACCGATTGGAAGACAGCATGGAAGAGCTCGGTCTGGACGACTATCTGGATCAAGGCGTCCTCCTTGTGGAATGGCCGGAAATGATTGACGATATGCTGCCTGAGGAGCGCCTTCAGCTGACGATCCGCTATGATGGATATTCTGAGCGCACGATCACGGCAGAAGCGTTCGGCCCGCGGGCCGAAAAGCTGTTGGAGGATTGGACATGACAAAGCTTTTAACAATAGATACGTCGACCTACGTTCTGAGCGTTGGTCTTTATGAGAACGCCCAGGTGCTTGCCGAGTATGTGTCGACAAAAAAAGAGAACCATTCTGTAAGGCTGATGCCTGCTGTGCGGTCTGTTATGGAAGACGCCGGTATGTCTCCTGCTGAGCTGGATGGGATTGCCGTCGCGGCAGGACCTGGCTCTTATACGGGTGTTCGAATCGGGGTAACGACAGCGAAAAGTATGGCATGGGCTTTGGAAAAGCCGCTTTATGGTGTCTCGTCGCTTGAAGCGCTGGCATACAATGGACTATGGAGCAGTGCACGTATTCTATCCTTTTTCGACGCACGGAGAGGTCAGGCATTTGCAGGGATTTATGAATCGGAGGACGGCGTTCTGCATCAAGCAGAAGCTGACAGCATGGTCATGCTGGAAGACCTGCTCACGCGGCTTGCAGAGCAAGGCCGGCCGGTGCTCGCACTCAGCCCGGACCTCGACAAGCATCGGGAGCTTTTGCAGCAGAAGCTTGGCAGCCTGTTCATCGATGCACCAGGTCCGCTTCATACGGTCAGGCCGGCAGGGGTCTGGGCAGCAAGCAGCGGGAAAACTGCTGAAGACCTGCATACATTTGTGCCGCAGTATCTCCGGCTGGCAGAGGCTGAAGCAAACTGGCAGAGAAAGCAGAATGAGCATGGCTAGAGCAGAAATCCGGATGATGGATACCATTGATATAGAAGAAGTAATGGATGTTGAAAAACGCTGCTTTTCAACACCGTGGACGCGGGATGCTTTTTATCAGGAGCTGACTAAAAATCAATTTGCCTATTATTTTGTTGCGGTCGTTAAAAATCGGGTGATCGGATATTGCGGTCTCTGGGTTGTCGTAGAGAACGCAAACATTACCAATATTGCCGTGGACCCGGAGTTCAGGCAGCAGGGAGTCGGCGAAAACCTGCTCCAAAGTGCGATGGAAATGTCCCGGACGCTTGGAGCGGAGCGGCTGAGTCTCGAAGTCCGGGTATCGAATCATCCGGCTCAGGCGATGTACAAAAAATACGGCTTTGAACCCGGAGGAATTCGGAAGCATTACTATACGGATAATCAGGAGGATGCATTGGTTATGTGGGTGAAACTATGAGTGAACAAGTACGAATTCTCGCTGTGGAAACAAGCTGTGACGAAACCGCCGCAGCGGTTATCGAAAACGGCACAACCATTATAAGCAGCGTCATCGCTTCGCAGATGGACTCTCATAAACGGTTTGGCGGTGTTGTTCCGGAAATCGCATCCCGACATCACGTCGAACAAATTACGGTTATTATGGAGGAAGCGCTGCAGCAGGCAAACATGACTTTCCAAGACCTTGATGCTGTGGCTGTCACAGAGGGGCCAGGTCTTGTCGGAGCACTGCTTGTCGGCGTAAATGCAGCAAAAGCTGTGGCGTTCGCTCATGGGCTGCCGCTGATCGGCGTGCATCACATCGCCGGTCACGTTTATGCTAATCATCTTGTCGAGCCGTTGCAGTTTCCACTGCTGTCGCTTGTTGTCTCAGGTGGGCATACAGAGCTTATTTATATGAAGGAACACGGGTCATTTGAAATCATCGGACGGACGCGCGATGACGCTGTCGGCGAAGCCTATGACAAAGTAGCACGCACACTTGGTCTTCCGTACCCCGGCGGTCCGGAAATCGATAAGCTTGCCTCCGGTTCTGCAGAAGCAGTGGAGCTTCCTCGCGCCTGGCTTGAAGAAGGATCGCTTGATTTCAGCTTCAGCGGTTTGAAATCAGCTGTTATAAACACACTGCACAACGCCAAGCAAAAAGGAGAAGAAATCGATCCTGGAGCGCTTGCCGCAGGCTTTCAGCAGTCAGTGATTGATGTACTCGTGACGAAAACGGCTGCTGCTTCCAAGCGGTACGGCGTCAGCCGGCTCGTGCTCGCGGGCGGTGTAGCTGCCAACAGCGGTCTGAGAAGCGCACTCGAAGAAACAGCAGAAAAGGAAGGGTGGACGTTAACCATTCCGCCGCTTTCTCTATGTACGGATAATGCGGCGATGATCGGTGCCGCGGCTTACGTGCGCTATCAGGAAAAACGTTTTGCCGATGACCGGTTAAACGGGGTTCCCGGACTTTCTATCAGCTAAAACAATAATAGAAACGAGCGAGCCGTCCTTTGAGAGAACGGCTCGACAGGCAGACGCGGCTGCGTTTTACGATTATCATGAATTCGGTAACGTACTGGCATCCTTGTTTAACATCGAAACGTTTCATCTGGAAGGTTCTATCTGTATGGAAGTCGATCGTACCTTCATAATTAGGCACGTGTAACGCACTGCCAGCTGCTGACATCGGAGGACCTCGAATCAGAACGAGGCAGAGCTCCCTCGCTTCCAATGGAGGAAAGAAGCGGTTAGCTGAGCCCGTTCCCTCCGGAAAGCGAGCGTCCGCAGATACAGGCAGATGCAAGGTTATTCCCCTAAAAATACGTTATCAGCCGCTCTTTTTAAGGGCGGCTCATTCTTTTGTCAGGGTGAAGGCAGGACCTTTATCTTGTATGTGTATAAATTGTTAAGATTCTGTGGATAATGTGAATAAAACGGATACATTCGCGCCGTAGAAGGGTTTGAGTTGTTAACAGAAAATCTGTGGATAACTGTGGATAATGTGAGTAACTAAATCAAAATGCGCTTCCTGAGCCGATATAATGTGCATAAGTCTGGGGATAACGTTGATAACTGTGAATAGGTGACCATTTTTGTATTGACGCGCCATATTTTCTGTGAGTAACTTTGTGAACGTATGCAGCCTGTGGACAACACAAAAAAAGAAACGGCGATTATTCGCCGTTCCTGCGTGTTAATCCAGCTGTTCCTGCAGCTTTTCCCATTCATCCATCCATTGTTCGAGACGGCCGTTTACGTGTTCAAGCTGAACGTTCAGCTCCAGCGTACGCTCGTGATCCTGATAAACATCAGGTTCACACAGAAGCGCTTCAATTTTTTCGATTGCAGATTCTTCCTGCTCAATCGCCTTTTCCAGTTCTTCAATTCGCCTTGCAAGCTGCCGAACTTCCTTTTGGCGGGCCTTTCCGGCTTTAAAATCAGCTTTGGCAGACGGCGGTGCAGCTGCTTCAACCGGTGATTCTTCCGCTTCGATGCGGGCAAGTTCCTGCTGCTCCTGCTTTTTCGCCGCATAGTAGTCATAATCCCCGAGATAGCTGATTGCGGCATTGGTGGTCAATTCAATTACTCTTGTCGCCATCCGATTAACAAAGTAGCGGTCGTGCGAGACGAACAGGATCGTACCAGGGTAGTCAATGAGCGCATTCTCAAGCACTTCTTTGCTGTCGAGATCGAGGTGGTTGGTCGGCTCATCGAGAATGAGCAGATTCGCTTTTTTCATCATCAGCTTTGCAAGGGCCACCCGGGCCTTTTCGCCGCCGCTTAAATCCTGTACATGCTTCAAGACGTCGTCTCCGCTGAAAAGAAAGTTGCCGAGCACCGTTCGAATATCCTTTTCATTCACATGTGGATACTCATCCCATAGCTCCTGCAGCACGGTTTTATTAGAGGTCAGCTCCGTCTGCTCCTGATCGTAATAGCCAATAGAAACGTTGCTGCCAAGCCGGATGCTTCCTGCATGCGGCTTCATCGCACCGGTGATCGTCTTGAGCAGACTCGATTTGCCTATTCCATTTGGTCCGAGCAGTGCTACGCTTTCGCCCCTGGTCAGCTGGACTGAAATGTGATCAATCAGCGGCTGTCCGGGCTTGTAACGGACCGACACGTCATCAAGCTGAAGCACGTCGTTCCCGCTCTGCCGGTCAATTTGAAAGCGGAAGGAAGCTGATTTGTCGTCATCCTTCGGCCGGTCCATAACGTCCATCCGCTCGAGCTGCTTGCGGCGGCTTTTGGCGCGGTTGCTCGTGGAGGCACGGGCCAGATTACGCTGGACGAAGTCTTCCAGCTTCTTTTTTTCCTCCTGCTGCTTTTCGTATTGCTTCATGTCGAGCTCGAGCTGCTTCGCTTTTTGGTCGAGATAGCTGGAGTAATTGCCAGTAAAACGGCGCGTGCGCTGGAAGGACAGCTCATAGACCGTATCCACGACTTTGTCGAGGAAATAGCGGTCGTGCGATACGATAAGTACAGCACCGTCATAGCCGCTTAAATAGCCTTCCAGCCACGTCAGCGTCTCAATATCCAAGTGGTTGGTCGGCTCATCAAGAATCAGCAGATCCGGCCGTGACAGAAGCAGCTTCCCGAGGGCAAGCCTCGTTTTCTGACCGCCGCTGAGCGACGAAACCGGCGTATCATAATCAAACGACTGAAAATGCAGGCCCGTCAAAATACTGCGGATATCGGCTTCGTATTGGAAACCGCCGCGCTGTTGAAACTGAAGCTGAAGCTGGTCATATTCTGCGAGCACTTTTTCGCTGCCTTCGGCCATTTTCTCTTCGAGGCGTCGAAGCTCCTGTTCCATCGCGCGCAGATCGGTGAAAACCGTCAGCATTTCTTCCCAGATCGACCGTTCCGACTGCAGTCCGCTGTCCTGAGCGAGGTAGCCGATCGATACCTCTTTCGGGATCATGAGATGCCCCTCATCATGATCGTATTCGCCGGAAAAGACGCGCAGCAGCGTAGACTTTCCAGCTCCGTTCCGGCCGACAAGGGCGATTCGTTCACGGCTTTTAATTTCCATTTTCACGTTAGCCAGCACCTGTTCAGATCCAAAAAACTTGGACAGCTGCGAGCATTGCAGTAATATCATGGCGGTTCATCCTCTTCTGTCAGTTCGTTCTTCTCCTTCTCCAGTGTACATGAGCTGCCTTGCACAGGCAAAGCATGCATTGAAAAAGCGAATAGTGTACAATGGATGGTGGAAATGTGAGGTGGAAGCATGAGTGACTTAACACACTTTAATGAAGAAGGCAGGGCACGCATGGTGGATATTTCCGATAAGGAAATTACAAAGCGGACAGCCCGGGCGCTTTCAAGCGTGGAGGTTAATGAAGAGATATATACGAAGATCCGCGCTGGGCAAATCGGCAAAGGAGATGTGTTGCAGGTGGCGCAAATTGCAGGCATTATGGCAGCTAAAAATACGGCAGACATCATCCCGATGTGTCATCCGCTCCCGCTTTCAGGCGTGGATGTTTCTTTCGACTGGATTGTGAAGGAACAAACATATACACTGAAGATAGAAGCAGCTGTTAAAACGACAGGAAGAACCGGTGTCGAAATGGAAGCGTTAACATGCGCATCCGCTGCAGCGCTTACGGTATACGATATGTGCAAGGCCGTTGATAAAGGAATGGTCATTGGTCCGACCTACCTGAAAGAAAAGACAGGCGGCAAAAGCGGCGACTTCTCACGAGAGAGCAGCGACCGCTAAAGGACAGGGGGATATGGAATGATGGATATTGATCAGGCAAAAATACCGCAGGCGACCGCTAAACGGCTGCCGCTGTACTACCGCTTTTTAGAAGGACTGCAGGCATCCGGTAAGCACCGCGTGTCGTCGTCTGAGCTGAGCGAAGCAGTAAAGGTGGATTCTGCCACGATCCGCCGCGATTTTTCCTACTTCGGTGCGCTCGGTAAAAAAGGCTACGGCTATAACGTCAGTTATCTGCTTTCGTTTTTCCGCAAGACACTCGACCAGGATGAGCTGACACAGGTAGCGCTCGTCGGCGTCGGAAATCTCGGCACAGCCTTTTTAAAGTACAATTTCAGCAAAAGCAATAATACCCGTATCGAGATGGCGTTTGACGTCGACGAATCGGTGGTTGGAGAAGTGATTGGCGAGGTGCCGGTGCATCATTTTAAAGACCTCGGCAAGCATATTGAAGGAAAAGTGGAAGTGGCGATTTTGACCGTGCCGTCCCAGTACGCGCAGGGAATCGCAGAGGAGCTTGTCGAAGCCGGCATCAAAGGGATTTTGAATTTCACACCGGCAAGGCTGTCGCTGCCGGATCACGTCCGCGTCCACCACATTGACCTCTCCGTTGAGCTGCAGTCGCTGATTTACTTTATGAAGCATTATCCGCTTTCGTAATAAAGCTGAAACCGAGCCGTCCCGGAAACGGGGCGGTTTTTATAATGAAGGAAAGCCGGAGTCTCAATCGCGGCTTGGGGCAAAGGGGCATGCATTTATGATAGGATAGAAAAAGATTCGTTAATCGAAAGAAAATGAAGGTGACATCATGGCACGTATACCTCAAAAGTGGCTCGTCGTCATATCAGTGCTGCTCGGTACATTTACAGTCATTTTAAATAACAGTATGTTGAATCCGGCTGTCCCGCACCTGATGCAGGTGTTCGACTCCGGAGCCGTCGCGACAGGCTGGGTGATTACGATCTTTATGGTCGTCATGGGCATGACGATGCCGCTCACCGGCTATTTAGGTGATAAATTCGGCAAAAAGCAGCTGTTCATGGTCGGGCTCGCAATTTTTTTAACCGGCTCCGTTCTTGGGTCCATGTCGTGGGACTTGAGCTCGCTCATCTTTTTCCGCGGGCTTCAAGGCGTCGGGGGCGGCATTATGATGCCGCTCTCGCTCGCGCTTATTTTTGAAGTGTTCCCAAAGGGAGAGCGCGGGCTTGCGACCGGCGTCTGGGGCATAGCCGCCATGATGGCGCCGACCATTGGACCGACGCTTGGCGGAATAATTATCGAATTTGGCACGTGGGAGTGGCTCTTTCTCTGCAACCTGCCAACCGGGATATTAGGTCTCGCCTTCTCCTGGCGCTATCTGCGGCAGACGAAAAAGGTGGATGATATCCGCTTCGACCTGCCGGGCTTTCTAACAGTGACGGCCGGCGTCGGCGCGATTCTATTTGCGCTCGGGCGTATGAATGAGCTGGCTCAGCTGTATAATCCGGTCAATCTCTCACTCGTGGCGGTCGGGCTTGCTCTGCTTGTTCTGTTTACGCGAATTGAGCTGAAAAGTCCCCAGCCGCTGCTTGATCTGTCCGTGTTTCAGGCAAGGGCGTACACCTACAGCGTTGTGGTAGCGATGATCAGTTCGATTATGCTCTTCAGCGGCATCTTTTTAATCCCGCTGCTCATTCAGAATGTCTACGGCCTAGGTGCCGTCATGACCGGTCTGGCCTTTTTGCCGGCAGCTCTTTTATCCGGCATCTTTATGACGGTCGGAGGGAGGATGCTTGATAAGATCGGTCCGGCTCTTCCTGTCACCGCCGGACTGTCGATCATGGCTGTTGGAACGGCTGTGCTCGGATTCATGCAGCTGGAAACAGCGGTCTGGATTGTGATTGCGGTGAACGCGGTTCGCGGAATCGGCATGGGGCTTGCACAGATGCCGGCGACAACAGCCGGTATGAACGCGATTCCGGAAAAATTTGTGTCGCGCGGTTCAGCTATGAACAACGTATTCCGGCAAATGAGCTCAGCGTTTGGTATCGTATTCGTTTCCATCTATTTTGAAGTGCGCCGCGGTCAGATTATGGCCGTAAACGGCAGCACGATTGAACAGGCAAGCCTGACGGCAATCAACGAAGGCTTTCTGATCGTTGCCGTACTCGGATTCCTTTCGATTCCGGCAGGTATTCTGCTCGGGCAGGAACACAGGCGCCAGCAGCGTCAAGAATAAACGGCCATTCCGGCGTGGGTGATCTGGGAACCGATCCGCCCGCGCCCTTTCTGAATCAGTCCTTCGCGGTCAAGCTGTTCAACGATGCGGCGGATTTGTTGCAGGGTGAGGGGGGCAGCCTCCTGCTCCAGCTGTTTTAAGCTTTTCCGTGTACCGTCGCGAAGCAAATCCAGAATAATCAGGTGATCCGGCGTTAAGCTGCTTGCAGGACGGGCAAACACCGTGGCCGGCAGGTCATCGGTAGAAATAACGTCACCGCCAAGCGTCACCGCGTAAGCAAGACAGCTTTTCAGCTCGCGGATATTGCCTGGCCAGCTGTAGGAGGTAAGCGCCTCCAGCGCAGCTTCCGACAGAGCATTGCCCTCCGGCAAAAACGCTTGCACGAGAAGCGGAATATCCTGCGTACGCTCGCGCAGCGGCGGAATTGTCAATGGGAGGACGCGTAGCCGATAGAACAAATCAGCACGAAAGCGTCCCTGCTCAACTTCTTCATCCAACACCTTGTTCGTTGCTGTCACAATTCGCACATCAACCGGAATATTGCGGCTTCCGCCGACACGGCGGATTTCGCCCTCTTGAAGCACACGCAGCAGCTGTCCCTGCACGTTTGGGCTCAAATCCCCGATTTCATCCAAGAAAAGCGTGCCGCCTGAGGCAAGCTCAAACAGACCGCGGCGGCCGCCTTTTTGCGCACCGGTAAACGTCCCCTCTTCATAGCCGAACAGCTCGCTTAACAGCAGGCTTTCTGTCATGGCACCGGCATTCACCGCGAAAAAGGGACCTTGCCAGACAGGAGAGTTATGATGCACGGCATGAGCGAACAGCTCTTTACCGACGCCGGTTTCTCCTTGCAGCAGAACCGGATGGAGCGAGGCGGCCATCTTCCTGGCTGCTTCTTTTGCCCGGACCATCTCCGGGTCGCGTGCAATAATGTCATCGAGCGTATACTGCGGCCGGAGACCGTCCTGCTTGGCGCGCTTTGCCGTCTGCTCAACCTCAAAGGCTGTCTCCACACTTTTCATGGTCATGATTGTGCCGGAGCCGGTGTCCGTTTTATACAGCACATATTCGTCATCCTCTCCTGACACGGTCTGGCGGCTGTCATCGCTCGTCAAAAAAGGCCCGACAGGTGTAGAAACGAGCATATCTGCAGCGCGGCGGCCGAGCAGTGTCGTTTCCTGCATGCCGCAGAAGGCTGCCATACGCTTGTTTGCTGCAGTGATCAAGCCTGCTGTGTCAACGGCCAGAATAGCGTCATCAACCTGATCGAGCAGGTCATGGTAGTGACTCATGAGCGAGGACGTCTGCTCTTCTTCTTCGATAAGCCGCCGCTGCAGCCGAACGATCGTTTGGAGATAACGCTCCGACACTTGAGAGGCAAGCGGAAGCTCAAAGGCATCGACGATATCCAGCAGTGTTTTCATGCTGAAGGGACGGACGCCGATATCTGCAATCGTAGATATAGATGGGGGACATTTCTCCGGCTCGCCTGGTGTAACGGCGACAGAAATGCCATCGTAATACAGTTTCGATGCTTCAAGCGGCACAGGGGTCAGATGGGTCAATCCAAGCTGGAACATCGATTCAGCTGTTTCCCGAATGGATTGCGCATCATCGTTTACAATTAAGACGCGCCCTGGAGCGATATGAAGCAGGTCGTTGATGGCCTCCGGATCGATCGTGCGGATTCCTGTAATGGAATGGATGTCTGCAGATGAAACCGTATGCTCCCATTCCTGCCGTACGGAATCGGAGGAAAAGACGAGCACTTCAGCTTGGTGAAGCCACTCTGGTTTTCGTGTTTCATCAAGCGCACAGGAGCGGATCGGTAAAAAATCGCCAAGCAGCTGGCGCAGCTGGTAAAAGAGGGCATCCTCTGTTTTCTTGCTTCCTGCAATTAATCCAAGCATAGAGATTCTCCTTTTTATATGTTGTTCTACATTTTATCATAAAAACATATAAGGACTATCAAGCTTAGATCAACGATTCCCGCAGAACATAGTCGATTTCAATTTAAAAAGAGCAATGGCTGCCTAAACCTCGTCAGGCCGGCTCCAATTTAGCCAGCGCCGCTTCTTTTTGGCGTTTGAGGGAAGCTGTGCAAAAAAGTTGGCATCTATTTTGCAATTCATAAACAGCAGTCTTGAAAGGAGTGGGAAAGATGCCGAAGAAAGGTATTCAAATGCCTCATACGTTTGTGATCATTTTTGGCGTGGTGGTGCTGGCAGCACTGATGACGTACTTGATCCCGATGGGGATGTTCGAAACAGAGGAAGTTACATATGACAACGCCGGGCAGGAAGACACGCGTACCGTGCTCATTCCGGATACGTTTGAGTACGAAACCGATGAAGCAGGAGAGCCTGCCCGCGAAGGAGTCAGCTTATTTGAGCCGTTTGGCGGCGCCGGATTTTTAAACTACATGTTCGAAGGACTCGTTTCCGGGGATAAATGGGGCTCGGCTGTCGGAGTCGTCGCCTTTATTCTTATCATCGGCGGTGCCTTTGGCATTATTATGCGGACGAAGGCGATTGATCAGGGAATCTTAGCGGTGATAGATAAGACGAAAGGAAGAGAAGCGCTGCTGATTCCCGTCATGTTTTTCTTCTTCTCACTGGGCGGTGCCGTGTTCGGCATGGGAGAAGAAGCGATTGCGTTTGCGATCATTCTCGTGCCGCTTGTCATTGCACTCGGCTACGATGCAATCACCGGCGTGATGATCACTTACGTGGCAACCCAGATCGGTTTTGCTACGTCGTGGATGAATCCGTTTGGTGTCGCTATTGCCCAGGGAGTTTCCGACGTGCCGGTGCTTTCTGGAACGCCGTTTCGCATGCTCATGTGGGCTGTGTTCACCGGTGTCGGCATTGCCTATACAATGTGGTACGCTTCCAAAGTAAGGCGTGACCCGGCCAAATCGTATTCACCGGAAGCAAATGCTTATTTTAAAAAGCATAACAATGTCCAGGATATTAACGGTAAGTTTACCGTTGGAGATTCGCTCGTCGTGATTACGCTTGCGCTCGGAATCGGCTGGATTATCTGGGGTGTCGTACGGGACGCATATTATATTCCGGAAATTGCCACGCAGTTTTTCACGATCGGGCTTGTCGCAGGTGCGATCGGCGTCATTTTCAAGCTGAATGATATGACGATCAACGATGTGGCGGAGAGCTTTGGCGAAGGTGCGCAGCAGCTGCTGCCGGCAGCGCTCGTCGTCGGGATGGCAAAAGGGATCGTCATCATCTTAGGCGGCGACGATCCGGCTGCGGCATCTGTCTTAAACACGGTGCTGTACGCTGCGGGGGGACTCGTCGATGATATGCCGGAAGTGCTGTCTGCTTCCTTTATTCTCGTCTTTCAGTCCGTCATCAACTTCTTTGTTGTATCCGGCTCCGGTCAGGCGGCGCTCACGATGCCGCTTATTGCACCGCTTGCTGACATTGCTGGCGTGACGCGTCAGGTCGCTGTCCTCGGCTTTCAGCTCGGTGACGGACTGACGAACATGATCGTGCCAACGTCCGCTGCACTCATGGGAACGCTCGGTGCAGCACGGATCGGCTGGGGAACATGGTTCCGTTTTATTTTCAAATTCCAGCTGCTTATGTTCGGACTGGCGCTGGTCTTTGTCATCGTCGCAGTCTTCATCAACTTTTCATAACACTTACGGAGGGATTGCATGTTCACGCTTATTAAAGGGGCTTCCGTGTTCGCGCCGGAGCCGCTCGGGGAAAAAGACGTGTTGATTGCGGGTGGGAAAATTGCCGCAATCGCCGATTCACTGGAAGCGCCGTCGGCAGGGGAGACGGTCGTCATCGAAGCAGAAGGACAGTTGCTTATTCCAGGGCTGATTGACAGCCATGTGCATATTATAGGCGGCGGCGGAGAAGGCGGGTATCATACGCGCACGCCAGAGCTGAAGCTTTCTGACGCGGTGAAAGCCGGGATCACGACAGTCGTCGGTGTCATCGGAACAGATGGAGCAACGAGAACGATGCCGGAACTGATCGCAAAGGCTCGGGCATTGGAAACCGAAGGCATCAGCTGTTACTGCCACGTCGGGAACTATCACGTGCCGGTGAGAACGATCACCGGCAAAATTGAAGATGATATGATGCTGATCGACCGCATTATCGGCGTCGGTGAAGTCGCGATCAGTGACCACCGCTCGTCACAGCCGACGACGGACGAGCTTGCAAAAGTAGCTTCACAGGCCCGAATCGGCGGCATGCTGTCTGGTAAGGCAGGCATCGTCAACGTGCATATTGGCGGCGGGGAAAGCAGGCTGGATCCACTGCTTGCGGTCGTTGATTCAACGGATCTGCCAATCACGAGCTTCTGCCCGACGCACGTGAACCGAACCGAAAAGCTGTTTCAGGCAGGGCTTGCATTTGCTGAACGAGGCGGTGTTATCGACTTTACGACTAGCACGATTCCGCAGTTTCTGGATGACGGGGAAGTGAACGCTCCGAAAGCGCTGCGTCGTGCGCTGGAGGCAGGCACCGATGACCGGAAGATCACGATGACGTCAGACGGTCAGGGAAGCCTCCCGGAATTTAACGCAGCAGGAGAACTGACCGGGCTTACGGTTGCCGATGTCGGCAGCCTGCAGCGCGCGCTCACAGAAGCGATAGTTACGGAAGGAGTAGCGCCGGAGCAGGCCATCCGCACCGTTACAGAAAATCCGGCCAGCGTGCTGAAGCTGCAGGATAAAGGCCGGGTCGAAGTTGGACGCGATGCAGATATGCTGCTGATGAATGAAGACTGGGAGCCTGAAACCGTGCTTGCCCGTGGACGCATCATGATGCGGGAGAGAAAAGTGCTTGTAAAAGGGACATTTGAATAAAGAATAAATGTAATGGAGCAAAAACAGCACCGTCACAGATACATCTATATACGACAAAAGAGCCAGCCGGCAATGCGGCTGGCTCCTTCCTATTTCGATCCGTTCTCGCGCCGCTCTCTGGCAGAAGCGCCGAGAAATTTAAACGCAAGGACATAATCAAATGCGGCAAACGCGATCAGAATAATGGTCAGTGCATCCATGCCTCCGGTCCGGTTCGTGCTTTGAATCGCCATGAGCACGAATACGGTACCGAGAAAGACGAACAGATACCCGTTAAAGCGCAGGGAGCCGATCATAGCAGCCAGCCTCTAACGATCAATTGAATCGACTGCTCCATTTCCTCCATCTGCTCCATGAGATCCTGGAGCTGTTCGCCAAAAATCACCTGAACGAGCATCACGAAGGAGTTGATCCCGACGTGCGCAATGATCGGTACGATAATGCGCTTCGTCTTGACATAGAGCCATGCAAACACAACGCCCATTGCCAGGTAGACGAGCAGGTGCTCAAAGTCGAGATGGATCACGGCAAACAAAAATCCGCTTCCGAGCGCTGCGATCCAAAAGCCAAAGCGCTTATACAAAGCACCGAAGATCACCATACGAAAGACAATTTCTTCAATAACAGGGCCAAGTACAGCGACCACAAAGATGACGAACGGCGCGGCGTTAGCCATGCCGACAATCATGTCGGTATTCTCGGAGCCCGGCTCAATGCCAAACGCAAACGTTTCAATTAAAGCCGCAGCATACTGGGCGAAAAACGCGAGGAAGATACCGCCGATTGACCAGAGAATTGTCTGCGGAATGTCCGCCTTGCCCTCCTGCAGCTTCGGGTTCGGCTTCGCTCGGAGCGCGAGCCAGACAATAATGAAGAAGCCAATTGTAAATCCGACCGAAATCGACTGGCCGGACAGCTGTTCCATCGATCCGTCAAACCCAAGTGCGATCAGCACAGGCATAATGACGACCGGGGAAAGCTGCATGAGAATAAAGGCTACAAGAATGAGCCAATAGTGTTTATTCAAACGGATGTCTCCCCTTCTGTAGTAAAGTCACAAGTCTAAAATCCATTGTAGCATACGAAAGTTGCCCCCGCTTTTCTCACGTTTTAACGTTTCTGTGAACGGGCATAGTAGGAAGGTGTGTGCGGTTACAAAGCCTAAAAAAATCATCCGAAAGGGTTGCAAATTTTTCTGAGGTTGATTATTATAGGAATTGTGTTAGCACTCAAATAAACCGAGTGCTAATAAGATTACTTAAATGTGAAAAAGCATGCCTGGCATGCCCAAATATTAAAGGAGGGTGTTTTCCTTGTTAAAGCCATTAGGAGATCGTATCGTAATTGAACTCGTACAGCAGGAGGAAAAGACGGCAAGCGGAATCGTACTGCCGGACTCTGCAAAAGAAAAGCCGCAGGAAGGGAAGGTCGTAGCAGTTGGTACAGGCCGTCTCACAGAAAGCGGAGAGCGCGTGGCGCTTGAGATTAAAGAAGACCAGAAAGTTTTGTTCTCTAAGTATTCTGGAACAGAAGTGAAGTACGAAGGCCGCGAACTTCTTATTCTTCGCGAAAGCGACGTACTGGCGATCATCGAATAAGGAATTCCCGTTAACACTAAATCTTTTATATGGAGGTTGATTCAGCATGGCAAAAGAAATTAAGCACAGTGAAGACGCGCGCCGCGCAATGATGCGCGGGGTAGACCGTCTTGCAGATACAGTAAAAGTAACGCTTGGACCAAAAGGACGTAACGTCGTTCTCGAGAAAAAGTTCGGTAACCCGCTTATCACGAACGACGGTGTGACAATCGCAAAGGAAATCGAACTCGAAGACAACTTCGAGAACATGGGCGCCCAGCTCGTATCCGAAGTAGCGTCTAAAACAAATGATATTGCTGGTGACGGTACAACAACAGCAACCGTTCTGGCACAGGCTATGATCAAGGAAGGCTTGAAAAACGTTACTTCCGGTGCGAACCCAATGGTGATTCGCCGCGGAATTGAAAAAGCAACTCAGGCAGCGCTTGACGAGCTGAAAAAGATCTCCAAGCCGATCGAAGGCCGTGAGTCTATCTCCCAGGTAGCTGCGATCTCTTCTGCAGATGACACTGTCGGTGAACTGATTGCAGAAGCAATGGAGCGTGTTGGAAACGACGGCGTTATCACAGTGGAAGAGTCTAAAGGCTTCTCAACAGAGCTTGAAGTCGTAGAAGGAATGCAGTTCGACCGCGGATACGCATCTCCTTACATGGTAACGGACTCTGACAAGATGGAGGCTGTTCTGGAAGATCCGTACATCCTTATTACAGATAAGAAAATCGGCAACATCCAGGAAGTACTCCCTGTGCTCGAGCAGGTTGTGCAGCAGAGCAAGCCAATCCTGATCATCGCAGAAGACGTAGAAGGCGAAGCGCTCGCAACACTCGTTGTGAACAAGCTGCGCGGCACGTTCAACGCAGTAGCAGTAAAAGCACCTGGCTTCGGTGACCGCCGTAAGTCTATGCTCGATGACATCGCGACGCTCACAGGCGGCGAAGTGATCACAGAAGACCTCGGTCTCGACCTGAAGTCTGCGCAGATTACACAGCTTGGCCGCGCATCTAAAGTCGTTGTCACAAAAGACAACACGACGATCGTGGAAGGTGCCGGCGACTCTGCGAAGATTGCAGACCGTGTCAACCAGATCAAGTCCCAGATCGAAGAAACAACATCTGACTTCGACCGCGAAAAGCTGCAGGAGCGTCTTGCTAAGCTTGCAGGCGGCGTAGCAGTCGTCAAAGTCGGTGCAGCTACAGAAACAGAAATGAAAGAGAAGAAGCTCCGCATCGAGGACGCCCTCAACTCTACGCGTGCAGCAGTAGAAGAAGGCATCGTTGCAGGTGGTGGTACAGCGCTCGTAAACGTGCTGACAGCACTGAAGACGCTCAACCTCGAAGGTGACGAAGCAACTGGTGCCAACATCGTGTACCGTGCACTGGAAGAGCCAGTTCGTCAGATCGCTGAAAACGCTGGCCTTGAAGGCTCTATCATCGTAGAACGCCTCAAAGGCGAAAGCGTCGGCATCGGCTACAACGCTGCAACTGGCGAGTACGTCGACATGGTCGAGCAAGGTATCGTAGACCCAACAAAAGTAACACGCTCTGCGCTTCAGAACGCAGCATCCGTATCCGCGATGTTCCTCACCACAGAAGCAGTCGTAGCAGAACTGCCTGAAGAGGACAACGCCGGCGGTGGCGGCATGCCTGACATGGGCGGCATGGGTGGAATGGGCGGCATGATGTAAGCCCAGTCCCCCCTTATATCAAGAGGCAGAAAGGAATTCGTTCCTTTCTGTCTTTTTTTGCTAATCGAAATTACGATTACATAGTTAGAGATTGGTCTATATTAGAGGTATACTTCAAAAATGCTCTATTGTTAAAAAATATATATTTAACGTGCATATCTCAACTGATAATATAAAAAAGTTTTACTACATAGTCACCAGATTTACCTTTCATAAACGAAATAATTACATTTAACCTATGTTTGTAATTTTATTAAGGAGTTGGATGTACAATTGCCTATTCAAAATTCTAAACTTTTAAAACCAGACCCTTTTATAATTAACGAGGACCAAATAAATGTCTTCATTGCTAATTTCCTTGAAAGAAAGGGCTTTACAAATATCAAATATCTTAATGGGAATCAAACTGGAATTGATGTACAATCTGAGAAAGGTGACTGGAAAATTTATGTCGAATCTAAAGGATCTCAAGCAAACAAACACGATAAGAGTACAGTCTTCGACTCTAATTAAATAAAGACTCATACATACATGCAAATTTGTAAGTTAATGGAATATGGAAACGATAATGATTCAAAGTTAATTTTAGCTATGGCTAATCCAGATATTCCTAGAATTAGAGATAGAGTAAGCAAAGTAGAAAGTTCTTTGGGGAAATTAGGAATAATTCAATTTTGGGTTCAGAAAGATGGAGCAATAAATATTTCTGCTGCTAAGAATAAAAATAAAATTTTAAAATTTTTAAACCTTATATAAATTCAGTATAAAAAATGCTTATTGGATAAAACTAATTACTAATGAGAGTTTTTAGAATAAAATACTATAAACTTAATGAAATCTACCATTTTCATAGAATGTTTAGAGTATAATATGATTTTTACAATTAAATTCCAATTAATCGTAATAAAAGGCTAATATGCTATACTGTGTGAAAAAAGAGGGTGGAATTGTATGGGAACGGAAGCTGCCAATAAGAAGGAGATGATGACATTACTCCGCTCTATTATAGAGAATCAACTGAGCGGAGAAAATGTGCGCGTTTATTTATTCGGCTCCTGGGCTCGTAAGCAGGAAAAGCATAGTTCGGACATTGACATCGCCGTGGAATCAGTTGATCCCATTTCACCTGCCGTATGGAACAGCTTACTTGACGAAATCGAAGAATCAGCTATTCCGTATAAAGTGGACGTTGTTGACTTGGATACTACTAATGCAGTGTTTAAAGAACGCGTGAAGAAGGAGGGAATTATTTGGAAAGATTACATCAGCGACTAGCATCAGCTGAAAAAGCACTGAACTCTTTCGAACAGCTGGCGCTACTGGATACACTTAGTGAAATTGAAAGAGATGCTGCTATTCAACGTTTTGAATTTACGTTTGAAGCAACTTGGAAAGCTGCAAAGCAATATTTATATGATGTAGAAGGAATAGACGTCGGGTCGCCTAAAGGTGTGATTCGCAGCAGCAGAGAGGTTCATCTGTTCAATGATGAAGAAGCTGTTCAAGCACTGGAAATGGTAAACGACCGTAATCTGACGGTTCATACGTACAACGAAGAGGTGGCATTCAAAATTAAGCAAAACCTCCCTCGCTATTATCAGCTTCTCAGAACTTGGACCGACCGTATGAAGCGCCATGTTAAATGAAATGTAACCAGTTCAATCAAGCAGAACAACTGCTGATAGAGAAAGGAGTATATCACCAAATGAAGCCTATCTCGATGGAATCGTATATCAAGAAACATAGCCAATCGAATCCGCACAGTAATCCTGAATCTATCAGAAAAGCGCTTCAAGAAGCGGTCAAGAGTAAGAAAAATGGTGAAACATGCAGCACATGTGGCAGCACTATATGGGCGCTTGGCAGTGTATTCGCAGGAAAAGAATGTTTTACCTGCATCACTGGAGACACGGATTCATCAGATGATTACGAGATCAGAGAAGTGTGCTGGTAGCGGCTGTTCAGATAAGAGCGTGTCTCGTCTATTCATAGCGCTAATAAGAAGTTGCAGAGAGACTGTTCAATGAAGCAATCTTGTGCCCGGAGCGTCTGGCAGCTTGAAGGTGTAAGGATATTGCGGACTTGATAATGGGAATCTTTCGCGAACGAACAAGGCGTCCGGGGCGGGCTGTAAGTTGAAGGAAGCCGGAGGCAAACAAACGAGGTAATGAACTGAATCAAGATTCAATACCAACCTGAAGCGTAAAGGATAAATCTGACAAACTGATGAAGGCTAATAAATGAAACCACCTATGCCATCTTATTTACCGTGAAGCGTCAATACAGTTGTTGTCACTGAAAGCTATAAAATAGACTGTAAACAGCACCGACTTTACAAATAAATAAGCATGTTCGATAAATGGATCCCTTCTATTTTCAGCTTGGCGAGAACTTACCTTTATGCAGCTCCTTGATGTTTTAAGGAAGGGAAGGCTCGCTCATTCTTTTCGAGGCGAGGACCGGCTTCTCAGGAGGATCAGATCGAGGCGAAAGCCGAGCCAGTTCCCTCCGAAAGCGAGTGCCCGCAGATACAGGCAGATGCGACGTGATTCACTTAAACTGACTTTGTCGACACTCTCAGACGTTATCCACCAGGATAAGGTCTTTTTTATTCCTCTCCTATTCAAAAACGTCCAGATTTCTTTTGACAAGGCAGGGTTCTCGTGTTATCGTTAAAAACGTTAAATAAATTCTTAACAAACTTAATTCACTTCAAGAACTGGAGTTGATCATAATGGATGTCAATCTAACACTGAAAAATTACATTAATGGGGAATGGGTGGACGCAAAGTCCGGCGAGACGCGCGACATCATCAATCCGTTCAATCAGGAAGTGATTGCAACGGTCCCGGAAGCAGATGAAACAGACACGAAAGAGGCGATTGCCGCAGCACGTGAAGCGTTTGATAACGGGGAATGGCCGGAGACACCGGCGACGGAGCGCGGAGCGATCGTGCGACGTATCGCGGAGCTGATCGAGCGGGACAAAGAGGAGCTTGCTTACCTCGAATCCCTTGATACCGGCAAAACAATGGACGAGAGCCGCGGCGACATGGACGATATCGCCGGCGTGTTCCGCTACTACGCAGAGCTTGCGGATAAGAACGGCGGAGAGCTGATTGATTCTCCGGTGCCGAACTCTGTCAGCAAGGTCGTTCACGAGCCGGTCGGTGTCTGCGGTCAGATTACACCGTGGAACTATCCTCTGCTGCAGGCGTCCTGGAAGCTGGCGCCGGCACTTGCAACAGGCAACACGCTCATCATGAAGCCTAGTGAGATTACACCGCTCACAACGATCAAGACGTTTGCGCTCATGGAAGAAGCCGGCGTACCAAAAGGCGTCGCAAACCTCGTCTTAGGTGCAGGCGCCACTGTCGGAAACGAGCTTTCCACAAGCAACGATGTTGATTTGATTTCCTTTACCGGCGGAATTGAAACGGGTAAGAAAATCATGCAGGCAGCGAGCGGCAACGTGAAGAAGCTGGCGCTGGAGCTTGGAGGTAAAAACCCGAACGTGATTTTCGCGGATGCTGACTTTGACTTGGCAGTGGATCAGGCGTTAAACGGTGTCTTTTTCCATGCCGGCCAAATCTGCTCAGCTGGTACGCGGCTGATTGTAGAAGAAAGCATTCACGACCGGTTCGTTGAAGCGCTTGTTGAACGCGTGAAAAAATTCCGTATTGGCAGCGGTTTTGATGAAGAAACGCAGATGGGGCCGCTGATTTCGGCGGAGCATCTGGCGAAGGTAGAGAAGTATGTCGAAACCGGCATCAAAGAAGGCGCTACGATCGCTGTCGGCGGCGGACGCCCGGAAGATCCGGAGCTTCAAAACGGCTTCTTCTACCTGCCGACGATTTTCACCGGCTGCACGACCGATATGGACATCGTGCAGGAGGAAGCGTTCGGCCCGATCATCACGGTCGAAACATTTACGACCGAGCAGGAAGCCGTGAAGCTTGCGAATGATTCCATTTATGGACTCGCCGGCGGTGTATTCACACAGGATACGGTGAAGGCAGAGCGCTGTGCGGCTAAGATGCGCATGGGCACCGTCTGGATCAATGAATTTAATCTGTACTTCCCGCACGCGCCGTGGGGCGGCTACAAGCAGTCCGGCATTGGCCGCGAACTCGGAAGACTCGGAATTGAAGAATATACGGAAACAAAGCATATTTTCCAAAACCTGAAGCCGGAGCCGCTTCACTGGTTTTAATTACAGCCGCTTAGGCACACAGACTGGAACATCAAGGAGGAATCGATCATGAGTGAACGTTACGATTATGTCATTGTAGGGGGCGGAAGTGCCGGATCTGTACTCGGCAACCGTCTCAGTGAAGATGGAAAGAAAAGTGTTCTCGTACTGGAAGCGGGACGAAGCGACTATAACTGGGATCTGCTGATTCAAATGCCGGCGGCTCTGCCTTTCCCGGCAGGAAAGAGCCTGTACGACTGGAAATACGAATCAGAGCCGGAGCCGCACATGAACGGACGCCGCATCAAGCACGCTCGCGGAAAAGTACTAGGCGGATCAAGTTCGATTAACGGAATGATCTATCAGCGGGGCAACCCGAAGGACTATGAGCGCTGGGGCGCAGATGAAGGCATGGATACGTGGAACTTCGCTCACGTGCTGCCTTACTTTAAGCGTCTGGAGAATGCGCTCGCTTCTCCAAAAGATGATGAGATGCGCGGCCATGACGGTCCGATCAAGCTGGAGCGAGGACCGGCAACGAACCCGCTGTTCCAGGCCTTCTTTAATGCAGGTGTGGAAGCAGGGTACAACAAAACGGCTGACGTGAACGGCTTCCGTCAGGAAGGCTTCGGACCGTTTGATAAGCACGTTTACAAAGGACAGCGCATGTCCGCATCACGTGCGTATCTCCATCCTGTGATGGACCGTGAGAACCTGACGGTCATGACGCGCGCCTTCGTTCAAAGCATTGATTTTGAGGGCAAGCGTGCAAAAGGACTCACGTATAAGCGCAACGGTAAAATTCATCAGGTCGAAGCAGGGGAAGTCGTGCTTGCAGGCGGTGCGATCAATACGCCGCAGCTGCTTCAGCTGTCCGGTGTCGGTAACGCTGAGCACCTGCGCTCATTAGGCATCAAGCCGGTAATCGATCTGCCGGGCGTCGGTGAAAACCTGCAGGACCACCTCGAAGTGTATGTGCAGCACACGTGCCCGGAACCGGTATCTGAGCAGCCGAACCTGAACAAGCTGAAAATGCCGTTCATTGGTCTGCAGTGGATGCTCGGCCGTAAAGGTCCGGCGGCAACGAACCACTTTGAAGGCGGCGGGTTTGTCCGCTCCAACGATCTCGTGGACTATCCGAACCTGATGTTCCACTTCCTGCCGGTAGCGGTTCGCTACGACGGGGAGAAGGCGAAGACAAAGCACGGCTTCCAAGTACACATCGGACCAATGTATTCCGATGCACGCGGATCGCTTAAGATTCGTTCCAAGGATCCAAAAGAGCATCCAAGTATGGTATATAACTACCTGTCGACTGACCAGGATCGCCGTGAGTGGGTAGAAGCGATCCGCATCACGCGCCACATTATGTCCCAGCCGGCCATGAAAAAGTACAACGGCGGTGAAATTTCGCCTGGACCTTCTGTTCAGACTGAAGAAGAAATCCTCGACTGGGTACGGGAAGATGCAGAAACAGCCTTGCACCCTTCCTGCACAGCGAAGATGGGGCCGGAGTCTGACCCGATGGCCGTTGTGGACCCAGAGTCCATGCGTGTGCACGGTCTGGAAAACGTCCGCGTAGCAGATGCGTCTGCGATGCCATATGTGACAAACGGCAACATTCACGCACCTGTTCTTATGCTGGCTGAAAAAGCTGCAGATCTCATCCAGGGCAAGAAGCCGCTTGATCCAATTGAAATGGATTACTATCAGCACGGGGTTCACCCGGCAGATGCTGGCACAGTAAAATAATCGTTTCGTAAAGAGAAGGCCTTGGCGCCTTCTCTTTTTTATGGATAAATAGTTAAAATATACTATGAAAATAGATGTAAATATGTGAAGTTTCTGTTCTCCCTTCCGATATAAAGAGAGACTATTGGAAGAGAGGAAGAAGTATATGAAGCTATCCATACGCACAAAGCTGCTCAGCTTTATCCCAATCATGGTGGTTGTCGTCCTGTTGATCACAGGGCTTAGCTACAGCTTTGCTAAAGGTGAAATAGAGGATCAGATCGAGGAAAGACTTGCGCGGCAGGCGGGAGAAACGGCACAGGGAATGAACCGTGAACTTGCCGAGCATCAGCGCATCGGTGAAACGCTCGCGGAAGTCGCCGGGACAGAAGGTTCAGCGTTCAGTCAGGCAGATTACGCAGCTTTACAGGAACGTCTCGTGCAGCTGAACGATGCTACATTCGGCATCGGCGTCTGGTTTGAGCCTTTCGCCTATGACGCAGATACGGAGTATTTCGGTCCTTACAGCTACGAAGACGGAGACAATGTCGTGTTTACGGATGAATATGAGACCGCTGACTACGACTATCCGTCCCACGACTGGTATGAAGCAGGCGTTGCAGCAGGGGAAGCGGCTTGGACAGAGCCGTATTACGATGAGGCGCTCGACACGGTTCTCGTGACGACGAGCACGCCGTTTTACAGCGGAACCGGTCAGCTGGAAGGTGTTATCTCGAGTGACATGGATGCGGCTAACATTCAGCAGATGGCAGAAACATTGGAAGTCGGCGAGAGCGGCTGGGCGTTTCTCATAGATGGAACCGGCACGTTCCTCGCCCATCCGAATGCCGATACGCTGGAGAACGATCCCGCGCTTGCGTCCTTGAGCGATCAGTTTGGTGACAGCGGGACACAATCCGTCACGTTTGCGAATGGAGATGCCGTCGTATCGCACGTGCCGCTCGATGCTACCGGCTGGACACTCGGACTTGTTTTGCCGGAAGCAGAAGTCTATGCCGGGCTGAATGCGCTGCTGCGAAACATCGCGGTTACAGCGGGTGTCCTGCTTCTGCTCACAGGCGCGGCGATGGCTGTGCTTGCAGGGCGTATCACAAAACCGATCCGGGCTTTGAATGAGGAAGTAAAACACGTCGCAGAGGGCGATTTGTCCCGCCAGCTGACGGTTGCATCGCGTGACGAAACCGGTGAGCTGACAAAGAGCTTTAACGTCATGGTCGCAAACTTACGCTCGCTCGTCGAATCAGTCAAGCAGTCGGTGAACACCTCAGCAGATGCGGTGGAACAGCTCAGTGCTGTCTCAGAGGAAACGATGGCATCCAGTGAAGAGATTTCCCGGGCGATTCAGGATGTCGCAGATGGAGCGACAAACGCGGCAGCCTCTGCCGAGCAGTCCTCACAAAAAACAACGGACTTATCTGGTCAGCTGACGGCCCTTGCATCGATCACTGCCTCGTTAAACCGGCAGGCGAGAGAGGTGCAGGAGACGAATGAAGCAGGCAGCGGCCAGACGAACGAGCTGCAGCAGAAGGCAAAGCAGACGGATGCGATGATCAGCCGCGTAGAAGATACGGTGCGGGAGCTGAGCAGCCGTATGGGGGAGATCTCCTCGATCGTCAATACAATCACTTCCATTTCCGAACAGACGAACCTGCTTGCTTTAAATGCATCGATTGAAGCGGCAAGAGCTGGAGAGCACGGTCGCGGCTTCGCCGTCGTGGCAGAGGAAGTACGAAAGCTTGCTGAAGAAACGTCCAGTGCTACAGGCCATATCCGGCGATCGATGGAGGACATTCAGGAACAGACAAAGACCGCCGCTGGCGAAATGGGCAGCGTCCGTGCGCTTTCGGGGGAGCAGTTTGCGATCACGGAGACGACTGTCGCCTCCTTTGCGACCATCGCCGAACGCAATGAGCAGATGAGCATGCTCGTTGCGCAGATGAACGATGGTATCACTGGGATTGAACGGAATAAAGAAGAGGTCGTCGGTGCGATTTCCCACATCGCGTCGGTCGTGGAAGAGAGTGCAGCTGCTTCTGAAGAAGTGAGCGCTTCGGCCGAAGAGCAGCTTCAGGCGCTGAAAACGGTCGCGTTTTCAGCTGAGGATCTGCAGCAGGCGAGCGAAAAGCTGAAGCAGCAGATCGAACAGTTTAAAGCATAGAAAACAGGCGCCCGTGATGAGTGTGGTCACAGGCGCCTGTTTTTAGTCTTCTTCTTTTTTCTCTTGCTCTTTTTCCTGCTCCTGCAGATATTCCTTGCGTTTTCGCTGTCGGTAGCCGTACGTGCCTTTCAGCACCGTTTCTTCGTCCTCGAGTCCAGCCCCGATTGCACCGATCACTGTTGCGAGACTCGTCACGAGCCAGGACAGATAAACGTAGTACCCAAAGCCGGCTTCCCGGCCGATGCCATCTTCTGATTCCAGCAGATCGGGCGGAATGAAGAGAAAGACCGCAATCAGAAAACAGGCGAGCAGGATAAAGTAATAGACAGCGACGCCCAGCCCGATCGTGAACAGGGTTGAATAGTTATGAAGCTTTATGAGCGACCGTTTATCCGGAGAGTCGCTCTTCTTCTCCCAGAGGCCGTGGGCGAGAATGATCCAAGAGGTCATCGCGCAGTACGAAATCACCATCAGCGTGATGGCTCTCGTTAAGGTATAATGATCGGCGAGCATCCAGACGGTCGGAAAGATGAGGGCGTAGGCCCCGGTCGCAAATGCGATAGCCACGACGCTTTTAAACGTACTGATCACCTGCCACGGGTGGTTGGCACGCACCATGCCGGTCGTGACTCTGAAATAGCCGTTTCCTTTTGGGCGCGCGCAATAGCGCACAGCAGTATCCTCGTTATCTTCAGTGACGACGCGGCTGATCGGCAGCAGTTTTTTTTGCGGTCCGCGTTTGATCAGCTCCCGGGAATTGAGGCTGTGCAGCTCCTTGCGCTTCGCTTTGGAGAGGCCGTCAATCCGCTTTTGCTCATTGTCCCGGACGGTTTCCGACGTTCCATGATGCATCTCACTGATCAGCTGCAGCGTAGAGGATCGTACTCGCTTATATAGCGGTGCAATGCCGAGAGCCGGAAAGGAAATTTGAGCGATCGCTTCGGAATCGTCAACCTCTGCAACGAGAAATTCGTTATCTTTAAACAGCGGAATGTCCGTGATGGCGACCGTGTAATCCCACTCCTTTTGGTCGGCGATCCGCTGGGCATGCTGCATCGTTTTATCAGCGTCTTCTTCAATGCCGACGTAGGAATCGACGACGACTTCCACCTTCCATGTGTACGCATCGTCCACGTAATCCTGAAGCAGGTTGGATAAATCGTTGGAAAGCTTATTGGATAAGTCAGAAGCCGCTTCCGGAGCCGGTACAATGCCAACGATAAGCTCCTCTTTAGAAGCATCGTCCGATTCGCTGTCCGGCATCGATTCCTCTTCTTCCTCTTCACGTTCTTCAGATGTTTTCTCCTCTTCCTGACTATCCTGGTATTTTTCTTTTTGTTCTTCTTCCTGCTGCAACAACAAAACCTCCTTTATCATCTGACGTTGTATAGGCATGTTCTAACTACCGTATATACCCTTCTTCATGCGAATTTAATCATAGGTCAAAAGGATATTAATAGTATCTTTGTTGAAGCGGAGGTAAGTAGCTTCCTTTATAAAAATGAGCCCTGTGATTAAAAGACACCGCTGAATAAACAACCAAGTTTGGCAAGTAAAAGGGATTTACTGTAAAATAAACAACCGTAACGCAGTTGTTCTCACAGAGTGCTGCATGGCTTTACATTGTTTTATTGGTGACTGGCGGATGAGAGCGCTGATGAGCAGAATCGCTCTAAGCGTTCCGTTTTAATTTTCTAAGTGGTTTGAAAGGAAAAGCGAAAACAGATCGTAAAGCAACGTGAAAGAACGAGCTTCCTGACTATGAGTGCGTTTGCCGGAAACTTTCTCATCCTCCCGTAATACGAAAACACAAGAACCTTCTCTTATTCGAGCAGGAATAGCAGTGAACGTGCAGAAGTGTTAACGAGTGAAAGGAAGGAAGCAGATGAATCCATACGATTGCATCACGGATTTTATATACGCAGATCATCCGCCAGAAGAGGCTGACATGATCGTGATACCCGGTTCGGATCACCTGCCGCTCGCTCGGAAAGCAGCCGAGCTGTATCATAACGGGTTTGCAGCGCGGATTCTGGTCACTGGCGGACAGCCGGCGCACATGCAAGAGAGCGAGTGGTCGTTTTTATCAAGGGAGTTACGGCAGCTTGGCGTACCCGATGACGCCCTTATCAAAGAAGATAAAGCGCTGAATACGTTTGAAAATGCAGTATTTGCAAAAGAGGCAGCCGACGAGAAGGGCATACCTTATAGAAGGCTGTTAATTCCGGCGAAGGCGAGTCACGCGAGGCGGGTGCTGCTCACGTTTCAGGCGCGTTTCCCGGCCGATACGGAATGTTTCATCGTTTCCGTTCCGGACAGGGGCGGTGTAACCGCGTTAAACTGGATGTATTCAGAAGCAGGAATCGAGAGGACGATGCTTGAAGTCGAAAAAATCGGACGGTATTTCAAACAGGAGGTGGGCAGATGACCAGTATTGAAGGCATAAAGGTAAATGTCATTCAGTCACAGCAGGACCTTGAACAGGCATTTTCCATTCGGCGAAGTGTCTTTATCGATGAGCAGCAGGTGCCGCCTGAAGATGAATTTGATGAGAACGATACCCTTACAGCAGACTGTGTCCATGTTTTGGCAGAGGCAGATGGGGAGGCGGCAGGGACCGGTAGAATGAGACGCTCTGATACATACGGGAAACTGGAGCGGATCTGCATGCTGCCGCATTACCGCGGCCGCGGAATCGGTCAGGCGGTTATAGGGGCACTGGAGCGGGAAGCAGCCGCCAAGGGCCTTGAAGCGGTCAAGCTTCACGGACAGACGCACGCAGAAGGCTTTTATCAAAAACTTGGCTATGAAACGGTGTCGGATGTGTTTATGGAAGACGGGATTCCGCACATTGTTATGACAAAACAGCTGAACGAACAGGAGGAGTAACCGCTTGTATATTACATCTATTACTACTTCCAGGCTCAAAAATCCATTAAAGAAACCATTTAAAACGGCCCTCCGCACGCTTCATGAAGCGGAAGCGGTTTTGATCCGCCTGGAAACCGACACGGGGCTGACCGGCGTGGGAGAAGCTCCTCCAACCGCAGCGATTACCGGTGAAACGCTAGAAAGCATTGAAGCCGCAGTAACGACTGTGATCGGCCCTGCACTTCAAGGACTTCACTTACATGACAAAGAGTCTGTTTTTCAACAGCTGCACCGCTCCATTATCGGCAATACGAGCGCGAAGGCCGCTGTGGATATGGCTATTCATGACGTGTTGGCAAGAAAGAGTGGACTCCCGCTTTATCAATATCTTGGAGGCTGGACAAATGAGCTGGAAACTGATTATACAGTCAGCGTCAACGAGCCGGCTGAAATGGCAGAAGATGCCGCGTTATTTCGCCGATCCGGCTTTCGCATTCTGAAATTAAAAGTCGGTACGGACACGATCGAGAAAGATTTGCAACGCGTGCAGGCGGTGGCAGATGCAGCGGGAGAAGGAGTGCTGCTTAGGCTGGACGCCAATCAAGGCTGGAAGCCGAAGGAAGCGATCGAAGCGATTCAGGAAATGAGCGAGAGAGGACTTCCTGTCGAGCTGATCGAGCAGCCGGTCCACCGGGAGGACCTGAACGGATTGAAGCAGGTGACAGATGCTGTATCGATCCCGGTTATGGCAGATGAGAGCGTGTTTTCTTTAGAAGACGCGCGCCGCGTGCTCGAGGGACGATGTGCCGATATGATCAACATCAAGCTGATGAAAGCAGGCGGCATCTACATGGCCCAAAAAATTTGTACGCTGGCAGACGCCTACCGCGTTCCGTGTATGGTCGGCAGTATGATCGAATCACGCCTGGGCATTTCAGCAGCCGCCCATTTCGCAGGCTCGAGCCGTGCCATCACCCATTATGACTTTGATGCACCGCTGTTAATGAAAGAAGATAAGTGGACCGGCGGCCTTCGCTATGAAGGAGCGGCCATGCACCTTCAGCAAGAACCGGGACTCGGAATCCATCCGGTGCCGGCAGAGAAAGGAGTGCCAAACGCATGACGTATCGAGTGATCGTTCCGGTGGCGACGGTCTGGACAAGTCCGGATAAACCGCGGGACGTGGACGAACAAGCGCTTGAGGAGCCGCTGAACGTGCGAGGCTGGCTGAAAGGCCTGTCGACTAAAGAAGCGCGGGAGGAGCTGACAAAAGACAATATTATTCAGACGCAGGTGCTTTACAACGACAAGGTCGAAGTGGAGGAAGTACAAGGGGAATGGGCGAAGGTGTACGTTCCGCATCAGCCCTCGCGTAAAGCGGAGCAGGGCTACCCGGGCTGGATTCCGCTCCGGCAGCTCCAGCAGGCGCATGACGTAAGCGACCGCGACACAGCTGTATCAACCGCTACTGCCTGGCTGTATAAAGACGGCGAAGCCTTTATGGAAGTCAGCTGGCAGACACGCTTTCATCAAACTGGTTCCTCTGATTCAGCGATTCTGGTAGACACACCGCACGGAGAGCTGGAGCTCCCTGTAAAGGCAGCAGGCCCTGCTGAAGCAACTGGTAACGGTGAGGAAATTGTACGCAGCGGCCTCCCTTTTCTGGAACTTCCCTATCTGTGGGGCGGAATGAGCGGATTTGGCTTCGACTGTTCCGGTCTCGTTTACACAGTCCTGCGCGCCTGGGGCATTGACGTTTCCCGTGACGCCTCCGATCAGGAAAAAGAAGGAGAAGCCGTAGCGTTCCGGGATAAACAGCCGGGCGACCTGCTCTTTTTTGCGAAGGATGGAGGTACAGGAAACGTGTATCACGTCGGCTTTTATTACGGCGGCAATCAAATGCTGCATGCACCAAGCGCCGGCAACGGCATTGAGCTCGTCGATCTGGAACGGGCCCGGCACATGAAAGACTACTGCTCAACGAAACGTGTCATCACATGATAGAAAGAGACCGCTTTAACCGAAGCGGTCTCTTTCTATTGGTTAAAGCTCTCTGCTGAGCTTTTTTGTTTTCCGTAAATAGGCAAGGTACGGCATAAACGAGAAAACGAAAGCTGTGACGCTCATGATGAGCAAGACAGTCAGGATCGGTGTGAGCCAGACTGACTGTGTCACGTTTGTCAGAACCATCAGAAGGATCAGTGGCAGCAGCGTCCAGAGCGACCAGCGCCCAAACTGCTGCTGCAGTGACAAATAATTCTCGTGGATGGTGGACACGTCCGTGTACATCGGCACGGCTTCCGGCGCTGCTTCAAATACGTGCATATCTCCCGTAGAAACGACGTGCCTCCAGCCTGATTCAGCAAATAAGGTCCAATAGGACGAATCCGGCTGCTGTTCATGATGAATGCTGTACTGCACAGCTTCCGGTTCTGCCTGACGCAGTCTGTAAAAAAAGCCGAACATGGCGAATCCTTCAAATTTCCAGCCTGCCGCAGCTAAATCCGACAGTTTTCGTAAATCCTTTTCTTCAGAAAATGCTAACCCTCGATTCATCACATACTTATGCTTCATTCTGCGCGCTCCTCTCGTTTCGTCAGAACATCCTCCGCCAGCTGAACCATGCGGCGGCGCCTTTCTATTTCCTCTTCGAGCATCGTCTGCCCTTTTGCAGTAATACGGTAAGCTTTTCGCTTTCCGCTGCCGCCGGCTGTTTCGATCACTTCGGCATCTGTGAGCTTTTTTAATGTTGTATATAACGATGCCGGTCCAATCTTCATTTCTCCGCCGGTCCACTTCTCTACCTGCTGCATAATGAGATACCCGTGCTGATCTGTCTGCAGAGAAAGCAGAATATAAAAAGCTGCATCCGTCAGCGTTCCGCTCTCAAGCGAGTCTTTTCTGGGCAACTAAATCCCTCCTTTATATACCGTTTAATGATATATCATACTATGATTGTATCATTAAATGATACAAGTGCAACTTATTTTTTTTGCTTTACATGTCATAAAGACTTAGTGTACTATGTAGTTAATACACTAGAACATAACAAGGAGGAGCTGCAATGGAAGTTGTATTGGAGGCAGTTGGACTGACAAAACGAATGAAACGAAGCACGCTCGTAGACAATGTGGATCTCTCGATCAGAAAAGGAGAGGTGTTTGGTCTGCTGGGCCCGAACGGCGCCGGCAAAACGACGACGATCCGGATGTTGAGCGGCTTGATTCGCCCGACAAAAGGGACCGTTCATATTAACGGTGCAGATTTAAAGCAGCAAAAGCGAAAGGCACTATCAGATGTCGGAGCTGTCGTGGAAAATCCGGAGCTGTATGATCATTTAAGCGGCTGGGACAATCTGAAACACTACGCAAGAATGCAAAGCGGCATTACCATACCCGATATAGTGGAAGCAGCAGAGAAGGCTGGGATTGCGGACAGGCTTAAAGAAAAGACAGGCACTTACTCGCTGGGAATGCGGCAGCGGCTAGGACTTGCCCAGGCACTGCTGCACAAGCCGCGGGTGCTTATATTGGATGAACCGACGAATGGACTGGATCCGGCAGGCATCCGTGAAATGCGCAGTTATTTTCGTGAACTTGCTGAAAAAGAGGGCATCAGCATTCTTGTGTCCAGCCACCTGCTTTCTGAGATGCAGCTGCTCTGCGACCGGGCAGCTGTGATGCAAAACGGACGAATCATTCATACCGCAACGATTAAAGAACTGCTGCATGCAAACAAGCAGATTGTGTTGAAAACAGAGGATATGGAGTTGGCGGCCAACGCGTTAAGCGAGCAGACAACCATAACGAAAGACGGACTGCTGATTGAGGCGGATTCGGCAGAGGTACCTGATTTGAATCGCACCCTTGTAGAAGCGGGAGTCCGGGTTCAGGCACTGTATCCGGAGGAAAACGGCACGCTGGAAGAAACATTTTTATCGATGACGGGAGGGAAAGCAGGATGAAGCTGCTGCAAAATGAATGTATGAAGCTGTTTAAGAAAAAAGGAACGTGGGTGATGGGAACGCTGCTCGTTCTGTTTGTGATTGGAACATCTGCGCTGTTTACCGTGATCCTGGAGCCGGCTCCGCAGTCAGTAGACATGCAGGAGGCAGAAGCCGCTTATGCGGAAGCGGAGGGGCTCGCCTACGCCGGTGAGGAGCATATTCTCGTGCCGGTTATTGAGAACGCAGCATTGATGAGCATCGTCACGATGTTTACCGTCATCGCAGCAGCCACCATCACTGCTGGCGAACATGCGAAGGGAACGATTAAGCTATTGCTGATCCGGCCCGTTTCGCGGTGGCAGATTCTGCTGTCGAAGCTAGGAGCAGTAGTCCTCTTCGGACTCGTCATGACAGGTTTGCTGTTTGCTTCCTCGTTTGTATCAGGTATGCTGTTCTATGGATGGAATCTTCCGGAGGGATATGTGGTGCAGACGGCAATGGATGGTATGACGGCACACGGGGTTTACAGCTATATCGCCGCGATGTACAGCCTTTGGTTTGTGGATCTGCTGCTGTTTACTGCAATTGCCTTTATGATCGGCACCGTGTTTAAAAGCAGCGCACTCGGAATCGGAGTTTCGCTCGTGCTGCTGTTTACCGGCAGCACAGCTGCAATGCTGATTGCAGATTACAGCATCGCAAACGTGTTTCTGTTTTCGCATACGGATCTGGCATCACGCTTTATGGGCTTTCCCGGCGTAGTGGACGTCTCACTTGCTGTTTCCGGTCTCGTGATGGCGCTTTATGGAGCTGCTTTTCTCGCTGTTTCCTTCTGGCGGTTCACCGTACAGGACGTGCTCGATTAGAACGGAGTAGAGAGGTGAAGGAATGGCTATGGAATTCAATGACTACCAGCCGATTTATCAGCAGCTGATGGATCATATCAGCCAGCGGATCTGCCGCGGTGATCTTGCGCCGGGTGAGAAGCTGCCGTCAGTCCGCCTGCTGGCAGCGGAGGCAGGGGTCAACCCGAATACGGTTTCAAGAACTTATATGGAGCTGGAGCGTGAAAACATCGTGGAATCAAAGCGAGGACAGGGAACATTCGTGACTACCGAACAGCCGGTGATCGAAGAACTGCGCCGCAGTCAGGCTGCCGTACAGGCAGACCGGTTTAAATATAGTATGGAGCAGCTCGGCATCGACAAAGATACTGCAATCGGACTGCTTCAGCATGCGTGGGATGAAAAGGGAGGTTCGTCATGACAGAGGTGAATCTGCACAAGCTGACGAAAAAATACGGAAGAAAAGAAGCGCTCAGCCAATTGGAAATTCAGTTGCCGAAAGCCGGCATCACCGGTATCATCGGACCGAACGGGAGCGGCAAATCAACGCTTTTAAAGCTTATTTGCGGATTGATCCGTCCCAGCAGCGGATCAGTCGAGCTGAATGGTGAACAAGCAGGTCGAAAAAGCGGCGCAGTCGCCGCTTACCTCTCGGAGGAGGATTCGCTTTACGATTACATGACGATTAAAGGCACCGTCTCATTTGCAGCAGGAGTGTATCCCGACTTTGACCAAGAGCTAGCCATGACGTTGCTAAAAGAAATGAAGCTGCATGAGTCTGATAAAGTCAAAGAGCTTTCGCGCGGAAACAAAGCGCGGGGAAAGCTCGCGGTAACGATGGCAAGGAAAACACCTGTGCTCTGTCTGGATGAACCACTCTCCGGGATGGACCCGCTAGTGCGGGAAGACATTCTCAAGCTGATCGTGACGCATCTGGACGTCGACCGCCAGCTCTGCCTGATCACAAGCCACGAAGTAAAAGAGCTTGAACCGTTTCTCGATCATGTACTGATCGTGCACGAAGGCCGAATCGTTGTCGACCGGAACGTCGAGGACCTGAAAGAAGAGAAACGGAAATCACTGATAGACGTTCTGCGGGAGGTGACGGTCTAATGTGGTTATCGCTATGGAAAAAGGAATGGCAGGAAAGTATCCCGCGATTCGCCGTCATCATGGGCATTCTTCTGCTCGCATATGCCGCGATGATTTACTTTGCCTTTACCGGATCCGGCTACAGTATTTTACTTGGATTTTTAAGCGTTGGAATTCATACGGTGTTCCTGTTTCTCGTCTGGGCACTCTCATTCCATGGAGAATGGAAAGGAAAAACGCAGTGGACGTGGCTGAATATCCCGGCATCCGGCTGGAAGCTCGTCACCTCGAAGCTCGCGGTAGGATTCACACAGTTTCTGATCTCGGTAGTGCTGCTGACGGCCGTCGGTTTTTGGACACTCAGTCTCTTTGGCGAACATGCGCAGCAAGTGGAAGAGAACGGGATTGCCGTAATCTCTGATGCGTTGCGGGCACTGTATCCGCTGCTCCTCGGCCTGCTGATGTCAGTTGGGATTACGCTTGGATTAGGAGCGGTGTTTACCATTTTGATGATGCGAATCATCAAGCCGTTTGGCTGGGCAGTCGGTATCGCCGTCTGGGGGGTGTTTGTGTATGCAATTATGCGATTTACGCAGACGCCGGTCTATGAAGCGATGTTTCGGCACGGGCAGCTGTTTGATGCGGAGGCGCAGCTTCAAGAGGCTGTTGTGGGAAGTGCGACTTTTCAGCTGGAAGTAGAAGAAGGCATTTATTTATTCGCTGGAGAAATTGCGTTTGAACTGCTTGCGATTACAGCTGTTATCGTCCTGTTTTCATGGCTGATGGACCGCTTTGTTCAGGCCTAACCAGGAAACAGTTGTAAGCAGCTGGGAATTTTGATACAGTGAAAACAGAATATCCACTAGGGGAGCCCAAAAGGCTGAGACGGCTTACGCCGGACCCTTTGAACCTGATCTGGTTGATACCAGCGGAGGAAAGTGGGAATGTGTCTGAAATGGTCGCGTGAAGACCGTTTACGCTTTCAGGTGCTTCTCTTTCTCCGGACTGAGAAGCACTTTTTTCGTGTCCGGAGAGTGGGTGTTCGTCCAAATCATCCGGTACGCCGGAATAATCAGGAGGGCCTACACAATGCGATTTTCAGAAAAGCTGAGACAGGAAGCAGACCCTATTTTCAGTGCGATTTTTGAGCACCCGTTTGTAAAAGGAATCGGGGAAGGGAATGTGCCAAAGCAGGCACTGATCCACTACGTCATGCAGGATTATGAATACTTGACCACCTTCTGCCGGATCTATGGTCTCGCCGTTTCCAAATGCACAACCAGAGAGGATATGACGTTTTTTCAGGAGCAGATCGGCTTCGTTCTGAATGAGGAAATTCATCCGCACAATAACTTCTGTGAAGTCGCAGGCGTCCGCTATGAAGATTTACAGAAAGCGCCGCTTGCACCGACGGCTCATCACTATACGCGCCATATGATGGAAGCGTCCATTAACGGCAGCCTTGGGGAAACACTTGCTGCGCTCGCTCCATGTCCATGGACATACTGGGAAATCGGCCGCAAGCTGAAGTCAGAGGTTAATCCGGATAAGCAGCACCCATTCTACGACTGGATCAGCTTTTACGGAAACGATGAAGTCGGCACGATCACAGAAACGTTCATGGCGAAGATCGATGCCTGCGCGGAGCAGGCAGGAGAACGTGAAAAAGAGCTGATGCTCTCCCATTTTTTAAAAAGCAGCCAGCTTGAGCATCAATTCTGGACGATGGCGTATGAGCAGGAAGAATGGCCGGTCCGACTGCAAAGCAGCATCTCGTCATTGTAAACGACAGAACAGGGCACTGAAAAAACGATTCTTATTCAGTGCCTTGCTCATTATTGCTTTTCATTTGGCAGGTTTCGGCTCAGCAGCAGACCAAGAGCGCTTACGCCGGCAAAAAGACCGACGAGAATAAGAAAATCATCTCGGTAGTTGAAGCGGTCAGCTGTCACGGCGTAAACGATCAGAGCAGCGAGACTGCCAATTAAATTGATCCAGAGCAGCGGTTTCACAAGGTTCATGATAAGCCTCCCTTTCTCACTCCAGCATATCACAGCAGAAATATGGAAAAAGGTATTGCGGATATTGTCAGAATTATTTACACTGTGAGAATACTTACGCGAGTTTGAAAACAGCGCCCAAGCGGCTGCTGTTTTCTTTTTTCGTGGTACATTTTATTGTTAGAAGGAGTTTTTATCCATGAAAGCTGTTCAGCAAATCGGAGCATTAGTCAGCCGCTACTTTGCTCTGATCGTTCTTGTCGTAGCATTTATTGCGTATTTGTCACCGGCAACGTTTACCTGGGTCGGTGCGTACATTACTATTCTGCTGGGGATCGTCATGTTCGGTATGGGAACGACGATGAAGCTTGCCGATTTTAAAGTAGTAGCCAAGCAGCCAATGCCGGTTGCGATCGGTCTGCTGGCACAGTTTCTGATCATGCCGCTGACAGCCTTTGGCATTGCCTATCTGCTCAATTTGCCGCCTGAACTTGCGGCAGGACTGGTGCTGGTCGGAGCATGTCCAGGCGGGACAGCGTCGAACGTGATGGTTTATCTTTCAAAAGGAGATGTACCGGTATCAGTCGCGATGACCAGTGTGTCGACGATGCTGGCACCGCTGTTTACTCCGCTGATCGTCTTTCTCCTTGCGAATCAATGGCTTCCGGTCGGAGCAGGTGATATGTTCATGTCGATTGTGGAGGTCATTTTGATTCCGATAGCACTCGGGATTTTAGCAGCAAGATTTCTTCCGGCTGCTGTCGAGAGAGGCCAGGCGGCACTGCCGTTGGTTTCGGTCGGCGCCATTATGTTGATCGTTTCAGGTGTTGTCGCAGCTAATGCTGAAAACATCGTGACTTCCGGAGCGGCCGTTTTTGCAGCCGTGATTTTGCATAACGGGGCTGGACTGGCCCTCGGCTACCTGGCTGCTAAATGGGCCGGACTTGACGAAACCAAGCGCAGGGCGGTTTCCATTGAAACAGGCATGCAAAACTCCGGCTTAGGCGCAGCGCTCGCAACGGCTCATTTCAGTCCGCTTGCAGCACTTCCTAGTGCAATCTTTTCCGTATGGCATAACATCTCCGGCCCGGCACTCGTATCGTATTGGAGCCGTGGAAAGCAGCCGGACCCGAAGTCATTGAATCAACAATCTCGCGTGTCATAGCTTTTCGGTGTTGACCATGCAAAACAGCGGGCGGCTTGAAAATGAAAAGCTAACAGCAGGACCGATAGGCAAAAGTGACATATGAATAATGTCCTTCCTTGTTTTCAGGCTGTTGAAAAAGTCTCAACTTAATTATTTATTCGTTTGGTTGACTTTCCCCTCTGTTAACCGAGCCTGCCGTGGGCTGGCCTTCAGCTATTTCTCAGGGTGATCCCGTATGAAGGGAAGAAAGGCACGGCTTCACTCGGACTCAGGCTTCTCACGAGAAGCCTTCAAAAGCCAGTCCGGCTCCGCTCGTGCGTGGATGCCGCTCGCAGATCTGAGCGGCACGGAATCTTCAGGCTGCGCGGCTTCCACGGGCACGCCGGACACGAAGGGAAAATGGATTTGTTTGTTGGAGAAAAACGTTCCGATCGGTAGATACGACTGTTCCATGGTACATACGTGAAAGCACTGGTCATCCTTATTCGACATCGAAGCGTTGCCTATATAAAGGTTCCACCCATATGGAACAAGCACGTGTGAATCATCACCAGGCGTTTCAACCGGACTGGCAGCTGCCAAATTGGAGGATCTCGACTCCAGGAGGATCCGAACGAGGCGAAGATCCAGCGCTTCCGACAGCAGGAGGGAGCGGTTAGCTGAGGCCGTTCCCTCCGGAAAGCGAGTGTCCGTAGATGCAGGCAGGTGCAACGTTATTCATTTAAAATGACTTTATCCACACTTTGAAAACAGCTCCGCTTTTCCAGCGGAGCTGTTTTTTTGCGGATACAACCAAGGAAAAAGATACAGAAAGCCAGATATCGTGTGAGCACGAATTCTCAGTTTCGTGCAAATATGTTTTGGATGACAGTTAAAAGGAAAACAAATAGTTGGAAAGACTAATAATTAGGATGGAAAGAATAGGAGGAAGGATGATGGAACAAAATAAGGACCAGCGACCGGAAGGAAAGCTGATCGATTATAAGCTCTTTTTACCATCGCTGCTTATTATTATCGCCATGATTGTTCCGCTGTCGCTTTATGAAGACCAGGCGCTTGGAGTGCTGGAATATACATTCGATGTCATTGTGGCGGTGTTCAACTGGGGCTACATCTGGTACGCTATTATTTTACTAGGAGCAGGGCTGTATTTATCTTTTTCCAAGCTTGGCAACGTCGTGCTTGGCGACCCGGCTGAGAAGCCGCGATTTACTCTGTTTGAATATGCCTCCATTTTAATTGCAATGGGGCTTGGCTCGACGATTATGAGAACCGGCATGGTGGAGTGGACAAACGTCGCGAATGATCCGCCGTTTGGCATGGATGCAGGGTCTACAGAAGCATTGTTAATGGGGAATGCTTACAGCATGTTTATGTGGAGTTTTCAGGTGTTTGCTATTTTCGTGATGGCAGCTCCAGCGCTCGGCTATATTCTGCACGTTCGAAAGCGGCCGTTGATGCGGGTATCGGAGGCTTGCCGCTGTTTATTCGGCGACCGGTTTACAGATGGACTTGGCGGAAAAGTACTCGACATGATTTTCCTCGTCAGTATTCTCTCCGGAGCTGCCGTGACACTTGGCCTGGGAACGCCGATTGTGACACATAACTTATCGCAGCTGTTTAACATAGAGGTCACGTTCACATTAACGCTCATTATTACGATTATGTGGGTCATCTTTTTCTCTATCAGTGCATACGTCGGTATTGATCGTGGAATTAAGCGGCTCAGTACGTTCAATATGTATTTGGCCGGAGGCTTTGCCTTGTTTATCATGACCGTCGGTCCCGGCGTTTTTATATTAAACTACTTTACGGAAAGCTTAAGCACATTGGCGACGAACTATGTTGATATTTCTCTTTACACCGATTCACTTGGAGGAGAAGGGAGCAGCCACGTGCAAAGTAATACGGTCTTCTGGTTTGCATATAGTGCAACCTGGGCTATGCTGCACAGCGTATTTGCGGCTAAAATTTCGCAGGGACGGACGATAAAAGAAATGATTCTGACCTATCTGCTCGCGCCGACAGCGATTTCATGGGCAGCAACCGGAGTGCTGGGGGGACTGGGCGTTCACCGGCATGTGAACGGTGATATGGATATACTGGGAATGGCGCAGTCAATGGATGAAATGGCGTTAATCCCGGAAATTCTGTTGACGCTGCCGTTTGCAACGATTGCATTGATCGTATTTGCTGTAGTCGCCATGATCTTTCTGATTACGACGCTGGATTCAACTACGTATACGATTGCAGCTTATTCCAGCACCCAGGACATGAGTAAAAACGAGCCGTCCCGCATGCTCCGCATTATCGTTGCAGCGATTATTGCAGGCGTTGCACTCGTCATGATGCGCATCGGTGGACTGCCGCCGCTCGAAGTGGTATCCGGTTTAATGGGGCTTCCGATTATCATTATCCAGTTTCTAACGATCTGGGCTGCGATCCGGATGATCAAGCAGGACGAGGCATGGAAATATAACGTTCGCAAACGAGACTCATGACAGCGCCAGGTACGTTTTGAACTAACTCAAAAAAAGCTTTATGAGACCGTGCAGCCCGTTTCAGGCTGGCGGACAAGTTATTTGAAGTAAATGGTTATTCAATTTTGTGCAGTTCTTCGCTTAGCGCGGGAAGCTTGCCCTCCGCAATAACTCAGACTTATCTGCACTTACAGAAGCAGCGTGCGGTCTGCCGTCTAACGTCGCGGCAAGGTATATCAATGCGAATATACCAGAGCGGTGTGCAACAGAAACAGTTTATTCAAGACGCAAAAAAGCCTGCAGGTTTCATCCCGCAGGCTGACTGTACAGCGCTATGTGTGTTTAACGCTTTAGGTTTCGCAGGCGAGCTAGCTCTGTTTCCTGCAGACCCTTGGCTGTTTCAAGTTTATGCAGATTCCGGTGCACGGCGGCAAGCCGCGTCTGGTATTTCTGCTTCACATGAGCGCTTGAGTATCGGGCTCGAGCGTGGACGAGTGCTTCCGCTTTCCGCTTTAGCTGGCGTATGTCCCGCAGAAGGTCTTGATGCTCCGACTCCAATTTACGGAGGCGGCGGTGGTTCATGTCCAACGTTCATTCCCCCTGATTGCATTGAGCAATTGTTTCAAGTATTTAGAAGGAACCGGACGATATTCAGTACGTGGTCTATTCAAATATAGTAATATAATGGCTTCTTCTTTAGATGGTTTCGATGGCAGACTCGGTGTCTGCTGACCAGTCAGTGACAGTAGAGACGGTGGAACGAATGTTCTTATATGACGGGCTAACATCTATTTAACCACATAAAACTAGTAAAAACGATACCTTTTTAAAGAAAAAGAGAAAAATAGGTCTAATTCCCGCTTTTTCCCGTTTTAATTCACAGAAAAACCGTGCAGCGCAGCGCACGGCATTGTGAAACTTATAGTTCACGAAAACGAGCCCCTGATCCAGGATGATAACGAAGCAGCATTTTCAGTTCCCGAGCCATTTCGGAAGCATCTTTTTGGCAGCCGCCGTCCATCCAGTCAGCAATCAAGCCGGCAACAGCATGAGCGTGGTAGGCAGCAAAGCTTTCGGCGACTCCGCTTTCTTCTGCAGCGGATTCCTCCTCTAAAAGCACCCGTTTTAAGAGCAGAATCATTTTGTTGCGAAAGCGAGGCAGGTCGCCGCAGTCGCGCATAATTTCATAAAAATCCTGCTGCTTTTCCACGTGTTCAATCATACGCACAGCAACAGAATAAAACGCATGGTGCATGACATCAGTAGTGAGCAGCGGGGGCTGACGGTACGCTGAAATTAAATCCTCGATTACGTCCTGCTTCAATTCATCCAGCAGTGCTTCAATGGTACCGTAATGCTGATAAAATGTACTCCGGTTGAGACCTGCCCGATTCACAAGCTCCGTTACCTGAATGTGCGCGGGAGCTTTGTACTGAAGCAGTTCCAGCAGTGCCTGCTTGAGCGCCTGCTTCGTGCGCTTGATTCGTATATCCGTCATTTGCGCCTCCTTTCTTAACTGAAGACTTCTTATATTAACCTATACCCGTATCCGAAAGGTTTCAGCAGGAAATAGTGGGAAAAAGCTTCCCTCATTTACGTTAAAAAAAGGAAAATGCACGGATTTGGCGAAAAGCAGTAATGGAAAACAAAAAGGAGGTTCAACATGAAGCCAGTTACTGATATTTGCGACGAGTATCCGCAAACCGTTCAGACGATGCAGGAGCATCTCATTCATTATGGCAGACGCACACAGTTTGAAGGTCCAGTTCGTACCGTAAGTGTGTTTGAAGATAATGTGTTAGTGAAGCGGATGCTGGAAGAAGCAGAAGCAGGGACGGTCATCGTCGTTGACGGCGGAGGACGTGGCGGTCGAACTGCCTTACTTGGAGACAATCTTGCTGCTATTGGAGCGGAGAGGGGGATCGCAGGGGTCATTCTCTATGGGTTCATTCGCGACGCTGATGAGCTGCGTGACATAGATATCGGCGTCGCTGCACTGGGAACCAGGCCGCAAAAAAGCCATAAAGGGGGAAAAGGATATACCGATGTTCCACTCAATATGGCTGGCGTTCTCTGGGAGCCGGGCATGTGGGTGTGTGCCGATAAAGACGGCGTTGCCGTGCTGCCGGAAAAACCATCAGGCAGATAAGCAACCTATTTTCAGAGCTGATCAGCAGCAGATGGTCAGCTCTTTTGCTGACATAAAAGCCGGCTCGCCTCGTTTGATTAAGGTGTTTTCGCCTTAAGCAGCTCATAAATGACTTCTGCCACGCCGTGTTCAGTGTTGGATTTCGTCGTGCTTGCAGCAATTTGTTTGATCGAATCTGGAGCATTGCCCATCGCAAAGCCTCTGCCTGCCTGCTTCAGCATCGACACATCATTGAAGCTGTCTCCAACTGCAGCTGTTTCTTCAACAGGAATATGTTTATAGGCAGCAAGCTTTTCCAGTGCATTGCCCTTAGACGCAGCCGGGGAGGTTAGTTCAAAATTAATGGGAGCAGAAGAAACGACCGAAACCTCCTGCAGGTGGCTGAATTTGTCCCAGCCCGCTTTCACTCGTTCAGGGATAAGCGAGAGGGCTAAAATATTGTAAATCGTGATATCCCGCTCAAGTGCTTCTTCAAACGAGCGAATGTAGCGGCGCCCCTGCTGGCTTTCCTGGGCATGCAGCATTTTTTGCATGATCTGCTCTTTTTCCGGTCCAGGCGGGAGAAGCTCCCATTCTGCTTTAATTCGGTCTTCTGCACCTTCAGGTACATAAATCGCATCGTGAGCAGAGATTTCGTAATAGTATTGCTGTTCTTCAAGCCAGGACAGCACCGGTGAGGCCGAGTGTCCATGGAGCGGCAGATCATCGAACATCGTTCCGTCCGGGCGGTGAATACAGGCGCCGTTCATATTAATCACCCACGGATTGATCGTATAGCGTTCAAGTATGGAGAAGACATCATAAAAAGCGCGTCCGGTTGCAATCGCGACTTCGAGACCCGCCTCCTCTGCTTCATGAAAAGCCTCAATATTTTCCTTCGATATTGTTTTATCCTCGTTGAGAAGTGTTCCATCCATATCAACTGCAAGTAATCGCAAAGCGGCTTCCTCCTTGAATCAAGTTATGTTTAGTATAGCTGGAGGCGAGAGGCAATGTCTAACAAGGGCCCTTGCTTAAAAGATCTGCTAATGGCTGAGATTGATATAAAGATAATACGCCTGCGCCTTCTTATTCTTCGCTTTTCCTTATAGAAAAAGGAGGAAACAGTTTCACTCGTTTGCTTTGCAGCATGGGTGAACGAAGCGAGAACAAGAGACATTTGTGGTGGAATGAGCTGAAAAGATCCCGAGCGGGGAAGCTGAGCAGTCTGAATAAGCCAAGCCTCACGAGAGGCGGTGACGTTTCCTCCTATTCAACCGTACGAGATAACAAACCTTTCTATAAAGAAACTGAAAAACCTGAATAATTAACTGAAAAATAAGAAAAAGAGCCGTTAATTTACTATCTTTTTGAAGGTTACGCGTTTTTTGTCTATTAATTTAACGAGAACAATACAGATATTACAGGGAGATAACAAAGCAATGTTAAAACAATAACAATAAACAAAAGGGGTTTTATTATTACCCGATCATCTGTACAGTGAAACCTGTTAGCGAAAAAAATACAGTTTAAATCTAAACAGATTACCTAAAAGATAAAGAGAAACCTTAAAAAAATTAGAGAGAAAGTGGGAGTGTTTACACATGAAAAAATTTGCACTTAGCCTAGCAGTAGCCGGAGCGATTTTTGCAGCACCAACGGTAACAGACGCGATGAGTATGGGAGATCGTGGTGACGATGTTCGAGAACTGCAGGAATCTTTAGCAGATGCAGGATATAATAGCTCTTCTAACGTGGATGGCGTATTTGGTCCATTGACGCTTTCAGCAGTGCAGGATTACCAGTCTTCAAATGGTATTTCCAGCCCGGCAGGAAACTTCTACGGGACAGCTGGACCAGCAACACAGTCTTCTTTAGGTCTTGACGGTTCCGGCAGCACAGCATCTTCCGGATCCAGCTCATCAAGCTCTGACTCTTCTTCCCAGGTAGCGGGAACAAGTGATGTAAGCAATGCGGACGGTATTATTTCTACAGCACGCAGCTTGACTGGATCTCCTTACGTATGGGGCGGTACGAGCCCATCCGGATTTGACTGCAGCGGTTTCATCCAGTATGCGTTCCAGCAGAACGGTGAAAATGTACCACGTACAGTAGCTGAAATGTGGAGTGCAGGTACACCGGTATCCAACCCGCAGCCGGGAGATCTCGTATTCTTTGAAACACGTACAGGTCCTTCCCACGCAGGGATTTACCTAGGAAACAATGAATTTATTCACGCTGGATCTTCTACAGGTGTAACGATTTCCAATATGAGCACAAACCCTTATTGGAGCAGCACGTACATCGGTGCACGCAGCATGTAATAGAAAACGAAGCCTCCGCTTTCACGAGCGGAGGCTTTTCTTTCGTCCGTTTGAAGATGGGTTAATCGCCCACACAGGTGAGAGGGATTGTCTTCCTGCAGATAGCTGTTTTGTTCTGTATGATCACGGCGGGTGTGTGTGATCGGCGATCTATTTCGAACATAGACGTTAATTTCCGGAAGAAGTAGGGTATCACATCACCATAACCGGAGGTGACAAACGATGAAAATGGTGTATACGTTTAAGGATGGCAAAAAACATGTAGCAGCACTCGATCCGGAAAGAGAAATCACCGGGGACAACGAAATTGTCAGCATGCTGAAGGAAAAGCGAAAGAGCAGAGAAAAAATTGCGCTTCACACAAGTGACGGTGAAGAGTATATGGTTCATTTCCGAGATGTAGCCAAACTCGAAGTGATCTTTGAAGAACATGAATAGGCACAGGCTTCACCAGTATGCTTCAGGGTTTGCCTGAGGCATTTTTTAATGGTCAGCTCGTGCTTATCAACTCAACAGCAGGCCGTAAACCAGTTAGCAACAAGAAGCCCCCGCCAGCGTTGGGCAGGGGGTAAGCAACATGCAATCTGTTCATCTTTGACTCAGGTGCGGTAAAGTTTTTTTTCCAGCCGTTCTTTTCTCGCTTTAAAACCGCCCGGGGTTCCGTCGCGCAGGCGAAGCTCCGCTGCTTTTTCACTGACCTCAGCCGCCTTGCTGTATTCCCCATTTGCCTCATAAATTTCTGCTGCTGTTAAAAAGGCAGGAATAGACGGGGGGATAAAGTCCAGCAATGATTCTTTATGATATTCGTTTTTATACGCTGCGATAATATCAGGAGCTATTGCCATATTTTCCTTGCACAGCTGCAGGCACTTTGCTTCTGCTTCCGGGTCGCTCAGCTGTCTGCAATAATAATCGATGGCGTGATTGTACCAGAAGTGCATATCGAATACGTTATTTTCTGCCTCCCGGAACGCAAGCTGCAAATATTCCCGGGCTTTTTCGTCATCTGAGAATTTCGCCTTTTGAAATTCTTCCATCGCAAGAATGTAACGGTCGTTTTGTTTTGGCATCTTGCTGTCCTTATCTTTGTCAGACGAGAAAAATCCCATTGGTAAGCTCCTTTCAGTTAGCGCGATTGGCTTTCTAATTGCCTGTACCCTGTTGAGTCAGATATTAACAAAAAACCGAGGAAAATAAGCACATATACACAGGAGATTAGAAACCAGCAGGAGGACCCGCGTTTGACAGAAAGGTCCTGTAACCGTGATACTGAAACGTAGCACGTACATGCAGTATGGAGGAATGTGACATGGCAGAATGGAAAATGGAAGCGATCATCCCCTTTGCAGGGATGCTGGAGGAACAGAATGAAACATGGCTGAAAACGCCGACCGCCCCGGCAAAGTGGGGAACGAGAGAAATAATCGGGCATTTATTTTACTGGGACCGTTTCCTGCTGGAGTCCGTAATGCCAGCTATGCAGGCAGGAAAACCAATTCCGCCGTTTCCGGTGCCGGATGTCTACAATCGGTCCGCTGTCGCAGCTCTTGAAGGACGCAGTGCGCACCGCCTCATTCGCGATTTTATTGAAACGAGACAGGCACTTGTTACCATGCTGAAGGAAACTGCGCCGGAGAGCGTGCCACAGCAAGGTTCTGACAAAACGTGGACCCCAGCGGAGCTCGATGCCTTTTTCGGCGCGCACGATGAACACCATCAGCTGCAGATTGAAACGTTTTTGCACGACAGAAACCAGGCGTACCGACGGTCATGACCGGTCAAGTACGCCTCGCTTTTTTAAGTCTGACGCTATATCCGAAAAATCATCTGCCTTCTCATACGGCGTTCCCATTCGATCAAGAATAGGCGGGAGCTTTTTCATTGCGTAAGTCACCGTCGCAAGAGATGCCGGATGAGAATCTGGTTCACTGTCTCCTGCAAAAAAGAGCGTATCGTACCGGCTGCCGAGCTCCTGCATCACAGCTTTTTTATCGATGCCGTAGCGCTCGTGATAAAAGCGGTCTGCCGGATCAGGGGTCAAATGAAGGCCGCCGTTCTCAACGTGGCCGGGATTGGAATAGACCGGTACATCGTGAATACCCGCAAGTGCCAACAGTTCGTGAATATAATACTCACATCCGGCGCTGATGATAATAAAATCACCGCCGGCTTTTTTGATTTGTTCGATGAATGGTTTGACGTGAGGGTCGAGGGGGATGCCCGCGATATCCTGTTTAATCGTCTCCTCAGGCTGCCCGATAGAGGCAAATACGGTGTTCAAAAAGTCTATGTCCTTCATTTCGCCGTTCTGCCATTTATGATAAAGTGCTTCTCCTTCGGGGAAGTATTTCTCGATCACAATCCAGTAAAAATCCTTTTGTGAAATCGTGCCGTCAAAGTCAGATACAAACGCCCAATTTGTCATCGTACCGCCTCCAGTCTCTTCTCTAAGCCTATCATATCAGCGCGTCCGCTGGAACGGATAAAAGTGGGTCACGCGCTCCGGGCAAAATTGGACCCTCGAACGTCCGGTAAAGGCATCCTCCGCAAGAAACGGGTACATACCGGAGGAAGAGACCTCGGCTTCGGCTTCGTACAGATCCCAGCCGCCGGGATTAATAACTGCTTTCTCAACACCGTTCTTCGTTTTCTTCCACATACAGGAACGATTTCCTGCCCAGTCGGCAAAAGTCGTTGTATCCCGCTGCGTTCCAGGCCGGAATGCAGCCTGGAAGCGTGCATCGCTTTTCAGCCGTTTACTCATGACGTGGTAGGCCGTATCCCGGCGCCGCTCGATTGATGCTTCGTAGAAAGGAAGCTTCAGCGTCAATCTCGCCCCTTTAACGACTGAGCGGTGGGATACATCAGATGAAAACATGTAAAGCCCCGGATCGCCGTCGTAGTCGAGGTAGGTGCGTACCTGCACTTCTTCGTATACAGGCAGTGAAAGCGAACGCCCTAAAAAAACAGCACTGCTGCTTCGGCACGTAAAGCAGGCAGTGGTCAGCCAGGCTTTTCCGTCAAAAAGGGATGGCTGGAACGGTTCCGGCAGTGCTTCAGCCAATCTGTCCGGGTCTACCTCCAAATGGTAAAGCAGCATGTTTTCCCACGTCTGCGTCGCAGTCGGTTTAGTCGGCATGAGGTGCGTCCTCCTCCTTTACAATCGAGCGGATGATGCTGTTAACCTGACTCGAAGCGCGTGTCGGGAGCTGGTGAAAGCCCTCTGATATGCGAATAAACCGAGCATGTGGGAGAACGGCCTTATATTGATTCACATATGGAAGGGCAATTGGATCCCAGCGTCCGTAAATGTAATAGACAGGTGCACGAACGGAGGATAGCTTCGGTAAAGCTGAGTAATGGCGCCCGCTCGTGTATAGACGCCTGATCGCTTCAGAGTCTGACTGCTCCGCCGTTCCCCATACGTTTTTTTCGATATCGGTTCGGGCGGAATGCGTCGTTCCCAGGGCGCGTCCGAGAAAACCAGTCCACCGGTTTTTGGTCAGTAATTCACCGAGATGTATCTTGTTCTCCAGCAGTTTCGTATTAACTTCCGGAAACGTGCAAAGCAGCAGAAGGCAAGCAGCACGTTCGGGATAGCGGATAGCAAAATCCTGCACAGGTGCCCCTCCCATGGAATAGCCGCACAGCGCCGCCTGTTCAATTCCCAGGTGATCCAGAAGGGCTGCTGCATCATCAGCCCACGAGGCTATTGTTTCTTTGCCGTCTGTTTCGCTGTACCCGTTGCCGCGCGGGTGGAATGTCAGGAGCCGGATACCATTCGGCAGCGCTTCCTGCTGGGGAATAAACGGCGAGCTTCCGAGGGCCGGCGGTGGAAACAGGAGCAGCGGAGGGCCGCTGCCTGTATCTTCGTAATAAAGCTTTAATGAATTTGATGTAAAATAGGGCATAATGCTTCACCTCCATTGGTTTCCTTTTCCCTGAACGAAGCCGATGAAACCGAGATGAGAAAGGTGTGGGAAAAATGGAAAACCTGATCTTCAGCCGAAAGGGATTCGATTCATCAGCTGGCCATGGCTATTCTCCGTATGATCCTGAAACGAGAAAATATGTCGTTCTGCCAATTCCGGAAACGGAAAAACGGGAAGCATTCGGCTATCGTGACATGATGCTTTCGTCAGACGCGCTTCCCGGCCTTAACGCTTCGTCGATGTACGAGCTGATTCAGCACCCGGACCTTCGCTACAGCAGCCGTGCTAAAAAAGCTTCTGAAGGAAAGGCCCACTATGATCCCGTGCTCGGGAAACCGGAATGGCTGGATGCTGGTCCGGATTTTGGCGTTTTCGGCCAGTCAGGTGCTGCAGCAGGTCATCTGCACGGTCATGAAACAGGGAAGGGGAGCCTTTTTCTTTTTTTCAGCCGGTTTAAGCCGCTTCCAGCACGGCTGCACAAGCTCGATCCGGAAGCAGGCTGGACAGAAGGAGTCTACTTCTTATACGGGTGGCTGCGGGTTGGAGACGTGTGGACCTTGCCTGAGCAGGTGCCTGAAGAGGTTCGGCGCTTCCATCCTCACGGTACCGCTGAAGCGTTCCGAAAGAAGAACAATACCCTCTATGCAGCTGCTGCTGAATTATTTCCTGGCAGCGGGATTCCCGGAAGCGGGTATTTTCCGCGATTAAAACCAGAGCTGCAGCTGTCATCGTCTTTACACAAAAACAGACCGGGAATATGGAGGCTCCCGGCCTTGTTCTATGAAGAGGCTTATCGACCTACGTACTTGCAGAAAGAAGAAAATTGGCTGCAGGCCAGCAAGAGCGATTATTATGTCCAATCCTCGGCCCGCGGACAGGAGTACATCAGTAAACTTGATTCACAGTCAAGAGATTGGGTCGAGCAGCTGTTCCGCTCTGCCTATTCCTGATTATGCCTGATCATCATAGCGGTAGGATTTAGCCCCGGAGACACCCGGACGGTATTTGAATATACCACCTGCATGAGGCTCCTGTTCAAGCTCTTCGTCGGTCCGGCCTTCGCGTCCGGTCGTAATAAACAGTTCATCCATATTTTTGCCGCCGAAGCAGCAGGAAGTAACGTTCGTAGCAGCGACTTCGACCGTTTCCAGCACCTGCTGCTCATCCGGACAGATGCGCCGCACGCAGCCGCCATCAAAAAAGGCGACCCAGAGCTTACCTTCTTCATCGATTGTCATCCCGTCGGGGTGTCCGCCGTCGTCAGGAGCAGTATACACAACATCCGGCTCGCCAAGTGTGCCATCTTCAAAGTTGTATGGATAGCGGCGGATTTCGTGCGTCGGCGTATCGATATAATAAAACACTTCTTTGCGTTCATCCCAAGCCATCCCGTTTGATACCGTTGCCCCTGTCAGCACCGTGGAGACGGTTCTGCCGCCGTTCAGGCAGTATAGGGCAGCGTCCCCGTCTTCCCCTTCCAACACCATCGTTCCTGCAAAAAAACGGCCTTTCGGATCGCATTTTCCATCATTAAAACGGTTCCCTGGTTTATCTTCTTCCGGATCATAGATGCTGTGGAGCTCGCCTGATTCCGGATCATACCGGTAGAACCCATGGTCAAGACCGGCGTAGATATCTCCGCTGATGGAGCGAACAGCACAGCCGACCCGCTGATCGAATGAATGTGTTTCATTTTCACCTAATGGATCAAGAAAATGAACGTTTTTCCCTTCAATATCCACCCATATAAGCTGCTGATTATCTTCGTCCCAGAATGGACCTTCAGCGAGCAGCGCTTTTGCATCATACAGGAGTTCTGCTTTTGACATGTTATCACCTCACCACTCTATTACCATCCGGGCTGAAAGAGAAACCTCAATCGGCAAATGGTGTGCTGTCGAAGATTTGTAAAAATCCAGAAAATAATCGGTTTTATCAAGCATGGGAACGAACTCTGATACAATAAGAGAAACGTTTTCAAAGGAGTGAATGCATTGACACTGCCAGTTGCTGTACAGCTTTTCACGCTCAGGGAAGAAACCGAACAGGATTTCAAAGGGACACTCCGCGAGGTAGCCAAAGTAGGCTATGAAGGAGTGGAATTTGCAGGATTTGGAGGACTTACTGCTGATGAGGTAAAGGATCTGCTGGAGGAGACCGGTCTCAAGCCTGCAGCTTCCCATGTTCCGATAGATCAGCTGCGAGATAACCTGGACGATACCATTGCATTTCATCAGGCGATCGGCTGCACAAGGCTCGTCTGTCCTTATTTAGATGAAGAAGACCGCGACTCGATTACAGCCTATGAAGCGGTGATTGGCGACCTGCGACGTATTGCAGATGCCTGCAGCAAGGAAGGGATCAGTTTGAGCTACCACCATCATGATTTCGAACTCAAGCCGATTGAGACGGTGATTCCTCTCAAGAAAATATGGAATACGCCTGGCATTCAAGCGGAAATTGATATTTACTGGCTTGTGAAAGCCGGAGAAAATCCGGTTGAATGGATTAAAAAGTATGCGGACTCGACAGAGCTTATTCATTTGAAAGACATGACGACAGATGGAACGGAAGATTTTGCTGAGCTCGGCACAGGCGGAATTGATGTCGAAGCCTGCGTGCGCGAAGCTGAAAAAGCCGGTGTGCAGTGGCTGATTGTGGAACAGGACCAGTCTCGCATCGGCGCGATGAAAAGCATCAAAAAAAGCTACGAGCATCTTACTTCATCTGTGCTTTAGAAGCTGTATACAGGAAAGAAGCGTGGGTCAGTTCTTGAGCCTACGCTTCTTTTTTTGGTGATAGCAGTGGCTTTTACTCCGCTTTTTGTTCCCTGCTGGCGCGCATACGGGCAGCAGCCTGGCGCGTCTCAGCTGTAACAGGAACGTGTCCGGCTGCTTTGGCAAGGCCGAATTTGGGCATGTTTGCATAGATGGCTTCATATGACTCAACTGCATACGTTTCATGGTAAATGCCTGCTGCGGTAGAGCGTCTTGCCAGCTGCATAAAGGTTTTCCATGCTTTACGGTGCCGATCTTCGTGTGCGTAAGCGAACAGCTTTTCTTCCGATTCCCAGTATTGAACAAGGTGGATGGATTTCCAGCCAAACATCGTTTCCAGCGAATAAAATCCGCTGTCTTTGTTTTCGTAAAGCTCTTTAATCATCGGCCCCATCGCTTTAAAGACAGGAAACCAGTTTTTAACTGAGAGCGGCTTATTGACGCGCATGCCAATAATAAATACGGTCAGCGGCTTATCCGGTAGGACAGTGTGAGGAGGCGCATAAATCTGCTTCATTGTTTTCACTCCTTCATGAATGTGATCGACTGCCGGCACCAGTCGAGTCCTGCCTTGGTCACGGCGATGCCATGACGAACAGTAAGCAGCCAGTAAGGCAAGTCCGGTGACGAACCGCAGCTTTCCATAAGAGACAATTCAATCTGCTCATAGACTTCCAGTCTTGCGGTCAGAAGCTGTTCATGCTTTTCCAGCTTCTTAATCGTTTCACGGTGATCTTCGTGCCGGCTGAAAAAAAGCTTCAGCAGCAGCTCGTTTTTTTGCACCGGCAGTTCATCCGGCACTTGCCTCAGCCATGCTGTCAATGCCATCCTGCCGGCTTCGGTCAACTTATAGCGGGTGCTGCCATTCTCTTCTTCTCCTTCGACTTCACCTGCTTCCACCAGAACGTTCAGCGTTGGATAAATTTGGCCGAAGCTGATCTTCCAAAAGTGGTTAAGGCTTCCGTCGATCTTCTTTTTCATTTCATAACCAGTCAAGCTCTCCGATGCAAGGAGACCGAGAAGCGCAAAACGGGTCCGGTTTTGTTTTGCCATACGTCACCTTCTTATATATCAAATTGATAGTATCTAATTGATATAATACACTGGTTTCAACTTCTTGTCTATAGCAAAGGAGAAAGGTTTGATTAAGCGTTAATAGGGGAAGAAACCTCCAAGATAAGGAAAAAGGAGTGGGTCACATGGATACATATACGTCGCTAAAAGGGAAAACAGCTGTTGTAACGGGCGGAGGATCCGGAATGGGCAAAGCGGCAGCGCTCCAGCTTGCAAAACAGGGCGTTCGAATTTGTCTTGTGGATGTAGACGGAGAGGCTCTTCAGAAAGCCGAAAAGGAGTTTGATGGCGATGTCATTTCAGCAGAAGTTGATACAACTGACGAGCAGCAGGTAAAGGATGCGTTTCAGCGCGCAGCGGATACATTTGGCTCCGTGGATATCGTATTTGCAAACGCCGGCGTGAACGGTACGGTTGCCCCGATTGAGGATCTCGAATCATCCGAGTGGAATAAAACGATTGAAATTAATTTGAACGGAACATTTCATACGGTAAAAGCAGCCATTCCTCATATGAAAGAAAATGGCGGCAGTATTATTTTAACGAGCTCAGTTAACGGTACGCGTGTATTCTCAAACTTTGGGATGTCTGCCTACAGCAGCACGAAAGCCGGTCAGCTCGCTTTTGGTAAAATGGCGGCGCTTGAACTGACGAACTACGATATCCGGGTCAACGTCATCTGTCCGGGATTCATTGAGACGGACATCGGCAGCAAAACATATCCTAAGGAAAAAGAGCTGGAAAAAGTCGAAATTCCGGTCGAATATCCGGAAGGAGACCAGCCCCTGGAAGGCCCTGGTGAGCCGGAGCAGGTAGCCGATCTCGTCTCCTTTCTCGCATCAGACGCGTCCAGGCATATAACCGGTACAGAAATGTTTATCGATGGAGGATCCTCCCTCTTATAACGGAAACGTCCGCACATCCAAATGGGTGTGCGGTTTTTTAAAGCGTTATTCACCTGATTCAGCCACATACGAAAAGCGAGTGCCCGCAAATACAGGCAGATGCGATGCGTCCGAAACTTTGCCGACAATCTAAAAGCAGCCCTGAAAAGAGCTGCTTCGTTCGTGAGCTGATTTTTTTCTGGAGTGCCGATGATACATCAATAATTTACTGACGTGCTGTCGATTTAGTTGATACCGGCTGGATCGGCTGGATGTTCTCGCGGTTAGCGAGGAATTCCGGTCGCGGCTCCTTGCCGCTGAACGGCTGTTCCAGCTTGTTCTCAATTGAATTGTAAACAAAAAATACGTTGCTGCGCGGGTAAGGTGAAATATTGCCGGCTGAGCCGTGCATCGTGTTGCTTTCAAACAGGAGTACGGAACCAGCTGGACCAGTGGCACGGTCAATTCGTCCGCCAGCCTGATCGACTAGCCAGCGCATGCTGTCTTCATCCGGAACTCCGACCTCCTGCTTCTGCAGGGACGATTCAAAATTGTTATCCGGCGTTTCGCCTGCAGTCTGCACATACCATTTATGAGAACCCGGTACGAGCATGAGCGGTCCATTGTACTCGTAATTATCTGTCAGGACAATCGAGCAGCTGAGTGCACGCATTCTAGGCATCCCGTCCTCGACATGCCACGTTTCAAAATCAGAGTGCCAGTAAAACTCTTTTCCTTTAAATCCTGGCTTAAAATTAATACGGGATTGATTAATATAAACCTGGCTGCCTAAAATTTGCTCCATAATAGAGACGAGCCGTTCATCTTTTGACAAGTTTTCAAAGTAGCTTTTATCTTTATGAACCTCAAAGATGGAACGGATTTCGTTGCTGCTCGGTTCTTTTATAATATCCGGACCTTCTTTATGCTGGTGATCCTCCATTGTACTGTCAAGCTCCTGCTTTAATTTTTTTAGCTCTTCTCCCTGGAAAAACGATTTCAGCAAAATGTAGCCGTTCTCCTCGTAAAAATCGACCTGCTCTGCAGAAAGCGGCCCTTCCGTTCGGGCGTTCTCATTGTGAATCACCGGATCCTGACGTCTGACAATCTGGGATGTTTCATTAACTCGGGACGGGTAAAGATCTTTGACCATTCTAAATTCCTCCTAAAAAAGTGTTGGGAAAACAGCGTGTTTGTCATCTTATGAACTACAAATAGAGAGCGAAATTAAAATACCTAAGTATGATGAATTACCAAATAAATGCTGTTTTCACCTGTCGAATCTGTACCCGCTGTCAGGTTAACTAAACAAATTTTCTCTATATTAAGACTTTTATACTGTGCTAATAAATGATCATAGGTACAACGGTTTGTTTCGTACTGCGAAGAAAGCAGGGGAGAATCTGCAATGTAAGAAAAAGCAGTTCAAAAATTCTGTTGCTGGATATCGAGTGATCGAAATCGTCAAAACCGTAAGCCTCGATCACTCATCAGACTCATTCAGACGTTTGCCCAGGCTAAAGGTGGATTAGAAAAAATAACGTGCTTCATTTTAATAACCGACTATATTAATGAGAATAATGTGTAAAATATGTTTTTTGTCAGATTTAGTATTGATTTTTCTTGTTATATCCATTAATCTTCAATACATCACATAAAACCAGCCGGTATTTTTTTTTTATGATTTTAAAGTCGAGTAAGTTGGTAAGAATAATGTGTTAAGAGAGGGGAAGATACGATGGTAAATCAGGCGCACGGAGGTACGTTAATCAATCGATTGTCTGAAAATAAGGCTGAAAGGGATCGAGCAGCTTCCCTGCCGGTCGTCACGCTTCGTTCATGGAACTTATCCGATCTGGAGTTGATCGGTCTTGGCGGTTTCAGTCCGCTGACAGGCTTTATGGATCAGGATGACTATGAGAGTGTGCTGAGAAATACGAGACTGACGGACGGCAGCATATGGCCTGTGCCTATCACTCTGCCCGTCACGGAAAAGGAGGCAGCGTTCTTATCAACTGGACAAGAAGCGGCTTTGACAGACGAAAAAGGAACGATTTACGGCCTTATTAAGAGCCGGGGAACGTTCCGGGCTGATTTAAAGCGGGAGGCCGAAATTGTTTATGGTACGTCGGATCCCGCGCATCCCGGGGTAGCCGCTCTGTTCAGCAGAGGAAGCCTGCTTGTTGGAGGGGAGATTACCCTGTTAAAACGTCTTCCGCATGCGTTTGGAGACTATCACCTTTCTCCTGCGGAAACCCGCCAGCTGTTTGAAGCGAAGGGCTGGAAAACGGTAGTCGGCTTTCAGACGCGAAACCCGGTTCACCGGGCCCATGAGTATATTCAGAAGAGTGCGCTGGAAACAGTGGACGGACTGCTGCTGAATCCGCTCGTTGGCGATACGAAGTCTGATGATATACCGGCTGATGTCCGCATGAAAAGCTACCGGGTGCTGCTCGATCATTATTATCCGAAAGAGCGCACAGCGCTGGTCGTATATCCAGCAGCGATGCGGTATGCAGGACCGAAGGAGGCACTGCTGCACGCCATCGTCCGCAAAAACTACGGCTGCACCCATTTCATTATCGGAAGGGATCATGCCGGAGTAGGCGACTATTACGGTACGTATGAAGCACAAGAATACACGGCTCCGTTTGAACAAGAGCTTGGGGTCACGCTAATGCGCTTTGAGCACGCCTTTTACTGCAAAACGTGCAAAAACATGGGGACGGCAAAAACGTGCCCGCATGACGGCGACCACCATGTTCATCTGAGCGGAACAAAAGTAAGAGAGCGTCTGCGAAACGGTGAATCTCTGCCAGAAGAGTTCTCTAGAAAAGAAGTAGCAGAAGTACTGATCAACGGATTGCAAAAAGCAGCGGTGCAGTAAAAGCGAGGAGGGGGTCCGTCATGACGGTTGAAATCGGGTTTGTCCTGATCGTGATTTCGGTCATGATCGGCCTGCTCATCACAGAGTGGCTGCGCGCTGATATGATCCTGCTTGCTGCTTTGCTCGTACTGTGGATAGGCGGTGCAATTGATACATCTCAGGCGGTGAGCGGATTAACGAACGAAGGGATGTGGACGGTGGCGCTATTGTTTTTAGTGGCCGGAGCTGTTCAGAGCCATCCGTCGTTAAAGAGACTTATCTTTTCAGGCCTGGGGAGCGGGAAGCGAAAAAGGCGTTCGCTTTTATCGATGATGTTTCCAATTGCGGGCATGTCGGCATTTTTGAATAATACACCAATCGTCGCTATTTTTTCCCCTATGATTCAGCGCTGGTGCGAGCAGCGGCAGATTTCACCATCTAAATTTCTAATGCCTCTCTCGTTCGCAGCGATTTTCGGAGGAACGATCACCCTCATCGGAACCTCTACAAACCTGCTAATACACGGCTTGATGCTGGATCGGGGGATGAGTGGATTTTCCATGTTCCAATTGGCAGCAGTCGGTGTTCCGGCAGCCGTGTTTGGCATTCTTTATATGGTGACCATTGGTTACCGGATTATGCCGAATCACGAACCGAAGCAGTCGGACCCTAAACCGCCTGCAATGATTGAAGGAAAAGGAGGTATGCTGCCGCTGCTGGTCCTTGCGGTGATGGTAGGAGCAGCTGCACTTGAACTTCTCTCGATGTTTGAAGCGGCGTTTGGTGCTGTCATTGTGCTGCTTGCTGGCAGGGTTCTTCCTTTAAAGGGCTTGCACCGGTTCATACGGGTGGATGTGCTGCTCATCATTATTTATGCGATTGGTATTGGTACAGCAGTGGAACAATCAGGAACGGCGGTCTGGCTTGCTGAGCATCTGGTCGCTGTATCTGCAGGGCTTGGAGTGATCGGCGTGCTTGCTGCCGTTTACCTGATGACATCGATCTTCACGGAGTTTATAACAAACAACGCGGCTGCTGTCGTGATGTTTCCGATTGCAGTAGCAGCAGCGCTTCAGTCCGGACAGGATCCGGCAGGATTTCTCACTGCAGTAGCCATTGCGGCCTCGGCAAGCTTTGCGACACCGGTTGGGTATCAAACTAATTTAATCGTGTTCCGGCCCGGCGGCTATCGTTTTATGGATTTTGTCCGCGTGGGGATGCCGCTCAATTTACTTTATTTTATTGTGACGATGGTTGTCGTCAGCGCAATATGGATTGATTTCAGCTGAAAGGGTGAAACATGTGAGTTCTCATTTAACTTGGCACGATTCGCACGTTAGAAAAGAAGACCGGGAAAAGCTCAACGGTCATCGAGGCTTTGTGCTTTGGTTTACAGGCTTGTCCGGCTCCGGTAAGTCCACGCTGTCTGCAGCGCTTGAACTGGAGCTGCATCAGCAAGGAGTAAGAACGTACAGGCTGGACGGAGATAACGTCCGGATGGGATTGAATCAGAATCTTGGTTTTTCAGCAGCAGATCGAGCAGAAAACATCCGCCGTGTCGGAGAAGCAGCGAAGCTGATGGCAGACGCAGGGTTAGTGACCTTAACGGCATTTATTTCTCCATATGAGAAGGACCGAGAGGGCGTAAAAGCTTCTCTAGGCGAAGATGTCGCGGAAGTATTCGTGAAAGCACCGCTTGCGGTTTGTGAAGAGCGGGATCCGAAAGGGCTTTACAAAAAGGCCCGGACAGGAGAGATCCGTAACTTTACCGGGATTGATGATCCGTATGAAGAGCCTGAAGCACCGGAATTAACACTTGATACAGGGAAGGATTCCATAGAGAAAAATGTGTCCTTGCTGATCACGTATCTGCAGGAAAAAGGTGTGATTTCGTCAGAAGCGAACAACCGCTGAATGAAAGGAGGCAGATCGTATGCAGCGATCATTTGACCAGATAACGGACGGAACGAAAGGTGCAGAGGGTGTTCTGCGCTGGGCGGCAGAAACGTACAAGGAAGATCTCGTGTATGCGTGCAGTTTCGGAGCAGAGAGCATGGTGCTGATTGATCTGCTTCACCGATTCAGCGTTCCAGCTGAAATTGTCTTTCTGGATACACATCTTCACTTTAACGAAACCTATGAGCTGATTGACCGGGTTCAGTCGAGATATCCTGAGCTTCGCATGACGATGCAGCAGCCTGAACTGACGCTGTCAGAGCAGGAAGAAGCATACGGACCGGAGCTTTGGAAGCGCAATCCGGACCAATGCTGCTATCTGCGGAAAATCAGACCGTTGGAGCGTGCGCTTCACGGTGTGCCAGCCTGGATTTCCGGGCTGAGACGGGCACAGTCCGAGTCACGAAAGCATACGGAATTTGTGCAGGAAGATGCGAAATTTGACAGCGTGAAAATATGCCCTCTCATCCACTGGACATGGGAGGATGTATGGAACTATATCGATGAACACCGGCTGGATTATAATCCGCTGCACGACCGCTCCTACCCGAGTATCGGCTGTGTTCCATGCACCGTCCCGTCAGACGGAGGAGACAATCGCGATGGACGCTGGGCCGGCACCGGCAAGACGGAATGCGGCCTGCATCTGCCGACGAAAAAGGAGGACTGACATGTATCCAGTAAAACTGACAGGTGCTGGACCGGGAGACCCGGATCTGATCACCGTAAAAGGATTAAGAGCCATACAGGAAGCGGACGTTATCTACTATGACAGGCTTGTCAGCCGGGAACTGCTGAAAGAGGCCAGTCCACACGCGGCACTTGTTTACTGCGGGAAAAAACCAGGTGGTTACGCAGTTTCCCAGGAGGATATTAATGCGATGCTTATTCGATCCGCTCTGAGCGGGAAGCGAGTTACGAGGCTGAAGGGCGGAGATCCGTTTATCTTTGGCAGAGGCGGCGAAGAGGCCATTGCATTGAAAGAGGCCGGACTCTCGTTTGAAGTAATCCCTGGTGTCACGTCCGGCGCTGCTGTACCGGCAAGCGCAGGCATTCCGGTCACCCATCGTCATGTCAGTTCTTCGGTCGGCATCATCGCAGGAGTTACAAAGCTGGACGATGACGCATATTGGCATCACACGGCGAACAGTATGGATACACTGTGCATTTACATGGGTGGCGGCAATATTCGTCTCATTTGCGAGAAGCTCATCCAGGCAGGAAAGCCAGCTGACATGCCGGCTGCTGTTATCTCAAATGGAACGACTGCAGACGAAGTAGTGGTCACAGCTCCGCTTCATGCCATTGCAGAAGAAGCGGCGGGGGCGCCGCAGCCGGCGATGATTGTGATTGGAGAAGTGGTCGGCTTGATGAGCAGACTGAACGGCAGTCTCAGAGAAGAAGTGGTGAGCTGAAGGAGGAGCATATGCAGGGTGTACTTTACATCGGACATGGCAGTCGATCACCGAAAACAAAAGAGGAATCCATTCAATTTATTCAACAGGTGGAGGCAAGAGTCGAAGCGCCGCTCCAGGAGCTCTGCTTTCTGGAACTGGAAAGTCCTACCATCAGGGACGGGTTTACCAAGCTCGTGGAAAATGGAGCGACGTCTATCGCTATTGTGCCGCTGCTGCTTTTGAGCGCCGGGCATTACTATGCTGACATCCCGGAGGAGCTTGAACACGTTCGTGAGGAATTTCCGCATATTCGAGTGACATACGGGCGGCCTCTGGGGGTTCAGCAGCGTACTGTCGAAGCATTGGCCAGGCGCGCAGAAGAAGCAGGTGCCATTACAAAAAACACGGTCATTCTGCTCGTCGGGAGAGGCAGCCGTTCGCCGGAAACGAAATCAGCTGTCCGTTTGACAGCGAAAAGGCTGAAGCGAAGGCTCGGTGTGAAAAAAGTAGAAACGTGTTATCTGGCGGCGTGCAAACCGTCTTTCGCAGAAGGAATGGAGAGTGCAGCTAAATACGATGATGTCATTGTGCTGCCTTACTTATGGTTCACTGGATTGTTGTACGAGTCAATGGAGCGCGAAGTGGCTGCTTCACCGTTCAGGCTGGCCCCATATCTTGGCGCGCACCTGTTGATGGTCGAGGCGCTTTCAGAACGAGCCGGACAGGCACTGCATGCTGAAACGATTGAAAACAGACTGGATGAGCATATGGCGTGGTGGATCTAAATGGCCAGAAACGGCCGCAGAAAGGGGAGAGTGAACTTGCAAGTTAGTGCACAAAACAGCCCGTTTACGGAAAAACAGGCAGGACTGTTAAATGAGCTGCTGCCGGAGCTGACAGAAGCTCAGGTTCAGTGGCTGGCAGGCTTTACGGCTGCAGCTGGAGCAGCGGGTACCGCGGTGCTGGAGCGTCCCGCCTCGGAAACAAAGACGGAATCGAGAAGTCTGACGATTCTTACAGCTTCCCAGACCGGAAATGGAGCGGCGCTTGCCGAGGAGGCTGCCGGAGCATTCGGACTGGAAGCAAGCGTTGTCGCTGCTGGCGATCTGAAGCCTAAAAAATTCAGCAGCCTGGAGGACGTCATCCTTATTGCAAGTACGCACGGTGAAGGCGACCCGCCTGATGAAGCGCTGGATTTATACGATTACTTATTCAGCAAGAAAGCGCCTGATTTGTCCCACATGCGCTTTGCTGTGCTGGCGCTTGGCGACAGCTCCTACGAATATTTTTGTCAGACAGGCAAAGATTTTGACGGAATTCTGGAAAAGCTCGGTGCAGAGCGAGTTCTTGAAAGAATCGACTGCGATGTAGATTACGAGGAGCCAGCAGCGACGTGGCTGAAGCAGGCAGAGCAGCAGTTTGCAGACGGAGAGCCGGTTTTGCCTGCCAGTGAGCCGACAGCGCTGCAGGAAAAAGCAGTGTATTCAAAAAAACATCCGTTTCCAGCAGAGATTGTCACCAATTTCTCCTTAAACGGCAGAGGGTCCGCGAAAGAAACGAGGCATATTGAACTGGACTTGGAAGCATCAGGGCTGACCTATGAGCCTGGTGACAGCCTCGGCATTCTGCCGGTTAACGATCAGGTGCTCGTAGAAGAGCTGCTTGGCGTCCTGGATTTCAATGGCCAGGAAACGGTCCTGTCAGGCAAGGAAGAAAAGACGCTTGCAAAAGCGTTGGAGCAGCTTGAAATTACGGTATTGACAAAGCCGCTGCTGGAAAAGCTTGCGGTTTATTCAGATCAGCTGGCTGCGTTAGAGGAGGCAGACAGGAAAAGCTATATGGAAGGTCGGGATCTTGTCGATCTGATTCAGGATAAAGCGCCGTGGACCTTTACGGCCCAGCAGCTGGTCGACAGCCTTCGTCCAATTCCGCCTCGTCTTTATTCAATTGCGAGCAGCCTGTCTGCAAATCCGGGTGAAGTACACCTCACGATCGGTGCCGTGCGCTATGAGACGCATGGACGGGAGCGTGACGGGGTCTGCTCGATTCAGTGTGCGGAACGGGGAGAACCGGGATCGACACTGCCGGTATTCGTCCAGTCCAACAAGTCATTTAAGCTTCCTGCAGATGAGAAACCGATTATCATGATCGGTGCCGGAACCGGAGTTGCTCCATACCGTTCATTTATGGAAGAGCGCGAGGAACGGGAAGCGGAAGGTGACAACTGGCTTTTTTTCGGAGATCAGCACTTTACGACCGATTTCCTCTATCAGACAGAGTGGCAGGGCTGGTATAAAGACGGGCTCTTAACAAGGTTGGATACGGCATTTTCAAGAGATCAGGACGAAAAAATATACGTGCAGCACCGTATTTTGGAACAAAGCAAGAGCGTGTTTGAATGGCTGGAGCGCGGCGCCGTTCTGTATGTGTGCGGCGATAAGGATCGCATGGCGGGAGATGTGCATGATGCACTGCGAACGGTGATTGTACAGGAGAGCGGACGTTCCGAAGAGGAAGCTGAAGCCTATTTAAAAGAGCTTAGAAGCGAGAAGCGCTATCAACGGGACGTATATTGATGCAATTGAAAGGAGAGGTTCCATGAGTACAAGCGGCAAGCCGAGTGAAACGGAACATATAAAACAAGACAGCAGCTATTTGAGGGGAAGACTTGAGGAGTTTTTCCAGGACCGTATCAGTGCCGGCATTCCGGAGGATCAGACAAAGCTGCTGAAGTTTCACGGGAGCTATATGCAGGATGACCGTGATTTGCGTGAAGAACGGCGAAAGCAGAAATTGGAGCCTGCCTATCAGTTTATGGTGCGCGTCCGGCTCCCGGCGGGGGTAGCAACGCCGGAGCAGTGGCTGACGATGGACCGGCTTGCAGATGAATACGGCAACGGCACGATGAAGTTGACGACGAGGCAGACCTTTCAGCTGCACGGCATCCTGAAGTGGAACATGAAAACGAGCCTGCAGCAGATGAACGAGGCGCTGATGGACACCATTGCTGCCTGCGGAGATGTGAATCGAAACGTCATGTGCGCAGCAAACCCCTCCCAGTCTGATGCGCATCGAAAGGTATATGACTCCGCCGCGGATATCAGCGAGCGTCTGCTTCCGAAAACGAGGGCTTACCACGAGATCTGGCTGGATGAAGAAAAGCTGATCGACACGAAAGAAGAGCAGGAGCCGGTGTACGGAAAAACGTATCTGCCCCGGAAGTTTAAAATAGGTGTGGCAGTTCCGCCGTCAAACGATGTTGATATTTATTCACAGGATATTGGCTTTATCGCCATTATTAGCGGAGGAAGACTGCTTGGGTATAACATTCTCGTCGGGGGCGGAATGGGCATGACGCACGGAGATGAAAAGACGTATCCGCAGCTCGGCAGAATGCTTGGCTTCGTCCCGGCTAAAAAAGCGGCGGAAGCAGCAGAAGCTATCCTGACTGTACAGCGGGACTATGGCGACCGCTCTGAGCGAAAGTATGCCCGTTTTAAATACACCGTCGACAGGCTTGGCATCGAGACGGTGCGGAACGAAGTCAATGAACGTCTCGGCTGGGAAGTAAAACCGGCAAAGCCTTATTCGTTTGACCGAAACGGCGATATTTACGGGTGGGATGATCATGCAGAAGGCCTGTCGCATCTGACCTTATTCATTCAAAACGGCCGTATTGCCGACAGCGGCGGATATGAGCTGAAAACGGCATTGAAGCGGGTAGCAGAGGTGCATGACGGAACGTTCCGGCTCACGCCAAATCAGAACGTCATCATTGCAGACGTTAAACCGGAAAACCGCAAGCAGATCGAGGCAATCGTGTCCGAATACGGTTTAACAGACGGTCGTGAGAACTCAGCGCTGCGCCGAAACTCCATGGCGTGCGTAGCGTTTCCGACGTGCGGGCTTGCTATGGCCGAATCGGAGCGGTATTTGCCTTCGTTGATTGATAAGTTGGAGGATATGCTGGATGCGAACGGTCTGCGTGATGAAGAGATCATTATCCGGATGACCGGCTGCCCGAACGGATGCGCAAGACCGTCGCTTGGGGAAATTGCCTTTATCGGAAAAGGACCGGGGACGTATAACATGTACCTTGGCGCCGGATTTAAAGGAGACCGGCTGAACAAGCTGTACCGGGAAAATATCGGAGAAGAGCAGATTCTGCAGGAACTGCAGCCGATCTTTGCCTCCTTCGCAAAAGAAAAGGAAACCGGGGAACGGTTTGGTGATTTTGTTATCCGCCGCGGCATTATTGAAGCAACGACGGATGGCGTTAATTTTCACGAAAAGGTGCGCAGCTGAGCAAGTTTATGCTGCTGAAGTTCAGCGCTTCTGAAGCGGGGATGGAGTAAAGACTCCAGCTCCGCTTTTTTCTTTTCAGCGGATAGAGAAGAGGCGGTAACCAGTTCTCGTGCAGCTGTTAAAAAAGAAACGTATGCGGCCTCCTCTGCAACGAGCGGCTCTATTTTGCTGCAAAGCGATTTAGCAAACAGCGGACCAGCCCCGCCGGAATGCACGGAAGCCTTTATCTGCCCGCGCTGGACGACCGCGGGGAAAACGATCGACCCCTTGCTGCTGTCCGCCGCATCATTAATCAGGCAGGCCCCAGGCTCCCAGCTGTAGATTGCCTCGTGAACGTCTTCTCCTGCAGCGAGTATAAGCAGAAAAGTATTGGTGTCGGAGGGAACTGCTTTTCGTCTTTCCCACTGGATTGAGTGCTCACTGATCCATCGCGTCATATCATCCGCGCATTCCGGACTGACGATCGTAATCGACGCGCCGGCTGAAAATACACGCTTTGCCCTTCGGAAGGCCACATTTCCTCCGCCAATAATGACAACATGCTTATTCGTCAAATTCAAACCGACAGGCTCCATCGAATCACTCTCCTTTAAATCCATTGTGTTGTTAGCAGTATACCGCAGGCGAAGTGCACCTGGACAGAGTAGCTGAACGGTGTATAAATCTTCCCAAACCTGACGGCCGCTGTGATACAGCATTACCCGTTCATCAAGACTAACACCATTAGGAAACAGCCAGCAGAATGCTTGATCTGCTGGCTGTTTCTGCACGCATATTGTTAATGGCAGTAGTCCATAAACCGTGTCGGATCAAATGGCTCCTCGTAAGCAGAGCCCGTTGCAGTGAACAGCAGGGATACTGCGATGAGCGGCAGGATGACCCATTTCATCTGCAGAACCTCCTTTATTCGGCGACGATATCATCAAGAATGCTCGTATCGACAAAACCGTCCAGATCCGGGTCGTCGTCAATGAATTCCAGTTCGTAGGATGCATCTGCCCAGGCCTGAAGAGCATCTGCATGTGTTTCGGTCGTGATTTCCATACGCTCCCAGGCTGCTTCAAGCACGTTCTCCGGCAGTCGAGTCTGAGTGAGGCTGTAGAGCAGGTCATTTACTGTTACAAGCGTGTCAGCTTCATTTTCTGCCGTATAGTCAACTGCTCGTTTATGAGCGCGGAGAGCACCTTCAACAGCCTCCGGGTTTTCTTCCAGAAATTCATTTGTTGTTACGATGACAACGCTCGCAAGCTCTTCACCAAGAAAGACCTCATTCCATTCGGTGACGACATTTGCGTTATGCTCCTCGACAAGAAGCGTTCCCCAAGGCTCCGGCGCCGCTGCTGCGTCGATTTGTCCCTGTTCAAACATCGCGACCATGCTGGCCGGATTAACGCGTGACTGATGCTCCACTTCCCCGCCAAGGCGGTTCGTTTCCATGCCTTTATCCTTCAGCATCATTTCGAGCTGGACGTTATGTGTGCAGCCGTTGCCAGGCGTGCAAAAGGATTTACCAGAGAAATCTTCGATCGTTTCAATACCGGAGTCCTTACGTGATACGATTAAGGTCGCTCCGTTCGCAGCTGCGCCTACGACGACGACATCTCCTCCTGCAAGGTGGTAGTTGATTGCAGGGCCCGGTCCGACATAGCCCAGATCAATGACACCGGTATCAAGCGCCTCAATAAAGTCGTTGCCGTTTGGAAAGTTGAGGTAGTCGACATCCGCGTCAATCTCTTCTTCAAAGTATCCTTTTTCTTTACCGACAATGCCCGCTGCGTGATCGAGGTTAGGAAAATAGCCGATTTCAACAGCGTCTGTTCCGCCTGCAGCTCCCGCTGAGTCATCCTCATCTGTTCCGCATGCTGTCAAAAGCAGCACCCCGGCTGCCAGTAGTCCCCACTTCTTCATATATCACTCACTCCTCTTATGTATTCGTCTGCAGTCCCCATCTGGACAGGACACGCTTTTCGACCTTGCTGAAAACAAAATACTCAACTATAAGTCCGATCGTGGCAATGATGATCATGATGGCGACAACAAGATCCATGTTGTAAAAATCACGTGCGTCCATCAGCGTACGTCCAAGTCCGCCTCGGCCAATCAGTTCAGCAGCCATCAGCGCCCGCCACCCGAAGGCCCACGCGAGTCTTGCGCCGGTGAGCACATTAGGCACTGCTGCTGGAATCATTACCTTCCAGACGAGTTCACTGCCGCTGTAGCCCATCGTGCGCGCTGCCCGCATGAGGATCGGCTGGACGTTTTTCATTCCCATCCGCATGTTCATCGTCATCGGCCACGTAGCTCCGAGTACAACGACGAACAGAATAGCTCCGCCGCCGCCCTGAAACAAAATCAGTGCGATTGGCAGCCACACGATACTCGGAACTGACTGCAGCGCAATCACGAGTGATCCGAGTGTTTCGTCAGCCAGCTTGGAAACACCGAGCAGAACGCCGAGAAAACCGCCGATGATTAAAGCAAGCAGAAAACCAAATACAATTCTGCCAAGGCTTTCCCCAAGAGCTACGCGGAGAATACCTGTATCAAACAGGCCAATGTACAGTTGTTCCACCGATCCGAGAGGGGAAGGGAACATAGCTGTCTGCTGTGAATAAATTCTATATATGATCTCCCATATCGCGATTAGAACGATAAAGAAAACCAGCCTTCTTACTGCGGAAGTCATCCCCCATCTCCTCTCTCATCACTTTTTCGATCTCTTTTTCCAGCATCTCCATAATTTGCTTTTCAAGCGATGTGAACGCTTCGGAGGCTGGATCACGCGGCCGCGGCAGATCAACCTTGAACTCGCCGCGGATACCGCCGGGTCTCGTGCCCATGAGAACGATGCGATCAGACAAAAGAATGGATTCACGGATATTATGCGTGACAAACAGCACGGTCTTTCCGGTAGTCTCCCAGATGTACTGCACTTCTTTGTGGAGCATCATTCTCGTCTGCTCATCAAGCGCTCCGAATGGCTCGTCCATCAACAGCACTTCCGGGTCCATTGAAAGGGCGCGGGCAATGGATACCCGCTGCTTCATTCCTCCGGAAAGCTCATGAGGATAGGCATACATAAAACGGCTCAAGTGGACGAGCTTTAAATAATCTTCGGCGCGCGAGCGGGATTCCGCTTTGGAAAACTGTTTTTTTAACGCAAATTCGACGTTCTCACGGACGTTCAGCCATGGCATCAGAGCGGCTTCCTGAAAGACGACCCCTCTGTCAGCACCAGGACCGGTAATCGCTTTACCTCCTGCTGATACTTGTCCTTCGGTTGCCGGCTCGAGTCCAGCCACGATATTTAACAGCGTGGACTTTCCACAGCCGGAAGGACCGAGCAGGGAAACAAATTCACCATCCTGTATGGTCAGATCGATATCATCAAATACGGTAAATGATTCGTTATCTTTTGTTGCGGGAAAGGTTTTTTCGACGTGCTGAATCGTAACTTCTGCCAAAGCATTCACCTCTTAAACGCATAATGTTGATTAATTTAGTTGGAATAATAAAATTAAGTATACCATGGTGGAACCTTCTGTCAATGCCATTCATCTAATTTCTGATTGGAAAGGTGGGATATCGGAATGAAAAAGAAGCCCCCTTCTTTTTAAAACAAAGGGGGTACATTTTCATTCGAGAAGGTAGGATCGTGCTGAAGATACGCCTTTAAAATAGGGAGGGATACTGGTTTTGCGCAGTAATATCCTTGTACGAAACCGCAGCGCAGCTCGCGGAGACGGCTCCATTGTCTGCTTGTTTCCACGCCTTCAGCGATAACGTCCAGTTCGAACAGACCTGCCACGGCAAGCATCTGTTCCACAATTTTTTCGGATTGAATGGAGCCGTTCAGCGACGCAATAAAGCTTCGGTCAAGCTTTAAAGTATGAAGCGGAAGCTGCTGGATATAGGTCAGGCTGGAATAGCCAGTGCCGAAATCATCAAGTGCGATTCGTACGTTCAACTGGCGCAGTGACTCGATAAAGTTTTTCAGCTTCTCCATAGATAAGGGTGCCGATGTTTCTGTTAATTCGAACTCCAGCTGAGAGGCTTTTATACCGGTTTCCTGAATCACTTCTTGTATATAAGAAATTAAATAGCCGCCTTTAGAGGGAAAGGAGGAAACATTAATGGCCAGACCTACAGGAATCGGCAGGGTGGCAATTTGACGGCAGGATTCAAAAATAACCCACCTGTCGATCGCATGCATCAGTCCGGCTTCTTCTGCGATTGGCAGAAAATCAGCAGGACTGATGTAACCCAACTCGGGATGTTGCCAGCGGATCAGCGCTTCCACTCCGCGGAGCTCTCCACTCTCTGTGTGGAACTGCGGCTGATAGACGAGTGCGAGCTTGCCCGAGCGCAGCGCTTCCGGCAAATCGCGTACGATCGTCCGTTTATAAGAATAGGAAGTGTGCATTCCGGACTCATACATGACAGTTTGATCGTACCCCTGTTTTTTGGCTTCCTGCAGGGCAATCGCAGCCTGCTGCAGCAATTCATCCAGCTGAATATCGTCTGGTCCGGAAACGGAAGTCCCGATGCTGCAAGTCAAACGTACTGGTCTGCGGCTGATTGAAAAAGGCTGTCCGCACGTGGTGTGAATTCGTTCAGATAGTCGCTGGATACCGCCTTCCGTTAACGGCTGTTCCACGAGAATGATAAATTCGTCTCCGCTGATCCGTACGATCAGCCCTTCTGAAACAGCCCGCTTCAGCCTTTCTGCCAGCTGGAGCAGCAGCGTATTGGCGTCCTCGAGGCCGAGTGAATCGCTGTGCAGCTTAAAATGATCAATATCTACATGGAAGACCGTTGTCTCTCGCAGCGAAGAAGCAGCACGCTGCTGCAAAAATGCGTAGTTATAGGCGTTTGTGAGCGGATCGTGAATATTCACATATTCCAGCTCAATGGCATTGGCAAGCAGGGAAGCCATGTTCTGCAAATGCTCGGCTTCTGATTCCGTGAAGGAGCGCGGGCGTTTGTCCAAAATGCAAATAGTTCCGAAAATAGTTCCGTTTGAAAGGGTGATGGGTACCCCGGCATATGCTTGAATGCCGAGCTTTTTTGTGATTTTTAAACTGCAGACAATATCGTGTTTGCGGGCGTTTGGAATCATCAGCGGCAGACCGCCGCCGTTTTTAATAAGCTGTCAGTAAGCATCCTCCAAAGGCATGGACGAACCAGGCTGCAGCGGTATAGAACCGTCGCCGGCAGTTGATATTACCGTAAACATCTCGTCAGTCGTATGGCTGATAAAAACGGTCCCGCGTCCAATCAGCGCTTCAAGAGTCTGGAGCGTTGTCGCACTGAATTGCCGCAGGGAATGATAGTAGGGCAGCTCATGGGGCTCGATATGCATCAGGGTCCCTCCTCTCCAAAGCAGTTTGTCCTGTTAAACACGTGAGCAGATCAATACGTGCATAGAAACAGAAGCAAATACCGTTTCTCTTCTGCAATCGTCAGCACGGACGGGTGTCTGAATAGTAAGTTATTTCTATCATCATCATAATACAGATATGATATAATTCAATAGTGGGATAATGTTGAAAGCTATTGAGTCTTTACTCACAAATGAATAGACATACTGATTTGAATGCAAAACTTTTGGCGCACGAATGCGTTGTCGCGTGAAAGGACTTTTTTGCCGACAAAGGATGGTGGAGCAATATGAAGCTGGTTATCTTTCTTATAGGTCTGATACTGTTCCCAGTGACAGCCTTCTCTGCTCCTATTGAGCCGGGTCTGGACGGCGAGCGTATTATTGTTCACGAACAAATGGAAGTGTTTATTGATGAGACAGGTGAACGGAATTTTGACGAGATCCGCGATAGGCCGTTTGAGTCGTTTACAGGGAATGCACCGAGCTTTGGCTATACAACGGATGTTTATTGGGTCCGGTTTCAGGTAGATGCCTCAGCAGCTGAGGACGAATGGTTTCTTAAGCTGCTCAGTCCGACGATGGATCACGTCACACTTTATACAGAGCTTGCGGATGGAACCGTGACCTCTGTCGAAACAGGGGATCTTGTCCCATACAGAGAACGTCCGCGCAACAACCGCAACTTTGTTTTTCCGGTGGACTATGCGGAAACAGAGGGTCTCATGACTCATTACATGCGCTTTGAAACAGAGGGAGCGATGCAATTTCCGCTGGAGCTGAACAACCAGCGGGTTTACAGTGAACAAACACAGTGGGATTATTTAATACTCGGTCTGCTTGCAGGACTTGCGGCGGTTATGGCGCTCTACAATTTCTTTATTTACTTATCACTCCGGCACCCCAGCTACTTATTCTACGTCCTTTTCATTATCGTGAATTTATTCACATTCCTATCGTTTACAGGTCTTGCATATCAGTTCATTTGGCCGGAAGCAGTTTGGTTTAACAATCGGGCGATCTTGTTTTTTATGCTGTTGTCCAACATGATGGCGATTATCTTTGCTGTGAACTTTCTTGAACTTAGGAAGGAAGTGCCGAGATCTCTCATTTATATGTATATGGCCTTCTCCATTAACCTCATTCTGCTCGGAGTCTGGGCCTATTCATATCCACTGGCACTTAATTTAATCGTAATCGCAAGCGTCGCGACGGTCCTTACTGTTCTGACGGCGGCACTCATCCGCTACCGGCAGGGATTCGGCCCCTCCATTTATTTTCTGTTTGCGTGGCAGTTCTTTGTCATCGGTGTTTTAATATCTATTTTTACCGATCTCGGTTTTGTTCCATACTCTTTTTTCACGAAATATGCGTGGCAGATTTTCACGTCTGTCGAGCTCGTGCTCTTCTCTTTCGCTTTGGCAAACAAAATTACCGCTATTCAAAAAGAAAAAGAGGAGGCGAGGCAGGAAGCACTTGAAGCCTTGCAGCGAACCGACAGGCTAAAAAATGAGTTCTTACAAATGACAACGCACGAGCTGCGAACGCCGCTGAATGGCATGATCAGCATCGCAGAATCACTTCGGGAAGGCATCGCCGGTGAACAGAATGAAGCTGCTAAAAAGCATTTGGACGTTATTATCCGCAGCGGAAGCAGGCTGTCTTATCTGATCGGGGATATCGTGGACGTCTCGCGTATGGAAAATCAGGACTTTGACATGCGCGTCGAGGAGGTTGATCTGAAGCCTGCTGTAGAACTTGCTTGCGAGATGGTAAAGCCGCTTGCAGCAGAAAAATCTCTTACCATCATTAACGAAGTGGGGCAGCTGCCAAATGTTGCTGCCGATGAGCACCGCCTGCAGCAAATTTTATATAATTTGCTCATCAACGCCGTGAATTATACGAAGGAAGGAACCGTTCGCATTCGCGGCTCCCAGAGCGAGGAAACGGTGACCATTTATATCCGGGATACCGGGATCGGCATTTCTGAGGAAGAACGCCGGCGGCTGTTTGAACCGTTTGAACGCGGCCGGGATGCTGAGGGATATTACCGGGAAGGAATGGGGATCGGTCTGCATTTGACGAAACGTTTGATTGAGCTGCAGGGCGGAAGGATTGAAGTTGAATCAGACCCCGGTAAAGGGTCGATGTTTTCATTTACGCTTCCAGCCGCTAAGCAGGCAGCAGGACAGTTTATGCCGGCCGCTGACTCTATAGCTGAACTGGAGCGGAACCATGCTGGAGCGAAGCGCATTCTTGCTGCCGATGATGACCACGTGAATCTGCAGGTGATCGTTAATTACCTTCAGCTTGAAGGATACGATGTCACCGCGGCTCCCGATGGACTGACGGTGATGGAAAAACTTGAAAAGCAGTCGTTTGATTTGGTAATTATGGATGTGATGATGCCGGGTCTTTCCGGCTTCAGCGTCTGTAAAGAGCTGCGGACACGCTTTTCCTATACAGAGCTGCCGGTACTATTGCTCACCGCTCAAAATCTAATTGAAGACCGGCTGGCAGCGTATCGTGCAGGTGCCAATGATTATCTCGTCAAGCCGATCGACAGACGGGAATTGATGATTCGGGTAGATACACACTTAAAGCTTTCGGGGGCTGTACAGGAATTGGAATCGAGAAGGCAGGAGCTTGAAAATATCAATTTGATGCTGGAAGGAATGGTGGATGAACGTACCGCTGAGCTCGGTCGTAAAAATGCGGAGCTCGAAGTGAAAAACGACCAGCTTACTCACATGGAAGCAGCGAGAGTGGAAATGCTGTCCAACATTTCACACGAGCTTGGCACACCGGTTACGTTTTTGAAAAATTACATTCATACGGTCCGGGAAGGGTTTGTTGATCCCTCTGATGAAAACTACCTTCAAATTGTCGATAAGAAGATTCAACTGCTTGACCGGCTGATCGTTGATTTGTTTGAGCTGGTAAAATTGGAAACCGGTCAGATGAACATGGGAATAGAAACAGTTGAGCTGACGGACTGGCTAAACGATGTTCACCAGACATTCGCAATGGAGCTGACTGAATCAGATATTCATTTCCCTGCTATTACCTACGATCATATTGAAAAGGGACAGTGGTATGTATCGATTGATAAAGGCCGGATGATGCAGGTTTTCAACAATTTGATCGGAAATGCGCGCAAGTTCACGCGAAACAGCATTCACATATCAGTGGAAACACGCCAGGATACAGGGTACCGTGAATTTGACGGCGGAGCAGTGATCCGCATCACCGACAATGGAAGCGGCATGAAAAAGGATCAGCTGGAGCATATATTCAAGCGGTTTTACAAAGCGACAGGCGACCGGGGAAAACCATCTACTGGTACAGGGCTCGGGCTCGCCATTGCGAAGGAAATTATCGCACGGCACCACGGTGAGATTTGGGTGGAAAGTGAAATCGGCGAAGGTACGACGTTCAGCTTCTGTATTCCGGTATTGGCCGCACATGCTCGATTTGAAGAGGAGGCAAGCAGTCATGGATCAACATAAAATCATGCTCGTAGAAGACGATGAGGATATCCGGGCTATCACGACATTATATTTGGAGAAAAAAGGCTACAGTGTTTATGCTGTCGGAAACGGCATGGAGGCGGTTGACAAAGTAAAGCAGGTCGACCCGGAGCTGATCTTACTGGATATCCTGCTTCCTGGTATGGAAGGATTTGACGTTTGCCGAAACATGCGTGAACTTACTGAAAGTCCAATAATCTTTATCAGCTGTAAGCGTTCATCTGAAGATAAAATTGAAGGCCTGAACGCAGGCGGCGATGATTATTTAACGAAGCCGTATGATCTTGCTGAGCTCGAAGCCAGAATCAAAGCGAATCTCCGCCGCAGTGGACCCCGCGATGACCGAAATGAGCTTCGTGCCGGCTCCATCGCGGTCGATTTAGAGAGCTATACGGTGACTGTAAACGGAAAAGCGGTTTCGCTTTACGCAAAAGAATATCAGCTTCTCGTGTACTTAATGAAACACCCTGGACAAGTATTCAGTGCAGAGCAGATTTATGATCATATCTGGGGGATCGACATGTATGGAGATTTAAAGACCGTATCAGTACACATACGAAACCTTCGCAAGAAAATTGAGGAGGATCCTAAATATCCAGATTATATCTTAACGGTACGAGGCTTTGGATACAAATTCGCAGCCAGATAAATAGGTATAAAGGATTGATTAAAAAGCGCTGTATACTGGAAATAAAGACATGACAAAAAAAGTCACATTTATTTTTAAAAAATTATGATTATTTAACCTTATTTTAACTTTTGTTTTGTAGAGTGAACACATACAGAACGTTGCAGCTTGTTTTAGAGGACGGTGGGCAGACACGGAGGAAAATGGAGTTTCCGCAACATTCTGCAGAGAAAAACGGCAAACCTGTTGAAAAGCAGGGGCGCAAAGCTTCGGGTCTAAGGGCGTGGGGTGCCTACGACGGCCGGGCCGCCTATGTGGAGCAAATACTTAACATAGGGTGGGATAGGGCATGAATGAACTGAAACGGGCAGAGAGCTGGGTACAATTGGTTATGGAAGCGCGGAGCATGGGCCTTTCTCCTGAAGAAGTGAGAGCGTTCTTTCAAATGAAACAGGAAGACAGCCATTCGCTAAAGGCAGATCAGCAATGCATGTAATCGTCACCGGAAGACCGGAATCAGCAATTATTGCTGATTCCGTTTTTTTTTGCAGCTGAATAACGGGTGAAAATGCTTATGTGACAGCTGTTTCAAGAAAGCTGCGGCCAGGGGCACCCTGTTTAGACGCGAATGCTGATGTGCTTACCGTCTTATGTGGGACTTTCGTGAATTTATCCGTGCATAGCACTTATTCGTTTCTACGTTTACCCTTTTTTCTGCAGATGGAAATTTCCTCTTGATAGGGGAAAATAATGTGCTATACTTATTTTTATTAGTATGTCACATTAGGGGGAGGGAGGAAGCAATGAGACTAGTATTTGTTGTATCCGATTCAATAGGAGAAACAGCAGACCGAATGGTACAAGCAGCGCTTACCCAATTTACTGAAGATAAAACGGAGGTAAGAAGATATTCGCACGTGCAGACACCGGAGAAGCTGGAGCGTATCGTAGAAGAAGCGGAGACAGCTGGAGCTGTAGTAGCCTATACCCTGGTATTAGGGGAGCTTCAGCAAAAAATGAGAACGCTGACAGAAAAAACTTCCGTCCCTTCCGTCGATCTGCTCGATCCACTGCTGTCGATGCTGAGTGAGACGTTTAATGAACAGCCAAAAAAAGAACCTGGGCGGATCAGGCAGCTGGATGAAGCGTATTTCAGAAGGATCGAAGCAGTGGAATTCGCGGTTAAATACGATGATGCACAGGATACCTCGGGATTGAAAAAGGCGGATCTGGTGCTGATCGGCGTCTCCCGGACTTCCAAAACACCGCTTTCCATGTACCTGGCGCACAAACAGTTCAAAGTAGCGAACGTGCCGCTCGTACCAGAGGTCGCAGTTCCGGAAGAGCTTTACGAGCTTCCGCGTGAGCGCTGCATCGGACTGGTGATCTCCCCGTCAAAGCTGAATGACATCCGGCGGATTCGGCTGCGTACGATGGGCTTGACGGAAAAAGCCGACTACGCAAGCCTCGACCGAATCCTAAAAGAGCTGGAATTTGCAGAAAAAATAATGAAGCGGGTCGGATGCCCGGTTATTGATGTATCGAATAAAGCGGTAGAAGAAACAGCCAGTTACATTTTAGAAGTACTCAAATTGGAAAGGAGACACATTTCATGACATTTGTATACGCGTTTGAAGAAGGAAACCGTCATATGAAAAAACTGATTGGCGGCAAAGGGGCCAACCTTGCGGAGATGACGAACATCGGCCTGCCGGTACCAGAAGGATTTACAATTTCGACAGAGGCATGCCTTGATTACTACACGAACAGCCAAACGCTTTCTGATCAGGTGAAGCAGGAAACCTTTGCAGCGCTTAAAGACTTGGAAAAAAAGACAGGGAAAACGCTTGGCGGCGCGGCTGATCCGCTCTTCGTTTCGATTCGGTCAGGAGCGGTTGCGTCCATGCCTGGAATGATGGATACCGTACTGAACCTCGGTATGAATGACGAGACAGTAGAAGCGATGGCCTCTCTGACGGATAATCCACGATTTGCCTATGATTCCTACCGGCGCTTTATCCAAATGTTCAGTGATGTTGTTCTCGGAGTAGAGACATACTTTTTCGAGCGGGAGCTTGAAAAATATCGTGAAAGCAAAGGCTACGATTCAGACCCGGAAATGACTGCCGCAGACTGGCAGGAGCTGATTCAGACGTATAAGCAGCTCGTCGACACCCATACAGGGCGCCCGTTTCCTGTTGACCCGCATGAGCAGCTGCTGCTGTCCATCAAAGCAGTGTTTGATTCCTGGAATAATGACAGAGCCACTATCTACCGGAAGCTTCATCAAATCCCTCATAACCTGGGAACAGCGGTTAACATCCAAAGTATGGTGTTCGGCAATATGGGTGATGATTCCGGAACAGGTGTGGCGTTTACGCGAAATCCCTCCACCGGAGAGGCACTGCTGTACGGAGAATACCTCGTCAATGCACAAGGAGAAGACGTAGTGGCAGGGATTCGGACGCCGCAGCCGATATCTACAATGAAAGACGTGATGCCGGAGGTGTTCGAAGAGTTCCAGGCCGTCTGCAGCCGGTTGGAATCTCATTATGAAGACATGCAGGACATTGAGTTTACCGTAGAACGAGGGAAGCTGTACGTGCTGCAGACACGAAATGGTAAACGGACATCACAGGCTTCAGTAAAAATTGCGGTGGACATGGTAGAAGAAGGAGTGCTGACAAAAGAGCAGGCTGTTGACCGTGTTGATCCGGATCAGCTGCATCAGCTGCTTCACCGCCGCATTGACGATGGCTATGAGCGGCAGGCGCTCGTGAAAGGACTGCCAGCTTCGCCGGGTGCAGCTACCGGCCGGATTGTTTTTGATGCCGACGAGGCAGACCGCCGCTATAAGGATGGAGAGCATGTCATCTTAATCCGTCCAGAGACGACTCCCGATGATATTCACGGTATTATTGCCGCAGAGGCTGTAGTCACGAGCAGAGGGGGAATGACTTCTCACGCCGCCGTTGTCGCAAGAGGAATGGGCAAGGCATGTATTTGCGGATGTGAAGGCATGAAAATCAACCTTCAGGACAAGACAATCCGCGTTCAGGATAAAACGCTCTCCCATCTTGATCTGATTACGATCGACGGTGCGACTGGTGAAGTGTTTGAGGGAGATGTACCGATGGTTGAACCGGAACTTTCAGGTGAGTTTCAGCAGCTGTTGAACTGGGCCGATGATGTCCGCCGTCTCGGGGTGCGGGCAAATGCGGATAATCCTGTAGACGCCGCGAAGGCGGTCGAGTTTGGGGCGGAAGGTATCGGGCTGTGCCGGACAGAACACATGTTTATGGAACAGGAGCGTGTGCCGGTTGTTCGCAGCATGATTCTTGCTGAAACGGTTTCTGAGAGAGAGGAAGCGCTGAGGCGGCTTCTGCCGATGCAGCAGGAGGATTTTGAAGGGATTTTTAAAGCGATGGCCGGACGTCCGGTAACCATCCGTCTGCTCGATCCGCCGCTGCACGAATTTCTGCCGGATCTCGAAGAACTGCTCGTTGAAACGACTAAGCTGCAGGTCACAGGCGAAAATTCGGAGCTTCTGCAGCAAAAGCAGCGACTGTTGCGCAAGCTGAGGGAGCTCAATGAATTTAATCCGATGCTCGGGCACCGCGGCTGTCGTCTCGGCATGACGAATCCGGAAATTTACGATATGCAGGCAGAAGCGATTTTTAGGGCTGCTGCTGCACTGGAACAGGACGGGATGAAGGTGGAGCCGGAAGTGATGATTCCGCTAGTCGGACACGTGAATGAACTGCGCGACATGCGCCAGGTCGTAGAAGACGCAGCGGCACGGGTCACAGACGATACCGGGGTTCATTTTACGTATACGGTCGGGACGATGATTGAAGTGCCCCGGGCTGCTCTTACAGCAGATCAGATTGCAGCTGAAGCTGACTTCTTCTCCTTCGGTACAAACGATTTGACCCAGACAACATTTGGGTACAGCCGTGATGATGCAGAAGGAAAGTTTCTTCAACGCTATGTAGATAACGGCACTTTGGAAACAAATCCCTTCGTCGTGCTGGACAGAGACGGTGTCGGGAAACTCGTACGAGAAGGGGTCACGCTTGGTCGCGGCGCAAAGCCGGACTTGAAAGCTGGAATATGCGGAGAGCATGGCGGGGATCCTTCTTCCATTGCCTTCTGTGAAGAGCAGGGACTCGACTACGTCAGCTGTTCCCCTTTCCGTGTACCTGTTGCAAGACTGGCAGCAGCACAGGCAGCGATACGTGCCGGTTCGAAGCAAGCGAGCAGCGAGGCTGTCTCAAACTAAGGGCTGGGCCCTGATTGATGAGTAATGGCATGATATAAAGCAGCAAGCAGTGATAAAATATGATTGACCCAGGACTCTCCTTTATAAAGGAGAGTCTTAGGCTGTTGATAAAGTCAATTTGTTTACATATTTATTCGATTGATTGACTTTCCCCTCTGTTTACCGAGCCTGCCGTGGGCTTGCCTTCAGCTATTTCTCAGGATGATCCCGTACGAAGGGAAGGATGGCGCGGCTTCACTCGGACACAGGCTTCTCATGAGAAGCCTTCAAGACATAGTCCGGCTCCGCTCGCGCTTTTCATGCCGTTTGCAGATCTGAACGGCACGGCATCTTCAGGCTGCGCTAATTCCAAAGGCGTCCACGCCGGACACAAAGGGGAAATGGATTTGTTTATAGAGAAAAACGTTCCAATCGCTGGACGCTGCGGGTTTTTTTGGTGGATACGTTGACGTTCATCCCGATTCGACACCGAAGCGCTGCCTAACGAAAGGTTCCCTCTAGATGGAACAAGCTCGTGTGAATCATCACCAGGGTTTCAACCGGACAGCCAGCTGCTAAATCGGGGGAAACTCGACTCCCGAGAGGATCAGAACGAGGCGAAGATCCGGCGGACGAAAGGAAGAAGCGGTTAGCGGAGGCCGTTCCCTCCGGAAAGCGAGGGTCCGCAGATGCAAGGCCATTCACCTGAAATGACGTTATCAACACTCTGGGACTCTCCTTTAAAAAGGGGAGTCTTTTGCATTTGCTGCAATGAACTTCTTTATAGTAAAAAATATTCCAATATTTGTTATCAACCTTTATAACCTAGTAATAATTTCTGGCAGCGTGTATAATGGTGAAAACGGTTTAAGGAAGCGAGAGGATAGCGATGACGCAGAAGAGAATTGCCTGGGTGACTGACAGTACAGCATATATCACAGAGGAAATGGCCGCACATCCGGATGTCTACGTCCTGCCTCTGTCAATCACGTTTCAGGAAAATACGTACGATGATGGGGTTCAATTAACGACCGATCAGCTTTACGAAAAAATTCGGACAAATAAAGAAGTGCCTAAAACGTCACAGCCTTCCCCAGGAAGGTTTGCAGAGCTGTATGAGTCACTGAAAGGAAAATATGACGCGGCAGTCGCCATTCATATTTCCAGTGAGTTGAGCGGAACGTACTCCAGCTCGGTACAGGGACGCGATTTGGCTGATTTTCCGGTGGAAGTGGTTGATTCACTTTCGATGTCATACGCGATCACGACGCTCATGGAGAAGGGAATGCACCTTGCGGAAGAGGGCGTGGAGCCATCGTTCATCGGAGAGAAACTGCAGGCACTTGCTTCGCATTCAGAAAGCTATATTCTGCTTGGAAGCTTAGAGCAGTTTTACAAAGGAGGCCGCATGTCCGGTGCTTCCTATCTGCTGGGAAATATCCTGAAAATCAAGCCGATCCTGCGTATTACGAATGAAGGAAAGTTTGATTTATTTCAGAAGGTTCGTTCTGAAAAGAAGGCTGTCCGCCGGATGATGGAGCTGCTTGAACAAGCACGGGACCGTGCAAAAATCCGCCAGGTGCAAATTATGCACGGAAATGTACTTCCAAAGGCAGAAGAGCTTCGCAAAAACATTATTAATGCTTTTCCTGATTTGAAAGTAACCGTCGGGGAGATCAGTTCGTCTATTGCCGTACACGCTGGTGAAGGAACGCTCGCCCTGATTTGGAACAACGAAATCGATCGAAACGCATAAGCAGGAAAGAGCCGGACTAGCCTAGTCCGGCTCTTTATCGTTATATGTAATCTCTTTTGAATGGATAAGAAGGGAGGCCTGTTCTCTCGGTGAATGTGCAGGCAGCTGCTTTTCGGAGCGCAGCTTGCCGATGAGGCCGGATTTGCGAATGCGTGCATAGGCTTCCTGCTCTGACAGACCAGTTTCTGCCATCATAAACTGAGCTGTCTGTTTCAAGTACCCGTCTCGCTCATATGCTTCCATTATTGACCTCCCGGCATCAAGTTCCAGCAGATATGATTCCTTTTTCTCTGCAGCCTAAGAATATAGTAAAATAGATCCCAGGTAAAGGAAGGAGAGCTGGCGATGAATGTAGCAGAGCTAAGTATTGGACGACCGGAAACGTACCATTGGGCAAAGCGGCCGGTCACGACTGCAATTGTGAAGAAACCGGTAGCAGGACCGATTTACCTGCATATCCAGCAATTTGAGGGAGACGGACAGGCAGATCTTCGGCACCACGGTGGAGAAGATAAAGCCGTCTGTGTATATCCCGCCGTACATTACAGCTGGTGGGAACAGAAGCTTCAACGGAAGCTGCCGCCTGCAGCATTCGGAGAAAATATAACGGTAAGTGAGCTGACCGAGAGTACCGCGCATATCGGTGATGTTTACCAGATCGGAGGAGCGATTGTGCAGCTTTCCCAGCCGCGTCAGCCGTGCTTCAAGCTTGCTTTGCGATACGGTGATACTTCCTTTCCGGTAAAGGTCCGGGAGACAGGGTGGAGCGGCTGGTACTTTCGTGTCCTCAAAGAAGGAATGGTAAAAAAGGGTGACGAGTGGAATCTGCTTGAAAGGCAAAAAAGCACAATGACCGTGATGGAAGCCAATCGGATTATGTACCAGCAGGAGGGCGGGCTTGAGGCGGTGGAAGTTCTAGCGTCCCTTCCAACTCTCGCTGACGTTTGGAAGCAGCAGCTACGCTCCATAATCAGGAAAGCAGAGGGTGATCAGTCAACGTGAACATATTGTATGAAGATAACCACTTAATTGCCGTGGAAAAACCGGTTAACATCCCCGTTCAAGGAGACGAATCTAAGGATACGAGCCTGTTTGATATGGTAAAGGAGGATATAAAAGTCCGCTATCAGAAGCCGGGCGCCGTCTATTTGGGGCTGCTGCACCGGCTTGACCGGCCCGTAGGAGGAGCCATCCTGTTTGCGAAAACGTCAAAAGCTGCGTCTCGCGTATCCGACCTTATCAGACGGCAGCAGATGGATAAAACGTATCTGGCTGTCGTTCGCGGCATCCCGCCTGAACGTGCCGGCACACTGGAGCATTATTTGTGGAAAGACCGGCAGAAAAATGAGGTGTACGTCAGAAAGCCGGGGACAGAAGGCGCAAAGCATGCGCTGCTTACCTACGAAACACTCGCACAGCATAACGGATTGGCGCTCGTGCGGATTCAGCTTCTCACCGGAAGATCACATCAGATCCGTGTTCAATTTGCTGAAACTGGCTGTCCGCTTTACGGTGATCAGAAGTACGGGTCTTCCGTCAACAAGCCGGGCGAACAAATTGCACTCTGGTCTGCACGTATTGGCCTTACGCACCCGGTCAAACGGGAGCCGCTTGAAGTGCTGTCCTCTCCACCTAAAGAATATCCGTGGAATCAGTTTGGGCAAGCTGCGTTTTCCTTTTTAGATTAAACACAAACAAGCAGGGGCACCTTTCAAGGTGCCCCTGTCCAGAGTGTTGATAAGGTCAATTTGTTTACATGTTTATTCGATTGATTGACTTTCCCCTCTGTTTACCGAGCCTGCCGTGGGCTTGCCCTTCAGCTATTTCTCAGGATGATCCCGTACGAAGGGAAGGATGGCGCGGCTTCACTCGGACACAGGCTTCTCATAAAAAGCCTTCAAGACATAGTCCGGCTCCGCTCGCGCTTTTCATGCCGTTCAAGTTCGAACGGCGATGAGGCTTCACTCGGACTCAGGCTTCTCACAAGAAGCCTTCAAGACATGTTCCGGCTCCGCTCGCGCTTTTCATGCCGTTCGCAGATCTGAACGGCACGGCATCTTCAGGCTGCGCAGCTTCCACCGGGACGCCAGACACAAAGGGGAAATGGTTTTGTTTAATGGAGAAAAACGTTCCAATCGCTGGACGCTGCGGCTTTTTTTGGTGGATACGTTGACGTTCATCCCGATTCGACATCGAAGCGCTGCCTAACGAAAGGTTCTCTCTAGATGGAACAAGCTCGTGTGGATCATCACCAAGGTTTCAATCGGACAGCCAGCTGCTAAATCGGAGGATACTCGACTCCGAGAGGATCAGAACGAGGCGAAGATCCAGCGCTTCCGACGGAAGAAGGAAGCGGTTAGCTGAGGCCGTTCCCTCCGGAAAGCGAGTGTCCGTAGATGCAGGCAGGTGCAAGGTCATTCACCTGAAATGACTTTATCAAAAGCTTGGGCAGGGGCACCTTGAAAGGTGCCCCTGCCCATATATGACCATTATACGTCGCGCTGAATTCGAGCAACGGTTTCTTCGACTTCAGCACGTGACATTTTTTCACGGCCGTCTTTCAGTGCTTTAAGCGTTTTTTCCGCCAGTGCAAGCGGAATGCGGCAGAAGAGCAGAATCGTTTTAGTGGAAACACCGTTCATGTATTCCCTCCCAAGACGGAGATTGCCTTCCGCGTAATCGAACATATCGTCGATCGTCCACCCATCAGGGATAAAAGAGACGCCGCGCTCCGCATCTTCCTCTACATTACGCAGGATGTTAACGGCCTGCAGCCCGCGTCCATAACCGATAGCGAGATCACGATCCGTTACCGTTCCATCGTGCCACTCCCAAATATCCGACAGCATCACGCCGACAAGGCCAGCGACGTAGTACGTATAATCGTCCAAATCCTCTTTTGTTTGAATGTTCCAGTTGTGTTCAGCCCAGTAAGCCATTCCTCCAGCCATCTCAGCTGTAAACTGCTTCACTTTATGCACGTAGTCAGGCGGACATGTATCCAGCCAGTCTCCGAGACGAAGCGCTACTTCAGGAAGTTCAGCAGCAAAAGGAGCAGTCAGCTCTTCGTATGCCGCAGTTTGAAACTGCTCTTGTTCAAGAAGTGCTTCTGTTTGTTTCAGCAGCGATGCTTTTACTGGATTGGCAAGAATCTCACTGTCTTCGATCTCGTCGATTGCCCGCATGCAAAGATAGGCAGAAGCCACTGTCTTTTTCAATTCTGGATGAAGAAGCGTAATGGGAATGTAAAATGTTCGGCTTGTATCCTTAAGCATCTTCATCGCTTCTTTTTGCTGCTGCTTTTCCGTCTGCACACTAATTCCTCCTCTATATTCAATCCGCCTCAAGTGCGGTGCTGTCCGAAATTGCTCATCCAGTAGTTCAGTATAACGTATTCCACGCGTTATTTCTAATAATGTCCGTCTGCAGCTTCGCGCCACTGCCGTAAAACATTGCGAACTTCCTCTTCCCGTACAAAGCGGGCGGCCCGCCATTTTTCTCTGCCCTTCACGAAGAGAATGACGGCGGGAGCAGTGAATACTTCAAACCTTCCCGCAGCTTCCGGAATGTCATCGACAGAAACTGCAAGCGGGCTCAGTCCGGCTTCATCCTCAACCCAGCGCTCAAGCTGCGGTTTGAGCGAGTGACAGACAGAGCAATTCTCCCGGGAAAGGTAAACAAATGTTAGCGGCTCTGCAGTAATAATCTCTTCCACCTCGTGCAAACTTTCCATCATTCTCATGAAGCACCCTCTCCGATCCAGATTCTTCTGTGCTATATTTTCTCATATCTTCCCGGGTGCCGCTACTGTAAATCCGATCCCATGTTTTGAGAGTATAAAAAAGAGGAACGGTATCATAATAGATTTTGGAAGGAGGGAAGGCTTTATGGCATTCGTCATCACGAGTCCCTGCGAAGGGGAAAAAGCTGGAGAGTGCGTCGATGTTTGTCCGGTGGATTGTATAGAAGAAGGGAAAGAACAATACTACATTGATCCGGATATTTGTATTGACTGTGGTGCATGTGTCGTTGTCTGCCCGGTAGATGCAATTGTTGATGAGCACGAGCTCGAACCAAAAGATGAGGTATACTTGAAGAAAGCAGAAGAATTCTTTCAAGGAAGGTAATGGAGGTGCCGCCGCATGAATCTGGAGATAACAGATGAAGCATTAAAATGGTTTAAAAATGAAGTGGAAGCAGATGAAGGGGACACGATTAAATTCTTCGCAAAGTACGGAGGAGAGAGTCCAATTCAAAGCGGCTTTTCCATAGGTTTTGCTCTTCATGAGACACCGGAATCTGCAGGTGTTAAAAAAGAAAAAGACGGGATTACGTTCTTTGTCGAAGAGAAGGATCTCTGGTATTTTGACGGCTACGACCTGACGGTTGAATTTGATGAAGAGAAGCAGGAGATTCATTACAATTACCATGAAGGCAGCGAGAGTGACTAGATTTCCGTTATGCGTATCACATGTAAAGCGCCGGGACGAATAAAACTCCCGACGCTTTTTTTGATGCATGTCGTTAAAAAAGCAGACGGACCAAAGACCGTCTGCCGATTCATCAGCCGTTTACGACGGAGCCTCCGTTTACATGCAACACTTGGCCTGATACATAAGAGGAGTCATCTGAAGCTAAATAGATGTAGCTTGGAGCCAGCTCTGCCGGATGTCCTGGGCGCCCCATCGGACTGCTTGTACCAAATTCTGCTACTTTATCTTCCGGGAAAGATGCCGGAATGAGCGGAGTCCAGATTGGACCTGGAGCAACACCGTTGACTCGAATCCCTTTCGAAACAAGGTTTTCGGAGAGGGAGCGGGTAAGTGCAACAAGTGCTCCTTTCGTGGCTGCATAGTCCATCAGTACAGGCATTCCCTTATAGGCGACAATGGAGACTGAATTGATGATGGAACTCCCAGGCTCAAGATAGTCCAAAGCTGCTTTTGTCATATGAAAGGTGCCGTATACATTTGTTTTAAACGTACGTTCCATCTGTTCAGTCGAAATATCCCGTAAGTCTTCAGCAAAGTGCTGCTCTGCTGCGTTATTAATCAGGATATCAAGTTTTCCAAACTGATCAATCGTTTGCTTGACAATCTCCTGGCAGTGCGCCTCATTCCCGATGTCGCCATCGATTAATAAACAGCTTGCTCCTTTATCTTCTACTAATGTTTTAGTTGTTTCCGCATCCTCATGTTCATCTTTATAGGAGATCACGACAGTCGCGCCTTCCTTCGCAGCAGCGATAGACACCGCACGGCCAATGCCGCTGTCTCCTCCAGTAATCAGCATCACTTTTCCTTTCAGCTTTTCACTGCCCTTGTAATCAGGATCATCGAAGATTGGCATCGGCTCCATTTCACTGTCTTCGAGACCCGGCTGCCGGTTCTGCCTTTGCTGCGGCTGTCCATCTGTCTGTAGCTTCTTCACTTCTTCATATCTCATAGTAGGGAATGACCTCCATTTTTTTAACGTTATGCGTATCATTGCCAGTATTTCCATCTTTTAAACGCGTATTCCATTGTTCGGTCTTTCTTTATCTCCTAAAAAAGTCGTTTAACGCAGAAACAATCCGGAAATAGCAGAAGTAACAACGATTTGAAGGAGTGGATTGGATGCGCGAATATTCAGTACGACCTAACAAAGATGCAACTGCCTGGATGGTGAAAATTGAGGATGTTGCACCGGAAACATCATTCGATCAAAAGGACGAAGCAATTGCGCATGCTGAAGAAATGGCGAAAGACAAAGCGCCAAGCCGGCTGCTTATTTATAACAACAAAATGGAAGTTGAAGAAGAGCGTGACTTCAGCTGAAGCTGAATGGGCAGCCGGATATCACTTCCGGCTGCCGTTTTTCGTCAAAAAGCTCCTAAACCATAAATGGAAGGAAGAAGCTCATGCACAAGCATCAGGATTTAACTCCAGAAGAGGTCGACCGCGTGATTGAAATGGCGTGGGAAGACCGGACACCATTTGAAGCGATTGAGCTGCAGGTTGGTCTGAAGGAAAAAGAAGTGGTTAAATTGATGCGCAGGGAAATGAAGCGCTCCTCGTTTACCATGTGGCGCAAACGAGTTTCCGGGAGAAAAACAAAACATAGCAGGAAACGGTCGCCGCGTGTGGAAAGGTTTAAAGCACCGGATCAAAAACGAATCAGTTATTAACGTAAAGGGCCCGGTTAAAAGGGAGGATGAGGCAGTGAAAAAAGAAAATGTACTGGTGTGTATTGCCAACTACCGCAATGCTGCAGCTTTAATTGAGCGAGGCATGACTGAGAAGAAGGCATTTAAAAGCGACTGTATTGTACTCCATGTGTATTCGCCTGAAGAGGGAGAGGCCATGGATAAAATCGAGGAACGGGATCACATTCAGCGGTGGGCAGATGAATACAATGCAACAATGATTTTCCGGCCGCTTCACAAAGGAGAAACCATTGCCGGCATTATTGGAGATACGGCTACACAATATGACGTAAACCATATTATTATTGGGCAAGCAGTGCAGAGCCGCTGGGATTTGATTGTACATGGTTCGCTCGTCAATGACTTGTTCCACGAACTTGATGAAGTAGATGTGACCATTTACAAAGTGAGTAAATCAAATGTTGCCAAAGAACCGGAATACGATAAGGGAATCAGCGGCTGGGTATACCGGGAGAACGGATCGTTTATATTCTCGCTGGGAGAACCATCCTGCAAATGCTACCAGGGAACATTTTATCAGTTGATCCATACCGATTTTACGACAGGCATATTCAAAGTGCAGCTTAACGGCGAGCCGCACATTCTGCACATCATTTTAGGCGACATTCACCCTCAGCATGAAGAAGCATTGAAGGAAGCATTTAATCAAATGGAAGGCAATGTTTCCTAACAGGGCTCATTCACGCAAACAAACAGCCTGTCTTCAGCTATTTCCCAAATCCATCCGCATAGATGAAATCAGCCGAGACCGGAAAAACAAGAACCGCTCGGACGACCTGCTGCTCTAATGCTGAGCGGCAGGTCGTTTTCGGTCGAGCTGGATGCTGTCACGAAAGCTCCGGCTGACACGATTCGCAGAAATAAAGTCTTCTGGAAGCAGCTTGTATTTTTGTAACAGGCGTTCCGCACAGGTGGCAGCTTTGCTCTGCTCGTGAGAACACCCAGTGGCGATACTCGTTTCGACGGCGCCCTGCTTTTTTCATTTTTTCAGCAAGGGACAAATCATTTGTAATACCGGCATGCCGGTAGGACTGCCACATCATCTGAATAACAGCTTCTGCCGCTTTTGTCAGTTGCTCCTCCGAGCAATCAGCGGGACGGAGAGAAGGATGGATGCCCGCAGCGAACAGAACTTCACTTCGCAGGTAATTGCCGATTCCTGCTACAAAAGCCTGATCGAGCAGAGAAGAGGCCCAGCGTCTGTTGCGGAAGGTTTTACTCCAAAATCGCTCTTTCAGCATCTCAGCCGTTACGTGTTCACTGAACACATCAGGTCCTGCCTTGCGGATAAATGGATGCTCGGCAACTTCCTCATCGGGAAGCACTTCAATATCAGAGGCACTGTACAGCAGAGCCGATTTTTTCTCATTGTGAACCGCAAACCGCAGCTGACGGTTTGTTTGCGGATAATTGTATACATTTCGGATGATCCACTTCCCGTAAAGCTGGTTGTGCGAATAAACGGTATATCCATTATTAAACCGGGTGAGCATGGCTTTTCCTTTCGTATCTACACCGGTAATGACGGACCCTCGCAGGATGTCTTCATACCCTTTTAAATGATCATGCGCGAAAAAAATATCAGATGCTTCCCGATTTTTAACCGCTTTTTCAACACGGTCAGCGGCTTTGCGAATTTCTGGACCTTCAGGCATGACGATCACTCCTTTCACATTCTTCTATTTCCCGGGAAATAGAAGAGCTACGCCCCTAACAGCAACCTTAAGCCGCCAACAAGCGCTAAAATCAAAATCAGCACAGAAAAAAGCTTCTGCGGAATAAGTCGAATCAGGCGTATCCCAGCCCACGTGCCGAGCAAGATAAAAGGCAGCATAACCGCATTAAGGGTTAAAGAAGAGGCTGTGATAAGTCCGAGTGACGTATAGAGGGGGACTTTGATCAAGTTGACAGTCAGAAAAAACCAGGCGCCTGTTCCAATAAATGCTTGTTTCTGGAGACCAGCTGCGAGAAGGAAAATAGCCATGACCGGACCTGCAGCGTTTCCGATCATCGTTGTAAAGCCAGCAAGCGTGCCAATGACGATGAGGAATAGGTTTGAATAATCAGCTTCAGCAGTTGGCGCCTGGCGCATATTGCGCACTTGAAGCGCGACCATAGCAGTGATGATCAGTCCTAGTGCAATTTCGATGGACCGTCCGCTTTCCATCGTAAATAAGAAGAAAAAGCCGATAGCCAGGCCGCCGCTAACCCAGGGAAGCAGGCGGAGAAGCGTAGACCAGTCAACACTTCTCCGATAATAAAAAACGGCGACGAGATCTGCGGCGATCAGCATGGGGAGTACGATGCCAATTGATTCCCGCGCCGGAAAAATCGTCGCCATCACAGCGACGACGAAAATACCAAGCGTTGGCAATGCGGTTTTGGATATACCGATTAGCAGTGCGCACAGCGCCGTGATAACCAGTATCCCTGTTGACAGATCCATAGCTGTCCTCCACGTAAATCAGTCTTTAAATACATCCTGCAGATAATAATAAGAATCTTTTAATCGTTCTTCTGATTGCGGCAAGTCCCATGTATCCCAGCTGTAGCCGGATTCAGGCTCGTAGAAGCTGCCGTCGTGTTCAAGCAGCATCCCGATCTCATTGATCGCAATACGGTCGTCAAACCCGTCTGCCCAAACATCGCCAAGAAACTCCCGGCTGCCGGGATCGGTTGCATTCAGCATCAGCCACGGGATTCGGACCTCGGTATACGTTCCGTTCGTTTCATAATCATGAAGGGAGCTCCAATCATCTTCTAAGGGATCAGCAGATCCTCTTAACAGCTTGCCTGTTTCATCGTATTCAAAGGGCAGTGTCTCACCGGTATCCGGCCGGACCATCTCTTTATTCAGGGCGAGGCGGATGGGGTGGAACACGTCCGTCAATGATTCGGACCAGCTTCCATCTTCGTCAAGGGCTTCATCGGCATAGTCCACGTAGAAAGGATCATAATCCCCAGCTACTTCAAGCTTTCCTTCTTCAGCGCCGAGCGTGAGGCGGAAATCAGCTGGAAAGCCGCTGACGTCGACTCCTTTATCTTCTCTTATGCTGAGGTATACCGTAAAGTCATCTGCCTCAGCTCCGTCAATTTGGAGATATAGATAGGTTTCGTCATGCTCTGCAGCAAGCTGAACCTGATCCGAAGACAATCCAAGCACCGTGCGACTCTGCCAGTCATTGTCCCCGTTAATCATGATGATGTGACGGTCAAAGCTGAGAAGGCCAAAGTGCTGCTCATTTGTTTGGATGTCAGACCAATAGGGTCTGCGGTCAGGATCGTCGTAATCCATCGTATTCCATGTGCGTTTAAACCATTCGTCTTGCCAGGAAAAGACGAGGCCTCCCATCAGGTCAAACGATTGAATGGTTTTGTATAAATGGGCAGTAATCTCTCCCTGTTCCTGCTCGGAAATATGCCCTTGATCCCATCCAAATGGATTTGCATGAGTCCGGCCTCTTGAAGCGGGAATACCGAACTCTGCGATTAAAACGGGAAGGCGGTGTGCCGATTTCAAGTCATCCAGATAACCAGCGTAATTGTTCGGCTGACCGGTATGATCCTCATATTTTAAATATCGTTCTTCGAGATTCAGAAAGTCTGGATAGTACGGATAGACGTGATAGGAAGCAAACTGGCCTGCCATTTCGGCAGGTCCGCTTAAATAAATCGTGTCCGGATCGACAGAAGCCAGGTCCTCCTGCTCCAGCGGCTCAGCTTCGTGGTTCAGTTTATCTGTCGTCACCCAGTTCGTAAAGCTGACAGGTCGTACGGATTCATACGTGTCGTATTCATAGGTTATTAAGGTTTCAAACCGTTCGGCCAGCCATATTTCAAACGGGGAAGCGTCTTCGGTGTACACAAACGTCCCCTGCATGTCCGGAAGATCCGGATACAGCTCATCCATGTTCTCCACCATAAACGGATACCATTCAATACCGAGCACCCAAGCACTTACATAAGGTGATACGTCCGTTTCATATACCCCGGACGCATGTCCCGGCACATGTTCGATAACGGCATTTCCGTGAATGACATCAATCACGTCTTTCATCTCTGCTTCAAAAACAGAAATAATCTCCTCGTCAAATGCATCAAGTGTTTCTTCAAGAGGCTCTTCATCAATCCACACGCCATGCATCACGTAAAGCGGCTCATCAGCTGTATGATTATAAGCTGCCAGCTCCTCATAAAAAACAGGCGGATGGATAGTATATATGCGGATCGTATTTGCATTCATTTCTCCAATTTGCTCAAACCAGCGCCGGTATTCCGAGCGGGTGATCGCTGCTTCTCCAGGAAAATAACCAGGCTTCCCCATACCCATATTTACTCCTTTTACGGGCATTTCCATCCATTCGCCGCCGCGGAATACTTCCATATGATGCTCGTTCATTCTACTGGAGTAAACGGCTCCTCCATGCTCCATTCCATCCGGTAAAGCAGCAGCTGTATCGTCGGGCTCATCCGGGGTTTTTGCAGCAATGATTGCTTCTGTAAACAATCTTTTTCCGGTCAGCCAGAAAAAACGATCCTCCGGCTCACCAGGCACGGCTGCCCGGATGACATCCACGAAGGCAGGGTGTGTATACCGGTAGGTAAAAGGGGCAGCGTCAAGATCGGAAAAGTCACCGCTCAAAAAAGTGATCGTAGACCCGCTGCGGCGAAACTGCTGCACAGCAGCTGATGTAACAGGGATCGATGCCTCCTTCAGAAGTGCTTCCTCTGCCTCAGTTAAATTTAGTTCGAATGAGGCGGCCAGATGATCGCTGCTGTCAGCTTCAATGAGCTGGAACCATCCGCTGTAACGAGGTGACTGCTCGATGCCATAGCGCTCGCGGCCCATATCCGTAAAGGAAAGCACCGGTCCTTCTCCTTCTGAAGGGACGGCAACAATGCCACCTGTTCCTTCGTGAACGAATACATATCCCGCACCCGTATAATTCCACGGGTCAATCTGCTCGTACTGCGCAATTAATTCTGCAGAAACGTCGGCATCGTTCTTATTCAACGAAGACATCCAGCGTCCGCTCCAACCGGACCAGGACGACTCTGTAAAGGATAAGATATCGCTTCGCACGTCCTGTTCTGTAGAACCTGTTAACAGAGCGGATTCCATAAGTAAGTCTGTGTCTCCACCCTCTACGGCTGCTTTAACCGGCATCCAGATGTCCTCCGAAAAGGAATCGCTGTTTCCGTTATCGAGAGCCGCGATCAAGCCGTTACTCTGAAGCACTCCATTTTCAGCGGATGCGGTATCAAGCTTTTTATGAGGAAATAACCAGGCCGGCACCCCGCCTGCGTCTCCGACTTCATTTAATCCATCTCTGGAAATTACCGCAGCCTGCAAATCAGTCTCTTCTGTTAAATGCCACCATATAAATGGAGCTGTCAGCACAGTCAGAGTCAGCAGGCATAGTGTAATTGTGAATGCTTTCACTGCTTCCGCCACCTTTATCCTAAGATGAATATACTATATCATGATCATTCTTATTCAACGTAGAGAAATAGTTGGCATCCTTGCTAGGAAAGTGGATGATAAAACGTATTTTCGATGAAAGTTGGTATTTAATGGATAAAAAAGCTGGGTATAGTCCCCTTTTGTTCACAGAAGAAGGAATCATCAGATAAATGGATATGCTATACTGATCCTATATAAGATAAAAAAGGGGGCATACAGATGGCGCTTTCTACATATAAACAGAATAATGTGCACGAATACGGTGATGGAATGGAAACATTGGTTCTGGCTCATGGATTTGGCACGGATCAGCAGGTATGGCAGCAAATGATTCCGGCATTATCGCAGGCTTATCGAGTGATTACATTTGATTATACGGGTGCAGGCAGTTCAGATCTGTCGGCGTATGATCCTGTCCGCTACAGCAGCGAATCGGGCTATGCGGAAGATATTATTGCGATTTTAGACGAAAGACAGCTGACCAACGTACATTTCATAGGTCATTCTGTAAGCGGAATGATTGGAGCAGAAGCGGCGATTGAACGTCCGGATTTATTTCAGACGCTCACGATGATCGGGCCTTCTGCTCATTATTTAAACGACGGAGCGTACTACGGGGGATTTGAGAAGGATGAAATCGATGAGCTGCTGACGCTGATGGAACGAAATTATAAGGAATGGGCGAAAATGCTGGCCCCTGTCGCGATGGGGCCGGCCAACCCGGACCGTCTGACAGCAGAATTCGAAGAACGGCTGAATCGGAATAACGCGACGATTACGAGGCAGTTTGCGGAAGTGACTTTTCAAATTGACATGCGCGGCCGCGTTGGAGAGCTGCATAAACCGGTTCTGATTTTACAGGGCCAGGAGGATACAATTTCACCGCTTAAAGCAGTGGAATTTATCCATGAGCAGCTCGCGGACAGCGAACTGATTCTGCTTGAAGCAACGGGCCACAATCCCCATTTGAGTGCCCCCGATGAAGTGTCGAACCATATTCTTCGGTTTGTAAAAGCTCATGAGGCAGGCAGCGACCGATGAATCGCCTCTATGACGAACTGCCATGCGGGTTGTTAGAGCTTGATATGAACGGCAATATTTTAGAGATGAATAACACGATGGGACGGCTGCTGGGACATGAAACGGGCATAACGAACACCCATATGCATGACATGCTGACGAGGCCGTCCCGAATTTATTTCCAAACGTACTTTGCTCCGCTTATGATGGTTCATGGGGAAATCGCGGAGATGCATCTGGTTTTCAGGCATCGTGACGGAACCGCCTTTCCCGTACTTGTTAACGCGATGAGGCAGGAAGACCGCATTTTATGTGCCCTGGTGAAAATGACTCAGCGTGAAGCGTATGAGCAGGAGCTGATGCATGCAAAGCGTCAGTCGGAACAGGTGCTGGAAGATAAAGATACAGCATTCCGTGAATTACAGACGCTCATGCGTGAATACGAAGATAAGCGTCGTGAGCTGATTGAGCTAAATCAAAAGCTGTCAAGGCTGTCCATAACAGATGAATTGACTGGTCTTCCCAACCGGCGCTTTTTGGAAGAACGGCTCAAATCACTGCTTCATGCTGCCTATGTCAATCACGTACCGTTTTCTGTGATGCTGCTCGATATCGATCATTTTAAAATGGTAAACGATCGTTACGGACATCACGTCGGAGATGATGTTTTACGTGAACTTGGCCGCGAGCTTCAGGCCATCATCCGCGAAGGGGACACGGTAGGGCGTTTAGGCGGCGAAGAGTTCCTTGTTCTGTTCAGTTCTGTTGATTCGGTACAGGCAGAGGTAGCAGGCAATGATATCCGCCTGCATATGAGCAAAAGAGAGTGGGAATCCTGTCCAATCACGATCAGCGGCGGCATTGCGCAGTGGCGTGCGGGTGACTCCGCTGAATCACTTTTACAGCGAGCGGACCGCGCTTTGTACGCAGCCAAGAATGGCGGCCGAAATCAAATAGCCATCTATAAAGAAGAGATGGATGTATAACCCTCCGCCTTTACAGAAGGTGGGGCTTCTGTTTTTAAAAAGCTGTAACCAAGCGGGTAACAGCAGCTTGAATCGCTGGGCAGCAAAACGAGCCATGCAGGCGCGTTCAGCGAAACGGATGCATCCATACTTGCTGCTCCGCTTCAAATCCACGCGTTTTCCATCATAATAGAAGGCAGGCAGTCCTTTCAGTTGAGGGCTGCATTTTTTCGTTCATCCCGAGCATCGTAAAAGTGGCAAACGCAACGTAAAATAACGCTCTGTTTAGGCAGAAGGAAAAGACACAAGCAGCTCGCCAGCCTGGATTATAAAAGAAGGAAAAGGTGGGGGATGCGTGAAGATATTCTCAGACGTGAAGAAGGGACAATATGCATGAACGGCGCTTTTTCTAAGCACTGAAGCGACAGCTCTGCATGCTGGTTCTCCTGCTGCGGGCGTGAAACTGGCGAAATGGAGAAAACACAGTGTAGCATAGGGATAAGCGGAGGTGACGGATGTGACAGAAACTATGAGAGCCTGGCTGCTGGAGAAGGAAGGAACGATCGCAGCAGCAGGAGATGCGCATGATCGGGCGGGGACATTCCCGGCAGAGACAGCAGCGATTCTGACGGAGGCCGGCTATACATCGTTGACAGTACCGAAACATCTTGGCGGATTCGGCATGACTCTTCCTGATTTTTTAAGACTTCAGCAGCTGCTGGCGAGAGCTGACGGGGCATCTGCCCTATGCATGGGGTGGCATAATGGGCTGCTTTATCATATGAGAGAACATAGTCTGTGGCTTGAGGAACAACAGGCATTTTTGATGAAAGAAGCAGTTGCCGGAAAGCTCTATAATGCTGTTGCGTCGGAGAGGGCTTCTGGCAGCCCGGCAAGAGGAGGAAAGCCCGAAACAATAGCTGAACGGACGGAAGACGGCTGGATCTTGAACGGGCATAAAGCATTTGCTTCAATGGCTCCAGTCCTGGATTATGCAGCAATTACAGCAAACATAGAAGGAGAGGGGGCCGCACAATTTCTTGTGCCGATGCAGACGGCTGGTATAACAGTAGAAAAAACGTGGGATTCTATCGCTATGCGCGGGACAGCGAGTCACGATCTCCGGCTTGAGAACGTCTCGCTTCGTCCGGATGCAAAAATACAGCTGCAGCCACAGCAGGTTCAGCCAGTCAACGGCTGGCTGCTGCATATTCCAGCATGCTATTTAGGAATTGCAGAACGAGCGTTTCGTACGGCAGTTTCGTTCAGTCAATCCTATTCTCCAAACTCGCTGGACGGGACGATCAGTGAAACCGCACATGTGCGGGCTAAGCTGGGAGAGATGGAGCTGCTTCTCCGGCAGAGCGAAGCGGTATTATACCGGACAGCTGAACAGTATGAAGCTGCAGCAAAAGAAGATAAACCGGACCTGCAGCCGGATCTCGCTGCCGCAAAATATACGGTAACGAATAACGGGATGAGAATGGTCGATCTGGCGATGCGAATTGGAGGGGCTGGCAGCTTGTCTGCTCAAAGCACGCTCCAGCGCTGCTATCGGGATATTCGTGCAGGACTTCATAATCCGCCGATGGACGATATTGTGTTGGACCAGCTTGCGGACGAAGCCTTAAAACGCCACTCGTAAGTGAAAAAAAGCGTCTGACTGAAGGAGCAGAAACCGTGTTGCAGCATGAAACCGTTTCCGTTGTACAGCTTTTATACAAGGTGTACAATATAGGTAACATCAAAGAAAAGGGTGAACGCTATGCTGCCAAATGACAGAAAGCGGCCGAACCCTCCGGCTCCCCCTCAGCTGCAAGAGAAGCGGCGCTATCATGATATTGACCTTAGACGGATGTTCCGGGATGGAGAAATTCAAAAGGACGGTGCCGGCTACTTTATGTATGAAGTCGAGCTGAATCCTAAAGGCATTCCCCACGATCACCGGAAAGTCTATTTTACCGATACGTTTGATCAGCTGGAGAGCATGATATACGGCCGTTACGAAGAAAGCATGGAAGTAACGAGGGCCATTAAGGAAGCAAAGTCGAAAAAAGAAAAGCTGCATAAATTCCGCCGGCTCATGCAGCTGGATTATGAATTAATTTTTCTGCATGCTGTTTACGAAGGTGGATCGGGATATCCATTTTTATCGGTTTACCAAACAAAACAAATACTTGAAGAAAAACTCTCACTTGGAATAGTTGGAGATGTATTAGAAAAAGCACAAACAACGCCACTTCATTCTCAGGAGCGGATGCCGCAGCTGCTTGGCCGCACGTATACGCCAAAACAGCTTGCCTCCAATGAATCTCCGGGATTTTTTCAGCGGTTTAAGCGCGATGATGTTTATTTTTACACGATTCCGTATGGAGCGAACCGGGAGAAACGCTGAATCCTCTGACATCGAGTTCGCTACGATCTACCTGTAAACTAAAAAACAAAGCCCGGATACGTGACGCCGTATCCGGGCTTTGTTGCGCGATCGTATGAGCTGTCATGTGTCTGCCTACAAGTTCTCAAAAAAGACACGAAGGACATCGGCTCCTCCAATAAAGGTGCCGAGCGTGCTGCCGATATTCGTAAGGATCACGACGAGCAGCACTCTGGTAACCTTGTTCTGCCAAAAGCCTTTTAACGATTGCACGTCATCTGACAGCACCTCCAAATCACCGACGTTCGGTCGGCGGATGTACGCCTGAACGAATCCGGAGAACCAGCCTGCGGCCATCAGCGGATTAAGCGAGCTGAGCGGAGCAATGACAAACGCGGTCAAAACGGCAAGCGGATGACCGAAAGCGATGGCCGCACCAAGTGCTGAAAAAGATCCGTTCCACAAAAGCCAGCTGATAGTCTGTTCCAGACCGGCCGCCGGATTATTTAAGAACGTGTAGATAATGACAGAAATTATGGCAAGCGGGATGGCCCAGCCGATCAATTTAGGAATCGGTGATCTTTTCGGAATTTCAGTCAGTTTAGTTAAATCCTGCTCGTGTTCAATTTCCTTTAAAATACCCGGTATATGGGCAGCGCCGAGCACCGCGACAACTTTTTTACCGGGAGCCTCTTTAATCTTTTGCGCCAAATACTGATCCCTCTCGTCGATCAACGGCTCTTTCAGCCGGGGGAAAGCCTGGGAAAATTCATGCATCGCGGCATTCAGTGTATCCTGTTTCTTCATCCGCTCAAGCTCGGCTTCGGAAATTTTCTCCTGAACGATTACGCTTCCGAAGATCGACGTGATCAGCTTCGCTTTGCCGCCAAAGCGGAGGTTTCCCCAAATACGGGAAAATGTCGTTTGAATGTCCCGGTCGGCAAGTACAAGATCTGCTCCGATTTCCTCAGCAGATTCAATCCCCTGGATCATTTCCTGTCCCGGCTTAATACCGAACTGTTTGGCCATCCGGTTTTGAAAGGATGAGATTGCAAGATTCATGAACAGCAGTGTTGCTTTCTTTTCGCGGATGACCTTAAAGATGTCCATGTTTTTCCATCTGTCACTGTCCATGACAGATTGATACCGCTGTTCATCAAGCTCCACGCAAACCGAGTCCGGCTGTTCCATTTCAATAACGTGCTTCACTTCTTCGGCGCTCGACTTAGAAACGTGAGCAGTGCCGATTAAAATCAGTTCTTTATCGTTCATTGTTAGTCTTGTAATGTTATCTTCGTTCATGCCAGGCCCTCATTTCTTTCGTCTCTTCATCTATATTGAACGAAACGCCCGTGTTTTTCAATGCCGGGACACTTTAAACGTCAGTAGAAGACCGCAAAATGTTGACAATAATCGTACATTTTCACCTAAGTACTGCTGTATGACAGGGAATATGCTATGATGCTCTCAGAATGGGAGGGACTCGTTATGAAAAAGACAGCTGCAGCCGCTTTGCTGCTGCTCGCCGGCGGATGCTCACAGGCGGCAGGGCACGAGGTGGACACATTTGAACATATACATGGACTGGAATTTGATCGTGAACAGGCAGACACCCTTCACGTATCGACCCATCACGGTGTCAAAACGATTGATCAAGACGGGGTCTGGAGAGATCCTGCAGAGCATGAGGAACAGCATGATCTGATGGGCTTTACCCTTTTAGAGGATAATACAATGGTATCGAGCGGTCATCCATCTCACGATTCCGACCTGCAGGACCCGATTGGCTTTATCCGCAGCACTGACAGCGGAGCAAGCTGGGAGCAGACTGCGCTTGAAGGCGAGGTCGATTTTCACCTCATGGACGTCAATCGGGGCGACGAGAACCGGCTGTACGGAATCAATGCAGCGGATTCTGCTTTTTATCGCTCGGAAGATGGAGGGCTGGAATGGGATCGTCTTGACGCATCGAACCTTCCGGAACAGTACCCGGATCTGATCAGCCTTGTATCCAATCCGGAAAATCCGGACCATTTACTTATAAGCGGACGCGGAGGCATCTATGCATCGACGGATGCCGGTGATTCCTGGGAAGCAGTGGACCAGGCGCGTGTTATGGTTAGTGCGGCAGCTTCCAGCAGTGGGCTTTATGCCTATACGGCTGACGCAGAAGGCGGAAGTCTCATGATGAGTGAAGACTTTGGAGAAAGCTGGAATGACGTTGATCTGACGCTGGATGATGACGTTGTGCTCCATATTGCACCGCATCCTGAAGAGGATGGGAAGCTCGCTGTCGGCACAGCTGAAGAAGATGTTTATGTGACAGACGATGGAGGACAATCCTGGATTCAGCTGGCCGAACAAGGGCAGCCGGTCGAAAAGTAGCGAATAGTGAAAAAAATGCCAAACGACTTCTTCTGCGTGTTAAACTAAAGCAAAGGGCCGTGCGGGAAGGGATGTGTCATACATGAAATTGTGGCTCAGAAGATTAACAATGATTACACTGTCCATCCTGACTCTCGGTGCCTACGTTCCTGGAGATGAGGAAGACAAAAAAGAAAAGAAGGATTCCGAACAGCCGGATGAGGTTAAGTACGATACGTCCCGTGCATTTGATTCTGTCTCCGACAGTTCCATCATGGAAGAGGAGACCCTCTACTTAACGGCAGAGGAGCAGCTTGAAGACTTAACGTCGCAGGCGAAGGAGCAGATGTATTCCAAACTCGGACCTAAAATATTGAACAAAGTGGAAGACAATATTTTAGAAGAAATTATTCCTAAGATGGAAGATGTCATATCATCTATTTACGAAGAAGATGATATCCCGGTGAAGCTTTCGATTTCCGAGCATCCGTCAAGCGGATATGGCGAAAAGATTTTTCACATTTATGATGAAGAAGCGGAAACAGACGTGGTCCGGTTTCACGTTAGACGTGATATGAAGCCAAAGCAAGGATACTATTTTAACTTTCATTATCATATGAAAGAAGATGATTTTGAAGAACATCATACGATAGCAGATGTTTACTGGGATAAAAATACACCGCCAAAGTGGATGTCCCACTAAGGTGCCTGAGAGGACCGGCCGTTTTATCGGACCGGTCTTTGTGCTGTCGAAATCGTATGCTTATCGTTTATAATGAGAAAAGTAACGATCAATGCATAAAGGAGAACGTTTATGAGTGTCAAAGAGAGGTTAAAAGAGCTCTCCAAAGAATACAAAAAAACAAGAATGCTGCTGATGACGATTTCCGTTCTGATTGGACTTACAATTGTGCTGCAGACCTATTTTATCGTAGCCGTTGTTGATGCCGTCTTTCTTGGCGGAAGCGGACCGGCAGAGGTGATCTGGCTGCTCGCAGGAGCTGCAGCAGCGCTGCTGTTACGTGCTGCGCTTCAATATGTGAATAATCGCACAGGTGAATGGCTCGCTGCGGAAGTGAAGCAGCGTTTTCGCCGGCAGCTGCTGGCGACGTTTAAAAAGCAGCCGCTTCAGCAGGCAGGCACCCGTCAAACGGGCCGAAAAGTAAGTACACTTCTGGATGCAGTCGATGAAATGGATGCTTATTTCAGCAGCTACTACGTGGTGATGATGCAGTCATCTATTGTCCCGCTGATTCTGCTCGGCGCCATTTTTTACATGAACTGGGTATCCGGATTGATCCTGCTCGTCACTGCACCGTTCATACCGCTTGTCATGATTATGATCGGCAAAAGTACACAGGCTAAATCAGACGAACAGCTGGAGAAGCTGCAGGCATTTTCCGGTAAATTTTTAGACGTGCTGCAGGGGCTCGGCACGCTTCGTCTGTTCGGACGGGCGAGACAGCAGGAGCAGGAAGTAGAGGCAAGCAGCATCGGGTACCGGGATGCAACGATGACGGTCCTAAAAGTTGCCTTTCTTTCTTCTCTCATGCTCGAATTTATATCGATGCTCAGCGTTTCGCTCGTTGCACTTGAAGTGGGCTTAAGACTTGTCGTTTATGACCAGCTTTCTTTCTTCACAGCTTTCTTTGTACTGATTCTGGCGCCTGAATTTTTTGCTTCCTTGAAGGAAATGGGAAGCGCTTTTCATACGGGGAGAGGGAGCATGGCAGCAGCGGAACGAGTCTATGCAGAGCTTGATGAAGAAACAGAGGCGGAACGAGAAGGGAAAGCTGTTCTGGAAAAAGCTCCGCAGCTTTCGTTTGAAGCGACTTCATATGCCTATGACGACGGCCGTTTTCAGCTTGGACCTGTAACTGCAGTCCTGCCAGCCGGATCGAGTACAGCCGTTATTGGACGAAGCGGATCCGGCAAAACGACCTTGATGCAGGCCGCATCTGGTCTGCTCGGGACCGAAGGCCGCATTACAGCAGACGGTCTGGAACAGAAAGCTTACAGTGAAGCCGGCTGGTTTCAGAAAACAGCCTATATCACCCAGCACCCGTACATGTTTGCAGGGACGCTGCGGGAAAACATTGCGCTTGGAATGGAAACCGCGTCTGAAGAGGAGATTGCAGCTGCAGTGGCGCAGTCGGGACTCACACCGCTCATAGAGGAGCTGCCTGACAAGCTGGATACGGTCATAGGCGATGGTGGACGCGGCTTGTCGGGAGGAGAGAAGCAGCGTGTAGCTCTTGCCCGAGCGTTTATGAAAAAGCCGCACCTGCTCTTTTTTGATGAACCGACGGCAGGACTCGACGTCCGGACAGAGCAAGTGCTGCAAAAAGCGTTGCAAGAGCTCGGGAAACATGCAACCGTAATGACAATCGCGCACCGTCTCCACACAATCCGCGATGCTGATATGATTCTTGTTATGGAACAAGGCCAGGTAGTTGAAGCTGGAACACATGATGCACTCGTAAAAAGTTCAGAGCGCTACAGAACCATGCTGAACCGTCAGGAGGTGGAAATATGAAGCTGATTCGATCGTTTGTATTACGTGAGAAGCGTGATGTCTTTTTATCGGTCCTGTTTGGCTTTCTCGCTGGTATGGGGGCAGTGGCCCTGTTTGCAAACAGCGGGTACCTGATTTCCAGAGCAGCAATTGAACCACCGTTATATGTTCTGACGGTGACGATTGCGCTGCTCAAACTATTCAGCTTTACGCGAGGGCTCAGCCGCTACGGAGAGAGGCTGTATTCACACCGGGCGACGTTTACCATGCTGAGCAGCGTTAGAACGCATTTCTTTCGGCAGCTTGCACCGCTTGCTCCGCGGATTACGCACCGGTTTCAAAGCGGAGATCTCTTATCCAGGATCGTCGGGGATGTTGAAAGTTTGCAGAACTATTTTCTGCGCGTCTTTTATCCGCCGGTCGTAATGGCTGCTGTGTTTACAGCAACGGTCGCCTTTACGGTGTTTTTTTCACCGGCAGCCGCTGCACTGCTCGTCGGCGGAGTGCTCCTGGCAGGATGGATCCTTCCGACTGTTTACCGGAAACGGCAGCAGCGGGCGTCGGCCGGTATTCGTGCTGCTAGAGGTAAGCTGTCAACCGATGCTGCAGAGTTTTTCTACGGCTACCAAGACTTGAAGCTGTTTCAAAAGCTGGACGCGAAAGAGGCCGAGCTGCTTGAAGCGGCCGGCAGCTACGTTGCCAAGCAGCGTCAGGCTGCGGGGAGCAGGCTGGCGGGGCTTACGTGGAATCAAAGCACGGCGTTTCTTATCTCCTGGCTGATTCTCGTAACCGGTGTTGTCATGACAGCGAATGGAACACTTGATGGGGTCTACTTGGCAATGCTGATGATGATCAGTTTGACGGTATTTGAAAATGCGGTGCCGATGGCCCAGTATCCTTCTTATGCCGAGGAGAGCCGGCAGGCAGCCGGACGTCTGAACGAGGCGATTGAGGAAGAACAGCAGGATCAGCCTGAGCGAAGCGCAGCTGCGCTTCAGCAGGCAGACGTTCCAATCGTGTTTGACTCTGTCAGCTTTACGTATCCGAATGAAACACGTTCAGTGCTGAAAGACGTTTCCTTTGAGCTTCCGAATGGTTCACGAACAGCGGTAGTAGGCGCGAGCGGATCAGGAAAATCAACATTAGCGCAGCTGATGCTCGGCATTTACCTGCCGGATAAAGGCACTGTCCGCTATGGTGAGGCATCCACCTCCAGCTTGGATGAAACGACCATTTGGCCGCATGTCAATGCACAGCTGCAAGAGCAGCATTTCTTTGCCGGAACTGTTCGGGACAATCTATTCAGCAACGGGGCAGATGAAACGGAGTTGCAGCAAGTACTGGAGCGCGTCCGTCTCGGATATTTAAGCTTGGATACCGTGCTGCAGGAACGTGCTGCGAACCTGTCGGGCGGCGAGCGCCGAAGGCTCGGTACAGCGAGACTGTTGCTGCGGGAGAAGCCGGTTTGGATTTTGGATGAACCTGCAGCTTCGGTGGATGCAGCTACGGCAGCAGAAGTAGGCATGGAAGTGGAACGGGCCTCAGCCGGCAGTACGCTTTTTGTCATTTCCCATGACTTAAATGGACTGGAAGCGATGGATCAGATTCTTGTCATGGAAGAAGGCAGGCTGGTTGAATCGGGCTCCTATCAGGAGCTCATGCATCAGCGCGGCGTCTTCTACCAAATGAAGCAGGTAGAAGCAGACGTTGTAGCCTGAACGTTCGGATTGACAAAGGGCTCGGGTGCAACTAGACTGGAAATTAAATAGAAGCTCACTGGAGGTGCCCCATATGCAGGGGCTGAGATCGAAGCGGCGCTTTGGGACTCCCGGAACCTGATCCAGTTGATACTGGCGTAGGGAAGTGACGACAAGGGCACGTAATGTGACTGTTGAAGCGCTTTCCTGCATCCAGGGGAGCGCTTTTTGCATGTTGATAAAAGGGGGAAATGGCTTGGACCTTCACGCGGTGAGTACGGGCTTGATGCAGCCTGATCAGTTTTCAGAAGTGATTACACAGCTGAATGGACGTTTTGACGCCGTGCATCTGAGAGAACCATCGTGGAGAGCGGAACAAAGCAGCGCCTTTTTTCAATGGTTTTTACAAGAGGCTTTTACGATAAAGCTGATTGTGAATAAGAAGACAACGGGCTGGGAACTGTGGAAAGGAACCATTCACTCCCCGTCTGACAGCACCGTCGAACGCGGTGGAGGGATGTCGATCCACAGCTTGGGAGAGCTTTCGAAGGCAGAGAACGAGCAAGCAGTTTATACGGTCAGCGGACCGGTTCTGCCTCCATTCAGCGCGCCCAAACAGGTGTTGCCGCTTCATGTCCAGCAGCACATTTTAAGCCGTGCGTCGATCCCTGTGATCGGAATCGGAGGTGCTGAACGCTCGACGCTGAAGCAGTTTCACGAGCGAGGGTACGCCGGTGCCTGTTTTTTGTCAGCGGTGATGCTGGCACCGCATCCCGGTGAGGCTGCAGCAGAAATTCGAAAGGAGCGTGATCGTCTATGTATGATCTGATCGTAATTGGTGGAGGAGTCAACGGTATGGCGCCTGCCGTGCACGTCGCGCGAAAAGGGATGAAGACAGTCGTTTTGGAACGGGATAAACCGGGGGCAGGGGCCTCTTCAGCTGCTGCTGGTATGCTTGGTGCTTCGACCGAATGGCTTCCGGATGAGTCCGTCAGATCCTATGCTGAATCGGCACGTGATTATTTGAAGAGCTGGGTCCCGGATTTAGAGAAGCAGACAGGCGTGAAGGCGGGATTATTGAACACAGGAGCATGGAGACTTGCGTATACGGATCAGGGGCAGGAAGAGTTGAGGGCTCATGCGGATAAGGCCGGCCTCACTTGTGTAGATGCTCCGGAAATAGCGGGTGTTCACCAAGCGCTTTCTGGTATTTCATTTCCAAGTGAAGCGCAGGTGGAAGCAACTGCTTACTTGAACACCTTACGTGCAGCGGCGGACGCAGAAGGGGTGGAGGTGATCTATCCTGCTCAGGCAACAAGCATCACGGCGGAAAATACGCTCTGGAGCGTAACGGCTGCCGGAGAAACATACGTCGGACGACACGTACTCTATGCTGGCGGAATAGGCCCCGCACCTTGTCCGGGAATGCCGGAAATGGTTCCGGTAAAAGGAGAATGCCTCCGCTTTAAGCCGGAAGCTCCCATACTGGATACGGTGATTGTTACAGAAACGGTTTATCTCGTGCCGAAAGCCGATGGATCAGTTATTTGCGGTGCGACAGAAACGCCCTATGACACGACATTGCACGTTCACGCTGCGTCCGAAGAATGGCTCCTCAAAGAAGCTGAAAGAATTTGTCCGGAGCTTTCAGGTGGAGCAGTTAAACAAAGGTGGGCTGGCGTGAGGCCGAAAAGTGTTCGCGGAAGACCCGCCATTGGTCGATTAGCTGCCGGTCTTTATGTGAACACCGGCCATTACCGCAATGGAATTTTGTTTTCAGGCTACACGGGAAAGCTGCTGGCAGAAGCGTGCAGCTCTGGACGGGTGCCCGAAGCACTGCAGCCATTCAATCCGGAAGGAGACTAACAGATGAACGTGATCGTAAACGGGAAAACGAAAGAGCTGACAAAAGAGACGGAAACGATAGCTGATGTGCTCGCGTCACTTGAAGTAAACGGAAAGCGCACGGCGGTTGAACAAAACGGCACTATTTTGCGGAGAGACGAGTGGGAAAGCCAGCCGGTTAGAGATGGAGATCAGCTGGAAATCGTACATTTTGTAGGAGGAGGATGACGCATGCTTCAAGTAGGAAACTATCAGCTTCAGTCACGGCTGATGCTCGGAACAGGTAAATACCGCAATACAGAAGAACAGCAAGCGGCAGTAACCGCTTCCGGAACCGAAGTGCTTACGTTCGCAGTGAGGCGCATTGATTTGGAGACGGCAGATCAGGACGTATTTGCCGGCTTGGACCTTGACAAGTATCATATGCTTCCCAATACAGCTGGAGCCTCTACAGCAGAAGAAGCGGTCCGGACAGCAGAACTCGCTCGTGCAGCAGGACTTTGTGACATGGTAAAGGTAGAGGTGATCGGCTGCAGCCGGACGCTGATGCCGGACCCGATTGAAACAATGAAGGCGTCTGAAGCGCTTCTGCAAAAGGGCTTTACCGTGCTCGCCTACACGTCAGATGATATCGTGCTTGCAAAACGTCTGGAAGCCCTTGGGTGCCATGCTGTGATGCCGGCAGCCTCCCCGATCGGCTCCGGACTTGGTATTTTAAATCCGTATAACTTAAAAATAATTACAGAAGAGCTCGACTGTCCTGTTATTGTGGACGCAGGACTGGGCGGGGCAGCTGATGTCTGTTTGGCAATGGAGATCGGCGCAGACGGAGTGCTGCTCAATTCAGCGGTAGCCGGGGCAGAAGATCCTGCGAAAATGGCAGAAGCTGTCCGACGTGCATGTGAGGCAGGCAGAGCCGGCTTTGAAGCAGGGCGAATCGCAAAAGCATCATCAGCATCAGCAAGCAGTCCTGCTGCAGGAATGAGCCGGAAATCGTGATGGAGCGCTATGCCAGACAAATGCGTGTTCCGGGATTCGGCGGGAGTGCACAGAAGCAGATTCAGGACAGCCACGTGCTGATAGCCGGCGTCGGAGCGCTCGGAAGCAGTATCGCGGAAAGTCTTTGCAGAGCCGGTGTCGGCCGGCTCAGTTTGATTGACCGGGATATAGTGGAGCTCACCAATCTGCAGCGCCAGCAGCTCTATACGGAATGGGATGTGGAACAAAGCCGTCCTAAAGCAGAAGCCGCGCTCGAACGGCTCCAGCAAGTAAACAGCTCGGTTCAGGTAGAGGCGTACACAGCTGAACTTACGCCAGCAGTAGTGGAATCCTTCCAAGACGTTTCCTTGATCATGGACGGTCTTGATAATTTTGAAACGAGGCTGCTGCTTAATGATTTTGCGCTGAAGCATCGCATCCCCCTAATTTACGGCGGCGCTTTGGCCGACCGCTGTATGTCGTATACCGTTCTGCCCGGTGAGGAGGCACCTTGTCTGCGCTGTTTATTCGGTGAAAGCGATCAGGAAACGGAGTCCTGTGAAACGGCAGGTGTGCTCGGACCTGCTGTACAAATTACAGCCGGACTGCAGACAGCAGAAGCATTGAAGCTGCTTTCAGGTCAGCCAGAGAAACGGAGAACCGGCCTGCTTCAGGCGGAGTTGATCGATTTCTCTGTCCGGACGTTCCAAGTAAGCCAGATGAAACAGGAATCCTGCTCCTCATGCGGGAACAGTCCAACTTATCCAGCCTTAAGCCGGATGGAAAATGGGCTCGCGGTCATGACGCTCTGCGGAAGAAACACAGTTCAGGTTCGTCCAGTGGGTCTTTCGTATCAGCTGCGCCGGTCTGTAAGGGAAGCTAAAGCAGTCAGAGAGGTGGGCGCCTTTACTGAGCTGCTGATTGAAGACAGGCGGATGATGGTGTTCGCAGACGGTCGTGCACTCATTCATGGAACTGCTGATAAACAAGAAGCTGAACGATTGTATCATGTCTGCATGGAGCGTCAGACGCTGACGCAGGAAATAGAGTGAGGAAAGCTGCCTAGTCCGCTAAATCCGGACGGGCAGCTTTTTTAATGCTGCAGGTGGAAGATCTGTCTAATAAAGCCGCAAATCAGTCGTATCACGAGAGGACTTCAGGTATGATAGGAAGCAGAGAAAGGACGTGCACACGATGAGAGTGGATGAATACCGCAACATGGATGCAACCGCTTTGGCAGCAGGGCTGAAAAGCGGAGACGTGCGGACAGCAGAGGTGCAGGCCGCTGCTGAAAAGACGATCCAGCAGTGGAATCCGCTGTTGAACGCAATCGTTCGTAGGGTGCAGCCGGACGTGGAGCAGGACGGGCCGTTTGCCGGGGTTCCGTTCGTTGTCAAAGATATTTCCCAGGCAATAAAAGGAGTACGTTTGTCAGCTGGTTCGAAGCTGTTAACTGCTCCAGCTGCAGCAGATTCACATCTGGTGCGGAAGTGGAGGCAGGCAGGGCTGCGTATCATCGGTCAGACTAATACGCCGGAGTTCGGGCTGAAAAACATTACAGAACCAAAAACGTTTGGGGCGACCCGCAATCCGCATGATATGAACAGAAGTCCCGGCGGATCGAGCGGGGGTGCAGCCGCCGCTGTTGCAGCAGGGATGGTTCCCGCTGCTGGTGCGAGTGACGGAGGCGGTTCTATCCGTATTCCAGCCTCGTTTTCGGGGTTGGTCGGTTTAAAGCCGACGCGCGGAAGGACACCCGTAGGACCAGGAGCCGGAAGACAGTGGCAGGGAGCGGCGATCGATTTTGTTTTAACACGAACCGTGCGGGACTGTGCTTCACTGTTGCAAGCTTCACAGACATTTCAGCCGGAAGCCGCTTTTCCTTGGCCAACATTGCCGGAAGCTGCTTTCGCCTTACGGGATCCGGCTAAAAGCATGCGAATCGCTTTCTCGCTTGATTCTCCTGTCGGAACGACCGTCTCATTTGAAGCTCAGGAGTCTGTCCGCCGTGCCGTTTCATTCTTGGAAGAACAAGGTCACGCCGCAGAGGAACAGCAGCCGGACATAGACGGCCGCTCACTGATGAGAAACTATTATACGATGAACGCCGGAGAAATGAGATCGGTGGTTCAGCAGCTGGAGCAGGCTGGGTTATCAGTGGACGGCAGCGGGCTTGAGCTTGAATCGTGGATGCTGCAGGAAGCTGGCCGTTACGTAGATGCGGCAGCTTATTCAAACAGCCTTAAAAGCTGGGATGAGACCGCAGCCCGAATGCAGGATTTTCACGATACGTTTGATTTGTACATAACGCCGGCGACTGCTTCGCGCGCACCATTAACAGGTGAGCTCACGAAAACAACGGAAGAAGAAGAACGTATGCGGGAACGGATGCTTCACGGGGGCGACAGGTTGGAGCTCATTGAAGAAATGTTTGAGCCTAGCTTGTGCTACACGCCTTTTACGCAGCTGGCGAACTTGAGCGGACAGCCTGCTATATCCATTCCGGCAGGATCTGACAGAGGCATGCCGCTGGGCATCCAGGTGATGGCGGCAAAAGGTCGTGAGGACCTGCTGCTTCAAACAGCATCCTTATTTGAGCGTTCATTTTTGTGGACACAATCTCTGCCCGCACGACCAGGCAATAAATGATCCAAACCGGTATTTTTTTCGTTTTATAGGCAGAGGTGCTGTTTCTGCCGGAAGGAGGGTGAAATGGGAAATCAGGAAGATGCGGCTCTTTATGAAAGACTGAAAAAGAAGGATAAGCAGGCTATGGAAGAGTTATATGACAAATATGCAAAGCTGCTGTTCTCATTTGCTTATAAGATGGTTCAGGATAGAAGCGCCGCTGAAGAAATCGTGCAGGAAGTCATGATTAAGCTATGGCGCGGCAAAGGCGTGTATCACACGGACAAGGGGAGGTTTTCCTCCTGGCTGCTTACCGTGACGCGTAATACGGCGATTGATTATATACGCAAGCATACACGGACTGCCGCTGAAGAAATGCATACGGAAGCAGAAACAGCAGATGCGGGGCCGGGCGTCGATGACCTGGTCGAATGGAAACAAAGGCGGGAAACGATTAAAGAAGCCATGAAAAAACTGAAAAGTGAACAGCGGGTGATCATTGAGCTGTTTTACTTTAAAGGCTATTCACACAAGCGAATTGCGGAATCGGCAGGGATTCCGCTTGGAACAGTGAAAGGACGTATCAGACTGGCGCTAAAACATTTGAAACAGGAGCTTTATGAGGAGAGGGGGGATTGGCAGTGAGCAGCACAGAATGTCATCAGCTGATTGATTACTTCAACAGAGAAATGAATGAGCAGGAGCGCCGCGATTTTGAGCAGCATCTGGAGACCTGCGCATCATGCAGAGAAGAGCTTCAGGAATGGGAAGAATTAGCCGGAGAGCTTCCGTTCATGAGTGCAGCTGCCGAACCGCCGGAGGGAATGAAAGATCGAATTCTTGGGACGGTTTTTGAAGAAGAAACGAAGGAAGAAATGCCTCCGCCAGGAAAACAGCCGGCGGAATTAGAAGAAAAAATGAAGAAGAAGCGTGGAATCCCCGTATGGGCACTGGGATTAACAGCGGCTGCGCTTCTCCTTTCTGTATCCGGAAATATATTTCAAGCGAATGACCGGCAGCAGCTTGCCGAAGAGACCTCCCTATTAGAAGAAGAGCGGCAGGAACTCGTCTTTGAGCGTGATCTGCTTGAAGCGGATTACGAGGAACTGGCTGCACAGTTGGAGGAGCAAGACGGGGTATCGGATGTGCTGCTTGCTTCGGCTCTGAGCCCAGCTGGCGAGGGCTTTCAGGGAGAAGGATCAGCCACGATCATTTCAGAGAACGGACATATTGATTTAGTTATTCAAGTGTCCAATATGCCGCAGCTGGAAGGCACCGAAGCGTTTCAGGCCTGGGTAATCGAAGGAGAAACGCCGGTTCCGGCAGGCAGTTTTACGATTGACGAGAACGGGAACGGAGCTGTAACCTACAGACTGACGGATATGGAGGATACGCAGATTGATCAAATTGCGATCAGTCTGGAGCCGCAGCCAAACAGTCTGCAGCCGGAAGGAGAAATCCTGCTCGCTTCCCAATAAACTGTAACTAAAGGAGGAAGAGCACCATGTATCTGCCCGTATTTTTAATCCTTACAGCAGTGATCCTGCTTCTGATCGCTGGCGTATCCTGGCTCCTCTACAGAGCCAGACTGAACAGGCAGGTAGATGCAAAAGATCTTCTCAAAATCAAAAAACATCGCAGTCGGGAAGGGCCTTCCTGATCGAAAGAACCGCATTCACTGCGGTTCTCAGACTGTAGACAAAGTCAATTAGCTTACATGTTAATTCATTTGATGGTATTTCCCTTCTGTTTATCGGCGGAAGCTTGCCGTGGGCTGGCCTTCAGCTATTTCTCAGGGTAACCCCTGAGAAAGGATCTTCAGACTGCGCTAATTCCACAGGCGTTCCCGCCGGACACATCGGGAAAACGGCTCTGATTCTTGGAGAACAACGTCACGACAGGCTGACGAAACTGCTTTTTTACGTTTATCATGAATTCCAGGAAGTACTGGCACCCTGATTCAACATCGAAACGTCTCATCGGGAAGGTTCTATCTGTAGTACCAGATCGTGCCTCCATATACCAGGCACGTGAAACGCTCTGCGAGCTGCCGACATCGAAGGCCCTCGACTCCAGGAGGATCAGAACGAGGCGAAGATCCAGCGCTTCCGACAGCAGGAGGAAGCGGTTAGCTGAGCCCGTTCCCTCCGGAAAGCGAGGGTCCGCAGATACAGGCAGATGTAACGTTATTCACCTAGAAACACGTTATCGACACTCTGAGAACCGCATTCACTGCGGTTTTTTCTTTATTTAGAGGCAGATACGAACAACTTCCCGGATAAGTGCTCCGCTTTCATCCACGTCTGGCCGTGCAGCGGCCTCATTTTAGAAAGTGCTTAGAAACATGCTGGTTTCCGGATCAGGAAGGGAGCTCCTGTACGTTTTACAGCTTAAAGAGCCGGCGATCCAATTTATCAGGATCACCGGCTCTATTCGTCGTTTCTTTTTCTGATCAGCAGAACGTGTCCTTCGACTTCGGAACGGAAAGACCGAATAACGGCCTTAAATAGAGCGCCAGGAAAGTACCTGCGAGCGCCATCACTGCCCAAATATAGCCGTGCAGGCTGAATGAGGCAATACCACCGAAGTAGGCACCGATGTTGCAGCCAAACGCAAGCCGGGCGCCGTAGCCCATCATCAGACCGCCTATGACGGCGGCGGCAACATTCCCTGGTTTGATGCCGGTGAAGCGGAACAGTCCGCCTGCAGCCGACGCCATAAATGCGCCTAAAATAACGCCGAAATTAAGCACTGTTGTTGTATCTGCAAAGATTGAAGCTTCAAGTGCCGCCGCATTCTCGCCCTGCCAGAAATCCCAGGCTGACACATTGATACCTATTAATTCAGCTGCCTGTGAACCCCATAGAGCAAAGGCAAACGTCACGCCCCATGGCTCACCTCGAGTCATCAGTGTAAGTGCATTTAATACAGCCAGAGCAATAGCGGCAGCGAAAAGAGGCCAGGAACCGCGGAACACGCGCTTCCATCCGGAAGTTGTTGGTACAGGCGCCATCTTTGGAGCTTTTCGCTTCCGCTCTACTACGAGCGTGATCCATGCAATAAGGCCAAACAGGGCGATCGACACCAGCCACGCCCCGCCATATCCCAGACCGGTTGTTTCGGCCAGAGAGATAGCCTGGCCGTTTGGCATATCATCTGTCCAGAATGGCAGGTGGGCCGCGCCAATAACGGACCCGATAATAAAGAACAGCAGCGTAATAAACATGACGGTCCGCCCGCCGCCTACAGCAAAGAGTGTGCCGGATGCGCACCCGCCACCCAGCTGCATACCGATTCCGAACAAAAAAGAGCCAACAATTAAGCTCGTACCGATCGGGAAGACGTACCCGCTGACGCCAGTGCCGAAAAAGGAAAATCCGAAGGCGAGAATCGGCGCAAACAAGGTTACCGCCACTGCCAGCATAACCATATGGGAGCGAATGGCCTGACCGTTTCCGACCGACATAAATCGTCGGAACGCCGAGGTGAATCCAAACCTGGCATGGAAAAGCGTATAGCCTAGCAATAGCCCAATTAACAGCAGAATCGGGTGCATAGCTTCCTGAGTCTGCAGTAAATAAATCAGCAGCACTGCCGTTACAGCTAATGCCCCGTATATGAGTTTCATTTGGGGAGGGTTCAGTGCGTTGGAATCTCGCTTCTCCACGTCCTCCTGTGCACCAGTTGCATGCACGTATGTTGTCGATGCCATCACTAATCCTCCTATTCATAGTCAAATTATCAGGATTACCAAGCTATTCTAGCCTGCAGGGTGTGATTTGTCAAAAGGAGTGTTTTGGCAAAAGCAGCAGGGTATATGGAAGAAGAAAGCAATTGCAGAAAGGATGGGAGAATATGAAGCAGGTATACAAGGTAGAAACACCGCAGCTGGAACGCATTCCTTATAACCAGCTGACAGCAGGAAACAAAACGGTCATCGTATTTGTCCGCCATCTTGGCTGACCAATCTGTCAGCGTCATCTTGCGCAGTTGCGCAGGAATTATCATGAAATTGAACAAAAAGGAGCCGATCTGAAAATTATCGTGCCTTCTTCCGGCAGGTTGATAAAACGATTCCTGAAAGAATTTGGCCCTTATCCGTTTCCATTTTACGGAGATCGGGACAGGAGCCTGTATAAAGCAATGGGTCATATCACCATGAATAAAGCGAAGCTTCTTCTTATGGCAGCGCTCGCTGCTGCCGCAGGAAAAATCGATTCCTTTCTGCCGCGTGATAAAGCGCAGCGGGCTGTTGCGCTATACTCCATGAAAACGCAGGATGTCTATCTTCAGGGCGGGACGTGGATCTACTCAGAGTCAGGGGCGCTGGAATGGTACCATCTCGACAAAAGCCCGGATGACCACGCCTCTATTGAACAGATTTTAAATGAGCTTGCATAAGCGGCAGCGTTTCAATCCCGCTGCGGCGGGTATAGAAGATTAACGTTGATAGAGGACGGAGGTGCCTGATATGGACAAGCAGATTGTTGCTGTAATGAAGTCACTCGATCAAAAGGATGCCGTGATCCGGGAGCTGGAATTAAAAGGCGTCGAACACGATCACATCCAGTTTATTCATAAAGACGACGAGGAAGCCCGTCACTTTGAAAAAGAGTTTGAGCAGGGAAATTACGTCGTGCTCGTTGAAGTTGAAAAAGAGATCGGCCGTATTCCAGTTGAAGAAGAAGAAACGCTGGATGAACACCGGACACCAAAAGGCCATCACCACATGCCGCATCATCAGATGAAGCAAGGATTTTAAGCCGCTGCATGAATCTGCAAGCTGAACACCCTGCTGTCCTGACAAACAAACGGAGCTGATTAGGGAAGACGAACCTGGGACCATGACATGCCGTCATGGTCTTTTTACGTCTAAGATGTGCGATTTAACATGCACCAGTCCTGCATGGTGTGAGAAGCGATATTTTAGATCATTCATGCTAAAATGGAACGTGGATACTTACAGACCCGTACTCGTATGAAGGAGGATGGCAGGTCATGATGAAACGTAAACAGGAGCGCTCTCTTGTAGAGCAGCCTCAAATAGAAAAGCTGATTCAAAATGTCGAGAAAGTAGTAGTTGGAAAACGGGCGGAGATCGAGCTCAGCCTCATTGCGATCTTAAGCGGCGGACACGTGCTGCTGGAGGACGTTCCGGGTGTAGGAAAAACGATGATGGTTCGTGCGATTGCAAAATCGCTGGGAGCGGAATTTAAGCGGATTCAGTTTACGCCGGATTTGCTCCCGTCTGATGTCACCGGTGTGTCTATTTTTAATCAGAAGACACTGGAATTTCAATTCCGGCCGGGGCCGGTGATGGCCAATATCGTTCTGGCAGATGAGATTAACCGGACATCACCTAAAACACAGGCGGCTCTCCTTGAGGCACTGGAAGAGGGCAGCGTGACGACGGACGGGGAAACGAGAGAACTCGAGCAGCCGTTTTTTGTAATGGCGACACAAAATCCGATCGAATACGGCGGCACGTATCCACTCCCGGAAGCTCAGCTGGACCGTTTTTTATTTAAATTCCGCATCGGTTATCCGACAAAAGCGGAGGAAATGGAAGTGCTGACGCGTGTCGAAAGGGAGCATCCGATTGAGACGCTGGAGAGCGTCATGACGCTTAACGAACTTCTGGACCTGCAGAAGCAGGCGAAAGAAGTGTATGTGCAGGACAACGTCAAAGAATACATTATCAGCATCACCTCGGCGACGAGACAGCATCACGCCGTGTATCTCGGTGCAAGTCCACGGGCTTCCATCGCGATCATGAAAGCGGCTCAGGCATACGCGCTGCTGCAAAACCGTGATTATGTCATTCCGGATGATGTAAAATACCTCGCACCGTTTGCACTTGAGCACCGGGTTCTGCTCAGCTCAGACGCAAAGCTGTCTGAAACGACCCCTTCCAAAGTAGTAAAGGAAGTTATTGAGCAGGTTCGCGTACCGGCAGGGAACGAGCAGGCGCAATGAAGCACATTTGGTTTTGGACGAAACGGATTTTAAAAGGAACGGCTGCTATCGCGGTGGCAGCCGGTCTTTTCAGCTATGCGATGTTTCAAGGGAATTTTGTCAGCTGGTTTCTATTTTACAGCGTGATGACGCTGTTTATTCTTATGGTGCTGTACGCGCTGATCCCGCTTGGAAGCTTTCGCGTCAAGCGTCATACCGGGGAGGGTGCCATGCCCGCTGGTACCGAGCTCCGAACGGAAATTGAAATTGAGCGGAGCTGGCCGTTTCCATTTTTATACTTAGCAGTAGAAGATATTGCAGAGGATGCCTTAACCAAGCAGCTTCCGTATCAGGCTTCTAAAATGATTTTTTATCCTACTTTGCAAAAGCGGCTTACTTACAGCTACACCATTCCGGAGCTGAAGCGCGGGAAGTACTATTCTTATGGAGTGAAGCTTTCCACGAGTGATTTGTTTGGTTTCTTCCATAAAGAGACATTTGCCTCGATTCCGGGAGAGCTGCTCGTGTACCCGAACTATTTCGACATCGACCAATGGGAAGCATATGAAAAACATGATATTGAAACGTCATTGACGATGCAGGATTTTATCGAGGACCGCACTTCTATTGCCGGAGCAAGAGAATATGTGCCGGGAGACAAACTGACAAGTCTGGACTGGAAAGCAACGGCAAGGGCGTCAAAGCTGATGACGAAAGAGTTCGAAGAATACATTGGACAAAATTTTCTCGTCGCTTTCAACAACCGCATTCCGGATTCAAGCTTTGCTGTTTCAGATGCCTATGAGAAAGCGATTGAGCTGGTTACTTCCATTATTATGTACGCCTACCGGGAACAGCTGCATATCGGCTTTTGGTCAATCGGTGATGATTTGAAACGATTTCCGGTCGGGCTCGCTTCAGATCAGCAGAAAGAAATGATTTCGTACTTGGCGCAGACGTCACCTTCTGCCCAAGGATCATTCGGTGCTTCGTTTCTTCCGTTTGAAGATGACATACCGGATGGCGTCACGCTGATCCTGGTGACAGTCGAACTGACAGATGACGTTATGAATCGATGCAGGATACTTCTTTCACGAGGCGTGCGCGTCTTTGCTGCCTTAATGGACAAAAACAAACAGGTGGATGCTTGGGAATACCGGAGATTGAAGGAGCTGCGTGATGCAGGGGCGGATGCCTACCTTCTTTCAGACGGCCGTTGGTCCCGGGAAAGTATGAGCGGAGAAGGGTGATTCAGTGAAACAGATGCAGACTAAAACAAAATCATCCATCACTCATTTGTTTATTTATGCGCTGACATTCCTGCTCGTGTGGGAGTGGCTGCGGCCGATTCCGGTAATCACAGCGACTGGGCAAATGGAAGTATTTATTTGGTTTACCTTGTTCAGCGCCGTGCTCGTCTACTTCCGAATGCCGGCATTCATCACCGCTCCGCTTGTTTTTGGAGGAAGCTTATTCGGGCTGCACCTGATTTTTGGAGAAGGAAGCTTTTTATCCAGAGAGGGCGGCGGGGCAACGATCCAACAGTTTGCAGGTGAGCTGACAGTCAATTTTTCCGCCATTCTTTCCGGCAACTTTGCTGATCTAAGCGATTTTTTCCGGACGTTTCTCTTGTTTATGCTGCTCGCCTTGATCAGCTACCTGCTGTATTTCTGGGTGCTGCATACCAGGAAGGTTTTTTTCTTTTTGTTCAGCACCATCGTCTATATAACGATCCTGGATACATTTACGGTCGTAGACGCTTCTCAGGCAATTGTAAGGGTCGTCGTCATCGGATTCTTTATTTTAACGCTGCTTCATATGTTAAATGTGCAGGATGAAGAGCGTGCGATCGGACGGAGAAGGGGCACCTTTATTTCTCCAGCCTGGATGTATACGCTGATTATAGTCGTCAGTACGGCGGTTGCTGCGGGCTTTTTGCTTCCGAAACCGGAGCCGCAGTGGGCAGACCCGGTACCGGCTCTTGAGCGGTTTGCAGGTGTGGAAGGGCTGACGGGAGGCGGAAGCGGAAGCGGCAGTGTCCGCAGAGTCGGCTATGGTGAAAACGACGAACGGCTCGGCGGCGGTTTCGTACAGGATGACGGACCTGTCTTTCAGGCGGTAACCGACCGTGAATCTTACTGGCGCGGAGAATCTAAGGCTACGTATACGGGTCAGGGATGGGAGTCAGAGCCTGGCTATGTGGAATCAGAGCTGGTGTTTGGCGACGGTATTGATTACCGGATGTTCCAGGAGGCTGCCGGCATTGAAGAAGCTGAGGTGGAGATTGAAATGGCAGAAGAAGCTGACTTCAGCCTGCTGTTTTATCCCGGTCAGCTTCAGGATGTGCTCGACGTGCAGGGAGAAACGGACGAGGGCAGTTTCGGTCTCAGCGAGCTTCAGTTTTATACGGACGTGGCAAATGGTCGTTTCCAGGCCCGGACTAGTACGGATGAAACGGTTCGCTTTGACAGCTATACGCTTGCATTTGAAGATGCCGTTTTTCCGGTTGAGGCTCTGAGAGGGGCGCCGGACGAGGATCCTGAAGAAATTACCGAACGCTATTTGCAGCTTCCGGACGAACTTCCGGAGCGGGTTGGAGAGCTTGCTGCCGATATCGCGTCGGAGTATGACAACCGCTATGATACTGCTGTTGCAGTTGAACAGTATTTTAACCAGAACGATTTTGAGTATCAGACAACCGATGTCCCTGTTCCGGAAGAGGGACAGGACTATGTAGATCAGTTCCTGTTTGAGACACAGGTCGGCTACTGTGACAATTATTCAACGTCTATGGTCGTTATGCTGCGGACGCTTGATATTCCGGCACGCTGGGTAAAAGGTTTCACGTCCGGAGAAGAAGTGGAAGAGCTGGAAGACGGGCGCAGCGTCTATGAAGTAGCAAACTCGAACGCACACTCTTGGGTGGAAGTGTATTTTCCGGAAGTCGGCTGGGTGCCGTTCGAACCAACACAGGGCTTTACAAACTATGCTGATTTTGAAGAGGAATCGGTGGATGTCGATATCGACACGGACCTCCCGGATCAGGAAGCGCCGGATCCGGAAATTCCGGAGCCGGACGGCGACTTTGATGAGCTGCTGGAAGAAGGGGCAGACGGTGGTCCGTCCGGTGACGAGCTGGATGACTCCGGAGAAGAAGGAGCGCCGGTGTTCTCACTGAAAAGTCTGTTGATTTCCATCCCGATGCTTATCGTCGTGATGGTGCTCTACCAAAAGCAGAACGTGCTGCAAAATTATTATTTCATGTTCCGCTACCGGTTCTTCGGCAGTGACAAATCGTTTGAGCATGCATACGAGCGGCTTTTATGGATGCTGCAAACGGAAGGGCTTCCGCGAAGGGGCGGGGAAACGCTGCGTGAATATGCGAAGCGGATAGACATGGCTCTAAGCTCGCAGGCGATGATGAAGCTCACGAATTCCTACGAACGAATTTACTATGGAGGCAGAACACCTGAAGGAGAATGGCAGCGCCGCCGCCGGGACTGGGAGGAAATTATGCGCTCCCTGCGCGCTTGACCTGCCTTTCTGCTGCTGATACAATGATGCAGTATTTAACTGAAGAACGGTGCCTCATATATCCTCGGGAATACGGCCTGAGAGTCTCTACCGGACTACCTTAAATGGTCCGACTATGAAGGCAGATTTTTTCTGGTCTATGCCGGGAGTCTGCCTTCGTATTTTTTTATGCGGAGACAGCTCCCGGTTTTTTCAGGATGACGGGGCGTAAAGGCCCGTTCGCCGTCTGCAGGCGGTATTGAAACGCTCTGAGAGGGCGATACTGTTAGATTGGAGAGGGGAAAGCAATGGAAATTAACGAACGTATTCTTGTGCTCGACTTTGGAGGCCAGTACAATCAGCTGATTGCGCGCCGGATCCGTGACCTCGGTGTGTTCAGTGAGCTTGTCAGCAGCAAGCTGACAGCAGAGGAAATAAAGGACATGAACCCTTCCGGCATTATTTTTTCCGGGGGACCGGGAAGTGTCTATGCAGAGGGCGCGCCGCAGTGTGACCCGGATATTTTTAATCTGGATGTGCCAGTTCTCGGTATTTGCTACGGCATGCAGCTGATGACCCATCACTTCAGCGGTGCCGTAGAAGCAGCAAACCACCGCGAGTATGGTAAAGCGACCATTGACGTACAGCGCGATGCAGGTCTGTTTACAGGACTGCCGCAGCAGCAGACGGTATGGATGAGCCACGGTGATCTTGTACAGGCTCCGCCTGAAGGCTTTACGGTTGACGCGACGAATGTATCCTGCCCGGTGGCAGCGATGAGTAATGAAGCGAAAAAGCTTTACGGCGTACAGTTTCATCCGGAAGTTCGCAATTCAGAGTACGGCAACGACATGCTTCATAATTTCGTCTACACTATTTGCGGATGTGAAGGTAACTGGTCGATGGAAAGCTACATTGATATGGAAGTAGAGAAAATCCGAGAGAGTGTAGGAGACAAAAAAGTACTTTGTGCGCTTAGCGGCGGCGTAGACTCTTCCGTAGTCGCAGCACTTGTGCATAAAGCAATCGGCGACCAGCTCATCTGTATGTTTATTGATCACGGTCTGCTCCGTAAAGGAGAAGCAGACAGCGTGATGAAAACATTCGGAGAAGGATTCGACATGAACCTGATGAAAATTGATGCCCAGGACCGCTTCCTTGGCAAGCTGGAAGGTGTCAGCGATCCGGAACAAAAGCGTAAAATTATCGGCAATCAGTTCATCTACGTGTTTGAAGAAGAAGCTGGCAAGCTGGAAGACGTTGATTTTCTCGCTCAGGGAACGCTTTATACCGATATCATTGAAAGCGGAACAGATACGGCTCAGACGATCAAATCCCATCATAACGTCGGCGGTCTGCCGGAAGATATGAAATTTGATCTGATTGAGCCGCTGAATACGCTGTTTAAAGATGAGGTGCGTAAAGTCGGCACCGAACTCGGTCTGCCGGAAGAAATCGTTTGGAGACAGCCGTTCCCAGGTCCAGGACTTGGTATTCGTGTTCTCGGTGAAATTACAGAGGAAAAGCTTGAGATTGTTCGGGAATCAGACTTTATTCTGCGCGACGAAATTAAAAAAGCGGGACTGGACCGTGAAATCTGGCAATATTTCACTGCCCTGCCGGATATGCGCAGTGTTGGCGTCATGGGGGATGAGCGCACCTATGACTACACGGTCGGCGTACGTGCAGTTACCTCTGTTGACGGAATGACATCAGACTGGGCACGGATCCCATACGATGTTCTGGAGAAAATATCGGTTCGAATAGTCAATGAAGTGAAGCACGTCAACCGCGTCGTTTACGATATCACCTCTAAGCCGCCGTCGACCATCGAGTGGGAGTAAAAGAACGAAAATAGATCTCTATTCACAATTTAATATTCGGATACAGCGTTGACACGCTGCTGGCACCCTGCTAAAATAAGCCGTGTTGTGATTAAAAGTCGAATGTTCGTATAATCTCGGGAATATGGCCCGAAAGTTTCTACCAGACTGCCTGAAACGGTCTGACTACGGACGGATACTTTGCAGACCGGCACTTGTCAGGTGCGGGCTCTGTGCAGTTTCTATCCGAATTCCTTTTCAGGCATGCCGTTTTTTGGCATGCCTTTTCTTTATTCAATGAGAGGACCATCGTTCGCTGAAAAGAGGACGGCCGCTTGGACCGCTGTGCAAGAAGCATCTGACGGAAGCTGCAGCGGGGCCGCAGGTCGTGTTGAACAACAGCTGGCAATCACACAGATCATTGTTGGAGGGACTGCATGTTATGAACCGCTATTTTCAATTTGATGAACTCGGCACGACGTATTCGAGAGAATTTCTTGGAGGCCTGACGACGTTTCTCGCCATGGCCTATATTTTATTCGTCAATCCATCGGTGCTGGCACCGACGGGAATGGACGAAGGGGCAGTATACGTGGCAACAGCGCTTGCTGCCGCTATCGGAACGATTATTATGGGGCTTATTGCAAAATACCCCATCGCGCTGGCACCTGGAATGGGGCTGAACGCCTTCTTTACATACTCTGTCGTCATCGGCATGGGGATTCCTTGGGAGACTGCGCTCCTCGGGGTGTTTATTTCAGGTATTATTTTCATCATCATCACGATTGTCGGGATTCGGGAATTGATCATCAATGCGATTCCAGCTGAGCTGAAATTTGCAGCAGGTGCCGGGATCGGGCTGTTTATCGCCTTTATTGGATTGCAGAACGCTGAGATTGTTGTGATGTCTGAAGCAACACTTGTGGAAATCGGCAATCTTGGCGCGCCATCCACCTTGCTTGCTGTAGCAGGTATCGTGATCACCGTTATTTTTATGAGTCTGGGGCTGCGCGGCGGTATTTTTTACGGACTTGTGGCTACCGCCGTACTCGGAGTGCTCACGGGTGTTATTCCGATGCCGGGTGCAATCGTTGGTTCGGTTCCAAGCCTCGCGCCTACGTTTGGTGCTGCATTTACACCGTTTGCAGAAATGTCGCTCGGTGAGATCTTTACCGTACAGCTGATGATTGTTATTTTGACGTTTTTGTTTGTCGATTTCTTCGATACAGCCGGTACGCTGTATGCCGTGGCAAATCAGGCAGGTTTTACAAAGGACAACAAGCTGCCGAGAGCGCAGCGTGCGTTGTTGGCAGATGCTTCTGCAACGTCCGTCGGGGCCGTGCTCGGTACATCAACAACGACGGCATATATTGAATCCACGTCCGGTATCGCTGCTGGAGCAAGAACTGGATTTGCCTCCCTCGTTACAGGCGGTCTGTTTCTGATTGCACTGCTGTTCTCGCCGTTGCTCGCTGTTATCACGGAATCTGTTACAGCGCCTGCACTGATTGTTGTCGGTGTTCTCATGGCAGGAGCGATTGCCAACATTGATTGGAAGAAGTTCGAGATTGCTGTGCCGGCTTTCTTCACGATGATCGCGATGCCGCTGACGTACAGCATCGCGACTGGAATCGCCCTCGGTTTTATCATGTATCCGATCACGATGATCTGTTCAGGCCGGGCAAAGGAAGTTCATCCGATTATGTATGTACTCTTCTTCGTCTTCATTGCTTACTTTGTTTATCTCGGTGAATAACCTTGCAGCTTAAAGAAGCCGTATTCCTGTGATAAACTGACAGGAGAAGACGTGCTCAAGGAAGGGTAGGAATCGATGGCAAAGAAAAAGTTTTATGTAGAAACGAATGAAACGATTGATGATTGTCTTCGGCGCATGGAAGAAGAAGGCTATACGCCGGTCCGGCGCATGGAAGAACCGGTATTAAAAGAAAAAGGAAGCGGCGTGGAAGTAGCCTATCAGCGTATCGTCTTTGAAGGCAGACGCGGATCGTGACTGATTTTTCTAATGAAAAGAAGCAGAAATCCCTTGCTCCGGGGTTTCTGCTTTTTTCAGCCTGTTTATCATGCGTTTCTTCTGTGCGTATTTCTCCTTCTTGCTGATCCTTCTTAAGAAGGCAGGACAGTGTACCAAATAAAAAGCGGTAAAATGCCGTTTTCCAGGCAAGAATGAAAATACGAACGATGGAGAATTAACATCTGTTTAATGTTCGAAAATAGTTGACTCTGTTTGTCGAAAATTGATATGATTAGCGTAGATTCATACGAAACCTCATATAATATCAGGGATAGGGCCTGAGAGTTTCTACCTGCTGACCGTAAATCAGCGGACTATGAGGGACGAGATACCCGGCTGCATCAGACCGGGATGTGCTGCCGTGCGGCAGAAAGCATGTCCAATTATCTGACAGTCCAGTGTCTTACCGTCTCTCGCCGTCTAGCAGGTGGATGGTAAGACTTTTTTTATGACTGTTTACTGCTGAAGGAGGAAGTTATGGAAGCAAAAGTCGGCGTTATTATGGGGTCCACTTCGGACTGGGAAACGATGGAACATACAGTGGCGACGTTGAAGGAGCTAAACGTGCCGGTTGAAGCTAAGGTTGTATCGGCTCACCGTACACCGGACGAAATGTTCCGCTATGCAGAAGCAGCGGCAGACCGCGGTTTGCACGTGTTAATTGCCGGAGCTGGAGGAGCAGCGCATCTTCCCGGTATGGTAGCAGCAAAAACACTGCTTCCGGTCATTGGCGTACCTGTACAGTCCAAGGCGCTCAGCGGCATGGATTCTCTTTTATCGATCGTACAAATGCCTGCAGGAGTTCCGGTCGCGACCGTTGCGATTGGAAAAGCCGGTGCGATCAATGCAGGTCTTCTCGCAGCCCAGCAGCTTGCTGTCCATGATCCCGCTGTCCGCGAAGCGCTTCAAGCCCGCCGTGATGCAAAAGAAAAAGAAGTTCTGGAAACGGGGGATCTCGTATGAAAGACGTAAAAAGACTGCTGCCACCTGCAAAGATCGGTATTCTTGGCGGCGGACAGCTTGGCCGCATGATGGCCTTGTCCGCACGAGAAATGGGCTACCGCATTGCTGTGATGGAGCCTGCTGCCGACTCTCCGTGCGGCATGATCGCTGACGATGAAATTGTTTCGGGATACGATGATCAAAATGGAGCAGCTGAACTTGCAAAAGTCTGCGATGTACTTACCTATGAATTTGAAAATATTACAGCTGAAACAGCCGCATATCTCGAAGAACATATGTATCTTCCGCAGGGAAGTGAACTTTTGAAGATCAGCCAGGACCGCTTAAAAGAGAAAGAAACGGTGCAGTCATTCGGGATTCCGGCAGCGCCGTGGGAAGCTGTATGCACGTATGCAGGATTGAAGGATGCGGTCGCATCGATCGGCCTCCCGGGGGTGCTGAAAACAACCCGGGGCGGATACGACGGGAAAGGGCAGGCGGTGATTCAAACGGAGTCGGACCTCCACACCGCGTGGGAAGAATTAAAGGAAGCTGCTCCGCTAGTGCTTGAAAAGAAAATTGCATTTGACTTGGAGCTCTCTGTGATTATGACGAGGAGCACGTCCGGAGAGATGTCCGTTTTTCCGATAGCGGAAAACGAGCATCGAAACGGCATTCTCCACCGTACGATCGTGCCCGCAAGAATCAGCGATAACCTGGCGGAAAAAGCGGAGATGCTTGCCCGCCGTCTGGCAGAATCACTGGAGTTGACCGGTACGCTTGCAGTAGAGATGTTTGCTAAGGGGGAGCAGCTTTACGTCAATGAAATAGCTCCCAGACCGCATAATTCAGGGCATTTTTCCATCAATGCCTGTGAGACGTCGCAATTCGAACAGCATATTCGGGCAGTCTGCGGCCTGCCGCTTGGCAACACAGACTTATTGAAGCCGGCTGTCATGGTTAATTTACTGGGACAGCACCTGCAGCCCTGCCTGGACGAACTCGATCAGCTGCCGGCAGGTCATCTGCACGTATATGGAAAGAAAGAGGCAAAGTATAATCGGAAAATGGGACATATTACCTTCCTGACAGACGATCCGGAAGCTCTGTTACACGAGCTCGATGAAAGTCCAGTATGGAAAGAAGCAGCTACAGGGGGCACAAAACGATGATTGAACGCTATACACGACCGGAAATGAAGCAAATTTGGAATGAAGAAAACCGTTATCAGGCATGGCTGGAAGTTGAAATTCTGGCTTGTGAAGCCTGGGCCGAACTCGGTGATATTCCAAAAGAGGATGCAGCGGAAATCCGCCGCAGTGCTTCCTTTAACGTAGATCGCATTTTAGAAATCGAAGAAGAAACAAGGCATGACGTCGTCGCGTTCACTCGCGCCGTTTCGGAAACGCTTGGAGAAGAGAAAAAATGGGTGCACTATGGCCTGACGTCAACGGACGTGGTCGATACTGCGCTTTCTTACATGCTGCTCCAGGCGAACGAAATCATTGAACAGGACATTATCCGCTTCATCGACATTCTAAAAAACAAAGCGCAGGAGCATAAACATACGGTGATGATGGGACGGACACATGGCGTTCACGCAGAACCTACAACGTTTGGTCTGAAGCTCGCTTTATGGTATGAGGAAATGAAGCGAAATTTGGAGCGCTTCCGTCAGGCAAAAGAAACGATTCGCGTCGGCAAGCTTTCCGGTGCAGTCGGTACGTACGCCAACATCGATCCATTCGTTGAGCAGTTCGTCTGCCGCGGTCTCGGATTAGAGCCGTCTCCTATTTCTACGCAGACGCTTCAGCGGGACCGCCACGCACACTATATTTCCACGCTTGCACTGATCGGCGCTTCGATCGAAAAGATGGCCGTTGAAATCCGCGGACTGCAAAAGAGTGAAACACGTGAGGTCGAAGAATTTTTTGCTAAAGGACAAAAGGGCTCCTCGGCTATGCCGCATAAGCGCAATCCGATCGGCTCAGAAAATATGACAGGATTGGCACGAATTTTACGTGGCCACGTCGTCACAGCCTATGAAAACGTGGCTCTCTGGCATGAGCGCGATATTTCTCATTCTTCAGCGGAACGAATTATGCTCCCGGATGCCACAACGGCCTTGAATTACATGCTAAACCGGTTTGCCGGTATCGTGAAAAACCTGACTGTGTTCCCGGATAATATGAAACGAAATATGTCACGTACATACGGGCTTATCTTCTCACAGCGAGTTTTGCTGACGCTGATTGATAAAGGTATGAGCCGGGAGGAAGCGTATGATCTTGTACAGCCCAAAGCAATGCAGGCATGGGAAGAAGGACGCCAGTTCCGGGAGCTGATCGAAGCTGACGGATCGATCACGGAAAAGCTGAGTGCAGCAGAGCTGGATGACTGCTTTGACTACCGCCACCATTTAAAGCAAGTTGATATGATTTTTGCCAGACTCGGTCTTGAAGGATAATTCACAAGCGCCTTGAAGGAGGATGCCGTAATGGGAACTGCTTGTCTGTACGAAGGAAAAGCGAAGCGTATTTTTGAAACAGAAGATCCGGACGTTCTGCGTATTGCCTATAAGGATGATGCAACTGCATTTAACGGAGAGAAAAAAGAAGTGCTTACCGGTAAAGGTCGTCTTAACAATGAGATCAGCTCGCTTATATTTGAACGGCTGCAGGAAGAAGGAATTGCGAGCCACTTTATCCGCAGACTGTCTGAAACAGAACAGCTGGTACATCCAGTGGAAATCGTGCCGCTTGAAGTGGTCGTGCGCCGTATCGCTGCAGGAAGCATCATAAAGCGGACCGGACTGGAGCGTGGAACGATCATGGATCCGCCTGTAGTGGAATGCTACTTTAAGGACGATGCACTTGGAGACCCGCTTCTCAATGATGAGCATATCCGCCTGCTGAAGCTGGCAGAGCCTGCAGAGCTTGAAACGATGAAACAGCTGTCACTCCGCGTATACGACGTGCTCTCAAAGCTGTTTGACCGTGCTGGCATCACGCTTGTGGACTTTAAGCTGGAATTTGGCCGCCGCAGCGGCGAGATCCTGCTGGCAGACGAAATTTCACCGGATACGTGCCGGCTTTGGGATAAGGTAACCGGTGCTTCCTTTGATAAAGATTTGTTCCGATTTGGTCAAGGTGATTTACAGACAGGCTATGAAACGATTTTATCCCGATTAGGAGGTCATGAAGCATGACATATGATGTGACAGTTTACGTAACGTGGAAGGAAGGCGTACTCGATCCGCAGGGTACGGCAGTAACGGAATCTCTCCATAAGCTCGGATACGGGGAAGTAGAATCTGTCAGCATCTCCCGCATGCTTCAGCTTCGGCTGGAGGCAGCACCGGAGGAAGTGGAAACGAAAGTGACGGAAATGTGTGAAAAGCTGCTCGCGAACCCAGTGATTGAAGACTACCGCTTTGAGGTGGAGGAGGTTATCTCCACATGAAGTTCGCCGTAATCGTGTTTCCGGGATCGAACTGCGATCTCGACATGTATCACGCTGTAACCGATGCCGTCGGAGAGGAGGCAGAATATGTCTGGCATACAGAGACCGACTTGGACCGTTTTGACGGCATTCTCCTTCCGGGAGGGTTTTCCTATGGAGACTACCTCCGGGCCGGGGCAATTGCACGCTTCTCTCCGGTGATGGAATCAGTCAAACAGGCAGCTGCCGCTGGAAAGCCGGTGCTGGGAGTCTGCAACGGCTTTCAGATATTACTTGAAAGCGGTTTGCTTCCAGGGGCGATGCGCCGCAACGAAGACCTTCATTTTATCTGCCGCACCGTGCCGCTTCAGGTGAAAAAAGCAGACACGATGTTTACGAGCGCATATGAAGCAGGTGAAACACTGCAGATCCCGGTTGCACACGGAGAAGGAAACTACTACTGCAGTGAAAAACAGCTTGAGGAACTGAAACAGAAGGACCAAATCGTATTTACGTACGGGCAAGCGCTGAACGGGTCTGTCGCTGATATAGCAGGCATTATAAACGAAGCAGGCAACGTACTTGGCATGATGCCGCATCCGGAGCGGGCTGTAGAAACCCTGACCGGATCAGAGGACGGCCGCCGTCTGTTCGAATCTATCGTAAGGCAATGGAGGGAAAAGCATGCAGTTACTTCGTGAACCATCCGCGGAAATGATTGAAGAGCAGCGTCTTTATGAAGAAATGGGGATGACTGCTGATGAGTATCAGCTCGCTGTAAAAGAACTTGGCCGAAAGCCGAACTATACGGAGCTCGGTCTGTTCTCTGTTATGTGGTCGGAGCACTGCAGCTATAAGAATTCCAAAGTGCTGCTGAAAAAGTTTCCTGTGGAAGGACCGCGTGTTCTGCAGGGGCCGGGCGAAGGCGCCGGAATCATCGATATCGACGATGAACAGGCTGTCGTGTTCAAAATCGAAAGTCACAATCACCCTTCCGCTGTTGAACCGTATGAAGGTGCTGCAACCGGAGTCGGGGGCATTATCCGCGACGTGTTCTCTATGGGGGCCCGGCCGGTTGCCCTGCTGAATTCACTTCGGTTTGGCGAATTGAAAAATCCGCGCGTCCGCTACTTGTTTGAAGGTGTCGTAGCGGGTATTGCCGGCTACGGAAACTGTATCGGTATTCCGACTGTCGGCGGTGAAATTCAGTTCGATGACGGTTACGAAGGCAATCCTCTCGTGAATGCCATGTGTGTAGGGTTGATCGATCATAAGGATATTCAAAAAGGCCAGGCGAAAGGGATCGGCAATCCGGTGCTGTACGTTGGCGCTTCCACCGGTCGTGACGGCATTCACGGAGCGACATTTGCGTCGGAAGAATTGAGCGAGGATTCCGAGGCGAAACGTCCTGCCGTGCAGGTTGGCGACCCGTTTATGGAAAAGCTTCTCGTTGAAGCATGTCTCGAAGCAACAAAGCATCCGAAGCTTGTCGGCATTCAGGATATGGGCGCTGCAGGATTGACTTCTTCCTCAGCTGAAATGGCGAGCAAAGCCGGTTCGGGCATCCGCATGAATTTGGATCTGGTGCCTCAGCGTGAAACGAACATGACGCCTTATGAAATGATGCTTTCCGAATCGCAGGAACGGATGCTGCTCGTAGTAGAAAAGGGAAGCGAGCAGGAGTTCATTGAGATGTTTGAAAAGTGGGGCCTGCATGCAGTTGAAGTGGGAGAAGTAACCGATACGAAGCGTCTGGAGTTAATTCACGCAGGAGAAACGGCAGCCGATGTGCCGGTTGACGCGCTCGCAGAAGAAGCGCCAGTGTACCACAAGCCATCTACAGAGCCGGAATCGTTCCATGCTTTTCAGGCTCAGGAGCCATATTTGCCGGAAGTCGATGCATCCAAAACGCTCGAGCGTCTTTTAGAGCAGCCGACGATTGCAAGTAAAGAGTGGGTTTACGGGCAGTATGATTACATGGTGCGGACAAGCACGGTTGTAAGCCCTGGCTCAGATGCAGCGGTCGTCCGTATTCGCGGCACAAAAAAAGCGCTCGCAATGACGACAGACTGCAATTCCCGCTATTTGTTCCTAGATCCATATGAAGGTGGAAAGCGGGCTGTGACGGAAGCAGCGCGGAACATTGTTGTTTCGGGGGGCGAGCCGCTCGGTGTGACGGACTGCCTCAACTACGGAAGTCCGGATAAGCCGGAGATTTTCTGGCAGCTGGAGCGTTCAACGGACGGATTGAGTGAGGCGTGCCGTGAGCTGCAAACACCGGTCGTAGGCGGAAACGTATCGCTGTACAATGAGACGGCAAACGGTGCCGTGTATCCGACACCGGTCATCGGCATGGTGGGCCTGATTCATGATTTGGATCACATCACGACGCAGCAGGCTAAAGCATCCGGAGATACTGTTTATTTTCTCGGACAGGTGCATGGCGAGCTTTCAGGCTCTGAACTGCAGAAGCTTATGCAGGGCAGCTACAGCGGCCGCGTGGTGCCAATAGATCTTCAAGCGGAAAAAGAACAGCAGCAGCAGGTGCTGAAAGCGATTCAGGCTGGTACCGTGCAATCCGCTCATGATATCAGTGAAGGCGGCATGGCATGTGCAGCTGCAGAGAAGCTGTTCGGTACAGCGTTCGGCGCAGAGTTGACGCTTCCAGATGCCCCCGTTACGGCGGCGCTGTTTGAGGAAGGAACGGGCTATTTATTTACCGTGTCGGCTGAGCAAAAGGAGCAGTTCGCTGCTTATTTGCCGGATGCGGAGGAAATTGGCACGATTACAGACGACCAGCAGCTGACGCTCAGAAACCGCAGTGGAGAAACGATCATTTCCGCTGAGATCCGTAATCTGGAGGAGAAGTGGAGAGGAGCGATCGCATGCGCGCTGAAATCAAAGGGCTGAATGAAGAGTGCGGCGTTTTCGGTGTCTGGGGACACGTAGACGCTGCCAGCATCACATATTACGGACTTCACAGCCTGCAGCACCGCGGCCAGGAAGGCGCCGGAATTGTCGTGACAGACGGAGATAAATTAAATATCCATAAAGGAATGGGACTCGTCAACGATGTGTTCAATACAGACAGCCTGCAGCATTTAAAAGGCCATGGAGCGATTGGGCACGTTCGCTATACAACGGCAGGGGGCAGCGATTTTATAAACTGTCAGCCTCTGCTGTTTAACTCGCAGACTTCGAGTCTTGCGCTTGCCCATAACGGCAATATCGTCAATGCAACAGCATTGAAGCACCAGCTTGAACATCAGGGCAGTATTTTTCAGACGACCTCTGATACCGAAGTCATTGCTCACTTGATAAAGCGGAGTGGATATCCGAATTTGCAGGATTCAATTAAAAACGCGCTGACGATGGTAAAAGGTGCCTATGCGCTCGCATGTCTTGTCGAAGATGCGATGATCGTAGCACTTGACCCGAACGGTCTTCGTCCGCTTGCAATCGGAAAGCTCGGCGAAGCGTACGTTGTATCGTCTGAGACATGTGCGTTTGATATCATCGGAGCAGAATATATTCGCGATGTTCAGCCGGGAGAGCTTATTACTATCAACGATGAAGGCATGCACGTAGACCGCTTTTCTCTTGCGACGAACCGGTCAATCTGTTCCATGGAGTACGTCTATTTTGCAAGGCCGGACTCCAGCGTTGACGGGATTAATATTCACATGGCGCGAAAAAACCTCGGCAGAAAACTGGCAGATGAGGCCCCGGTTGAAGCGGATGTTGTCACCGGAGTTCCTGATTCCAGTATTTCAGCTGCCATCGGATATGCGGAAACGAGCGGGATTCCATATGAGCTCGGGTTAATCAAAAACCGGTACGTCGGCAGAACGTTTATCCAACCTTCCCAGGCTTTGCGGGAGCAAGGTGTGAAAATGAAGCTGTCAGCCGTTCGCGGTGTCGTTGAAGGAAAGCGGGTCGTCATGGTGGATGACTCGATTGTCCGGGGAACAACTGCCCGCAGAATCGTCCGTCTTCTGAAGGAAGCAGGGGCAGCGGAAGTGCATGTCCGCATCAGCTCGCCTCCAATTATCAATCCATGCTATTACGGTATTGATACATCCACAAAAGGGGAACTGATTGCCTCTACGAAAACCGTGGAAGATATACGCGAAGAAATGGGCGCTGATTCACTCGCTTATTTAAGCGTGGACGGCTTGAAGGACGGAATTGGCAGGCCGGATAATATGCCGAACTGCGGACAGTGTCTGGCCTGTTTTACAGGAGAATATCCTACCGAAATCTTTCCGGAAGCAGACCATCCGTACGATAAAGTATTAGGAGGCAAATAGCATGGGGGAAGCTTACAAGAAAGCGGGAGTCGATATCGAGGCGGGTTATGAAGGCGTGAAGCGGATTGGTCCTCATGCCCGTTCCACGATGCGTCCGGAAGTAATGGACGGACTCGGCGGTTTTGGAGCGATGTTTGATATGAGTCGGCTTGGTCTGAAAGAACCCGTGCTGGTTTCAGGTACAGACGGCGTCGGAACGAAGCTGCTGATTGCGCAGACCGTGAACCGCCACGATACGATCGGCATCGATGCAGTAGCGATGTGTGTAAATGATATTGCAGCTCAGGGAGCAGAACCGCTCTTTTTTCTCGACTACCTCGCTCTCGGGAAAAATGATCCGGATCTTGTGGAACAAATCGTCGCCGGAGTAGCCGAAGGCTGCCGCCAGGCTGGGTGTGCCCTGATCGGCGGGGAAACAGCAGAAATGCCGGATCTGTACAGCCCGTCTGAGTATGACATCGCAGGTTTTACCGTAGGAGCTGCTGAAAAATCAGCACTCTGGCAAAAGGCAGAGGCCGGCGACGTTCTGATCGGCCTCCCTTCTTCCGGCGTACACAGTAACGGCTTTTCGCTCGTCCGCAAAATCATCACAGATACCGGAGTAAACTGGGAAGACGAAGCATCATTCGCTGCGGGAAGCAGCTACGCCGATGTGTTCCTGGAGCCGACGAGAATCTATATTGAGTCGTTAAAGCCGCTCTATAATAAAGGGTTCGTCCGTGCTGCTGCCCACATTACCGGCGGAGGCCTGACCGAAAATATTCCACGTATGCTCACTGAAGGTGCAGGAGCCGATATACAGCTGGATGCACAGCCGCAGCTGCCTGTGTTTTCGTGGCTTCGTGAGAACGGAAACCTGACCGAATCTGACATGCTTACCACGTTCAACACTGGAACCGGCATGGTGCTCGCTGTTGCAGATGAGCATACAGACACTGTATTCGACCTGTTAAGAGAAACTGGAGAGGTGCCTTTTCTGCTGGGACGCGTGACGGATACAGGGCAGTTGAACTGGAAAGGGGAGCTTCCACTATGATGCGGATTGCCGTGTTTGCTTCCGGAAGCGGAAGCAACTTTCAGGCAGTGCTGGAAGCATGTGTTTTAGGCAGAATTAAAGGGGAAGTGTGCCAGGCCGTCTGTGATAAGCCGGGTGCTTACGTAGAAACAAGAGCAGAGCGGGCCGGAGTGCCGCTCTTTTCCTTTTCTCCATCTGATTATGAGTCAAAGCAAGCGTTTGAGACAGAGCTCGTTGCACTGTTAAAAGAACGAGAGGTAGATGTAATCGTGCTTGCCGGCTACATGCGGCTGATCGGACCTGTTTTACTAGGCGCATTCGAAGGCAGAATTATGAATATTCATCCATCGCTGCTGCCGTCGTTTCCCGGTCTACGGGCAGTCGAACAAGCCGTTGATGCAGGAGTAAAAGTAACTGGTGTTACGGTTCATCTTGTTGACGAGGGCATGGACACAGGCCCGATTCTTGCTCAGAAACCTGTTACAATAGAACCGGAGGATACATACGAAACGACCGCGGCTAAAATACACCGTATTGAACATTCACTGTATCCGGAAACGATTGAAGCTTGGCGAAAAACTGCAGAGGAGCGTGAGAGCACGTGGCAAAACGAGCACTCGTAAGTGTATCGGATAAATCAGGTATTGTGCCGTTCATTCAAAACCTTGTGGATCAAGGGATCGAAATAATTTCCACAGGCGGAACGAAGCGAACGCTGGAAGAAGCAGGTATGGACGTAATTGGAATTGAAGAAGTGACCGGTTTTCCTGAAATGATGGACGGCCGGGTGAAAACACTGCATCCCGCAATTCATGGAGGCTTGCTCGGCGTAAGGGAAAATCAGTCCCATATGCAGGCGCTCCGCTCGGAACATATTGAGCTGATCGACTTTGTCATTGTTAACCTGTATCCATTCCAGCAGACAATTGAAAATCCGGATTCCACGTTTCAGGATGCGGTTGAAAACATCGATATCGGCGGCCCATCGATGATTCGTTCGGCTGCTAAAAATCATCAGGACGTGGCAGTGATTGTCGACAGCGAAGACTATGAAAAGGTGATTCATGAGCTGGAGCAGCACGGTGAACTGAGCTACGAACACCGTCAAAAGCTTGCAGCTAAAGCATTCCGGCACACTGCTGCCTATGATGCCCTCATTGCAGAATACATGACGAAGCATGTTGGAGAAGGCGCACCGGAAAAGCTGACGAAAACATATAACTTGAAACAGACGCTTCGTTACGGTGAAAACCCGCATCAAATGGCAAGCTTTTATGAGCGGCCGCTTGCCGGTTCAGCTACGATTGCCCGGGCTAAGCAGCTGCACGGAAAAGAGCTATCTTATAACAACATCAATGATGCGGATGCGGCGATTGCGGTTATCCGCGATTTTAACGAGCCTGCAGCTGCAGCGGTTAAGCACATGAATCCGTGCGGTGTCGGGATCGGCGGAGATATCGCTCAGGCGTATAAAAAAGCTTATGAAGCCGATCCAGTGTCCATCTTTGGGGGCATAGTAGCCTGCAATCGCGAAGTAGATGCTGAGACAGCCGATATGATGAAAGATATTTTTCTGGAAATTATCCTCGCTCCATCTTTTTCAGAGGAAGCACTGACGATTCTGCAAAAAAAGAAAAACATCCGTCTGCTTGAAATTGATATGGAGAGCCACTATGCTGGAGAAAGCCGTGTGACGACAGTATCTGGCGGTGCGCTTATTCAGGAAACAGATACACTCTCATATGAGGACATCGAAGTGACAATACCGACAGACCGCAAGCCGTCTGATCGGGAACTTGAGCAGATTGCAATGGCCTGGAAAGTAGTGAAGCACGTGAAATCCAATGCAATTGTACTTGCGAAAGAAGACCGTACGATCGGCATCGGTGCCGGGCAGATGAACCGGATCGGAGCTGCTGAAATCGCTATTAAACAGGCAGGAGAGCAGGCAGAAGGCTCTGTTATGGCTTCTGACGCCTTTTTCCCGATGGCGGACACGGTGGAAGCAGCCGCAGAAGCTGGAATTCGTGCGATTATTCAGCCGGGCGGATCCAAGCGTGATCAGGAATCGATCGATGCTTGCAACAAGCACGGTCTTGCGATGGTCTTTACGGGCGTGCGTCACTTTAAGCACTGATCGGCAGACAGGAGGAACCTATGAATATATTACTCGTTGGAAGCGGAGGACGTGAGCATGCGCTAGCCTGGAAGCTCGCGGATTCCGATCTGGCAGATGAGATTGTAGTAGCACCAGGAAGCGATGCGATTGGGCAAATTCTGGAGTGTACGATTGAAGACGTGAAAGAAGATGACCATGAAGGGATGAAGCGCCTCGTTGAACAGTATGAAATTGAATTGGCTGTGATCGGCCCTGAAGCGCCGCTTGCAGCGGGACTGACAGATGTCCTGCAGGCAGAAGGGGTCCGTGTCTTCGGCCCCACAAAGGCAGCCGCTCAGCTGGAGAGCAGTAAAACCTTTGCTAAAGAGCTTATGAAAAAATACGGCATCCCAACAGCTGCGTTTAAGCAGTTCACCGAAGCGGAACCGGCAGTCAGCTACATCCGTTCGCAGGGAGCTCCGATCGTTGTAAAGGCAGATGGTCTTGCAGCCGGGAAAGGCGTTATCGTTGCCGAAACGGTAGATGAAGCGATCCGCGCGGTGCACGATATTCTAGACGACAATGCTTTTGGCGACGCAGGATCGTCTGTGGTTATTGAAGAGTATTTAAGTGGAGAAGAGCTTTCTTTTATGGCATTTGTCCACGGCAGCACCGTTATTCCAATGGTAACGGCTCAGGACCATAAAAGAGCTTACGAGGGAGATAAGGGTCCCAACACAGGAGGAATGGGAGCCTATTCTCCGGTACCTCATTTGGATGGTAAATGGCTGCAGGAAGCAGAAGAAAGCATTCTGCGTCCTGCAGCAGAAGCGATGATTCAGGAAGGCGTCCCGTTTACAGGTGTTCTCTATGCCGGCTTGATGATTACTGAAAACGGACCGAAAGTGATCGAGTTCAATGCCCGCTTCGGGGATCCGGAAGCGCAGGTCGTGCTGCCGCGCCTGAAGAGCGATCTCGTGCAGGTCCTGCTCGATGTCCTAGATGACCGGGAAACGACTCCAGAATGGAGCGATCATGCCTGTGCGGCAGTAGTGGTGGCATCTGAAGGGTATCCCGGCAGTTACGAAAAGGGTCAGCCGTTTACGATGCCGATGACCCGGTCTAACGAAACACAGCAGTTTTTCCATGCCGGATCGGTTGTTAACAGCGAACAGGTAGGCTGGAAAACAGCTGGGGGCCGAGTGTTTCTGCTTTCCACGCAGGCACCCACACTCGAAGAAGCGTTCAAGCTGACGTATGAGGTGCTCGGTCAGAAGGAATGGCCAGGATTGTTTTACCGGCGTGACATCGGTCACCGGGTCATCAGCCGTTCGGAGCATGAATCAACATAAGCATAAAAAACCGTCCGGACACTAGTCCGGGCGGTTTTTACGTGAATGGTTACTTCAGCATGCTATGCGGATCAATAACGAACTTTTTAGAGGCGCCGCCGTCGAATTCCTTATAGCCGTCAGGCGCCTGATCGAGTGAAATAACCGTAGCGTTTACGGCTTTTGCAATCTGGGCTTTCCCGCTTAAAATGGAGTTCATCAGCTCGCGGTGATAACGCATAACCGGCGTTTGACCGGTTACAAACGTATGCGCCTTTGCCCAGCCGAGACCGAGACGGATTTTGAGTGTTCCTTCTTTTGCATCCTCATCGACACCACCCGGATCTCCCGTTACGTAGAGTCCCGGAATACCGAGTTTTCCGCCTGCGCGGGTGAGCTGCATAATGGAGTTCAGCACGGTTGCCGGTGCCTCGGTGGCATTTGCCCCGTGAGCGGAGGCTTCAAAGCCTACTGCATCAACCGCGCAGTCTACTTCATTTGTACCAAGAATCTGTTCGATCTGTTCGCCAATATCATCATGTTCACGGAGGTTGATGGTTTCACATCCGAAGCTCTTCGCCTGGTCCAGCCGTTCCTGAATCAAATCGCCGACGATAACAACAGATGCACCTAGAAGTTGAGCGGAGTGAGCCGCAGCAAGTCCGACAGGCCCGGCTCCGGCAACATAAACGGTTTTACCTGGTGATACCCCGGCGCTGTAAGCTCCGTGGAAGCCGGTCGGGAAGATGTCAGACAGCATCGTCAAATCACGTATCTTTTCCATGGCCTTATCTTTATCCGGAAAACGAAGCAGCTGGAAATCAGCGTAAGGAACCATGACGTATTCGGACTGTCCGCCGACCCATCCGCCCATGTCTACATATCCGTATGCAGAGCCTGGCCGGTCAGGGTTCACGTTCAGACAAATATGCGTATCCCGTTCTTTGCACGCTCGACAACGGCCGCAGGCGATATTGAATGGAACGGAGACGAGATCGCCGACCTTCATAAATTCAACATCCCGGCCGCATTCAATGACTTCACCAGTAATTTCGTGTCCAAGAATCAATCCTTCTGGCGCGGTCGTCCGTCCGCGCACCATGTGCTGGTCACTGCCGCAGATATTCGTCGTTACAACTTTGAGGATAACCCCGTGTTCACATTTGCGCCCGACGTTAAGCGGATTAACCCCCGGTCCGTCCCGTAAAATAAGCTCCGGATAATCAATATCCTGTACTTCAACCTTGCCTGCCCCCATGTACGCTACCGCTCTGTTTCCACCCATACGTGTGCCTCCTTTTTAGTGATGAAAATGGCTTGCAGTCTATTTACTATGCAAAAACGATGCCAGCGTGTAAAATGCGTTGTAAAAGCGCTTTCATTTCCGGCGTTCAGGTAAAATGTGCAAAAAATGAACAAAGATGTCTCAAATTAGTACAAACATTTCTGAATATTTAGTATGATTCCGGTAGAACCGGTTTGAAAGGAGGGGCCCGCATGGAGCTGTCACTGATTGGGGCGTCACGTAAGCGCTGTGAAAGCTACGGTATTCTGCCCGACAGCCCCGTTCAGCCGAAACGGGTAAATGCAGGGAAGCTGCGTACGATGCTTAAGCAGGACGAAACGTTGTTAACGCACATCAAACAGCTGTTTCGTCAGCTGGAGCATGCGTTTGATTCAAAAGCGTATACGGCCGTTTTTGTAAACAGAGAAGGGTATATTTTGACGAAATGCGGAAGTCTGGGTGCGGCTGCTAAGGATCGATTTTTGGAGATCGGTACGAACTGGTCGGAAAGTGCGATGGGCACCAATGCAATGGGGATCGTTCTGTATGACAGGAGACCGGCAGTCATTCACGGGGAGCATCACTATTACAAAGCGCATCATTCCCTCACTTGCGCAGCAAGTCCGCTCTATGACGCAGACCAGTGCTTTCGGGGCGCAATAAATATCAGTACCGCAAAAGAAAATTATCATCCGATGCTGTTAAGTCTCACAGAAACGATTGCAGAAGCAGCTGCTCAGGCGATGAAGCTGGACCGCTCCAGGGAGGAGGAGCTGATGCTCGAAGAAGAGCTGGCCGTTACGTCACGGCTGGCCGGAATTCCGATGATTACCGTGCAGAAGGGCAAAGTGATTCGTGCCAACGGACTTGCCAGGTCAAAACTTGGCTCCCGCATTGTCGGCCAGGAAATTTCCCGCCTTCCTTCAGGCAGAAGCACCTCGGTCGGTAAGCATACAACGGTTGTCGCGCTGCGGGACCGTTCCGAGCAGCATCTGCACCAATTTCATGATATTGCCGGCTCCTGCCCGAGCATTACCCAGCTGAAAGAGCTCGGAAAAAAAGCGGCCGATTCAGATTATCCTGTGATCATATACGGAGAGAGCGGAACCGGAAAAGAGCTGATGGCTCAATCGATGCATACAGAAGGCTGCAGAAGCTCGGGACCGTTTGTAGCACTGAACTGCAGTGCCATTCCGGAAACGCTGGTTGAAAGTGAATTATTCGGCTATGAGAAAGGAGCTTTTACCGGCGCCAGCCACCGCGGCCAGGCGGGAAAATTTGAGGCGGCTGATAAAGGCACAATTTTTCTGGATGAAGTAGGGGACCTGTCATTAAAGGCGCAGGGATCACTGCTGCGTGTGCTGCAGGAACGAGCGATCACGCGTATCGGAAGCGTAGCACAGATTCCTGTTGATGTTCGGGTCATTTCAGCTACGAATAAAAATTTAAAGCAGGAAGTACGCGAAGGCCGCTTCCGGGAAGATTTGTATTACAGATTGAAGGGAATTCATCTGACAATGCCTCCGCTGCGTGAACGGCAGGATGTGCTGGAGGTGGCACAGGTGCTTCTCGGACAGCTGGCGGCAGGCAGTAGCTTAACGGAAGCCGCGAAACGCAGGCTGGAGGTGTACAGCTGGCCGGGAAACATCAGGGAGCTCCAAAGTGTGCTTATGCAAGGTGTATTTCTGGCAGGGCATCATCAGATTGACGAAGCTCATATTCAATTTGAAGATGAGTATGAGATACATGCCGGACATGGAGGCGGCACGCTTGAAGAAATAGAAGCAGAAGCCGTAGCCAGGGCACTAAAAGAATCAGACGGCAACGTGTCGAAGGCTGCGGAAGCGCTCGGTCTGGCTCGTAACACCATGTACGCAAAAATCAAGAAGTATGATATTTCGATTAATGAGACGTAATTCGCAGAAATAACGACGTATACGGTGGAGAATCGCTCTGCAGATTGTATGCGGAGGCTTTTCCCTCTATAATGAAAATAATACGTCTGCACGCTCACCAGCAGACGCTCTTTTTTACTATCGAATGGAATATTATGTATGTCCGGAGAGGCAGGGATCGTCATGAAGGAATCTAGACCCGTATCACATGCGGTGTCCAGTGAGGGAATGGTCTCGACCGCGTCCTCTACAGCAACACAGGCAGGCGTGGACATGCTTCGAAAAGGGGGCAATGCAGTCGATGCAGCAGTAGCCGCAGCCTTCTGTCTTGGCGTATCAGAACCACAGGCGTCGGGAATCGGCGGACAATCGATGGCTCTGGTCCACCTCGAGGATGAAGGAAAAACATTTGCGCTGGATGGCTCTTCTCGTGCCCCTTACGTCCTGTCCCCGCATAAAAATCCGTCAAAGGCGATTAAGCTTGGCTTAAAATCAAGCACCGTTCCGTCTACACCGGCAGCTCTAGGCTATCTGCATGAGAATTACGGAAGCCTTTCGCTCGAAGAAGTACTCGCTCCATCCATCCGCGCGGCAGAAGAGGGGGTGGAAGTGACGTCGCTCATTCACAGTAAAATCGTAAAAGAAGCTGAGCAGCTTCGAAAAGATCCGCTCATTCTGAAGCGGTATTTTGCAAAAGGGAAGCCGCTGAAGGCAGGCAGTATACTAAAGCAGCCGGAGCTTGCTGCCACGTTCCGGGCGATGGCAGCAGAAGGCTGGCGAGATTTTTACACCGGCAGCATCGGGAAAAAGATCTTGCAGGATATGGAAGAGCGCGGCGGACTGATTACAGAAGTGGACCTGCAGCAAATCCCCCTGCCGGTGGAAAGGGAAGTGCTTGAGAGCAGCTACCGCGGCATGGAGATCGTCACGTATCCGCCGCCGGGAGCCGGGAGAGTGCTCGTTCAAATATTAAATACCCTGGAAGGATTTGAGCCTGACGAGCTGGATCCGGATACTCCGGCCGGTGCAGTGATTTTAGCACTTGCCTTCCGATTTGCGTTAAATTACCGCCAGCGGATGCCCGTTTCCCCAGACCACTATTTGCAATCTGTTTCGCAAATGATGGTCGATAAAGGATATGCTTCCGAAATTACAAAGCGGATCCGGGACATTCATAAGCTGGCGCTTCAAGATACCTTCGCAGCACCGCCGGTATCAGGGGAAACGACACATTTGTCTGTAACCGATAAAGACGGGAATACCGTAGGCATTACGCAGTCTGTGGAGCTCGTATTCGGCAGCAAGCGGATGGCAAAAGGACTTGGCTTTTTTTATAACAATTACATGAGTGCATTTGAATACAAAGATAAAACGCATCCTTATTTTCTGCTTCCGGGCGGGGTGCCGTGGAGCAGCGTTGCGCCGGTACTGATTAAAAAACGCGGTAAAATTCAGTATCTGCTCGGCAGCCCAGGAAGTGCCCGTATTTCAACAACTCTTGCACAGGTGATCGTGCGGCTGATTGATAAAGGTGAGTCACTGGAGGATGCCATTGCCGCACCGCGTTTCCATGCGTCTGACCAGGGTGAACTGATGATCGAAAAAGACCGTTTTTCCAAGCAGGTGTATGAAGCGCTGCAGCTGGCCAGTTTTAAACTGCAGCGAAAAGATGCGTACAGTTTTTATACGGGCTGTGTTCAGGGAGTCCAGCTTCCTGTACGGTTTTGGGAAAAGTACCAGGGAGTTGCAGACCCGCGCCGTGATGGCACGGCAGAAGGGCCGGAACAGACTCATTAATGACTACTATTAGGAAGAAGGGTGTGTTTGCGTGAAAATAGCAGTGGTGTACAACAGAGAAAGCCAAGCCGTCATTAACTTATTTGGAACGCAGAATCGGGAGAAATATGGTTTGGAAACGATCCGGCTCATTCGGGAAGGATTGAAAAAAGGCGGGCACGAAGTAAAAACGTTTGAAGGCGATAAAAACCTGATTCAAAACCTGGAAGATTTTATGCCCTCCGTTATTTTAGGAGAGCGGCCTGGTCTTGTTTTCAACTTAAGCTACGGTATCCAAGGGCGCGGCAGATACATGCACGTGCCCGGCATGCTGGAAATGCTCGGCATTCCTTACGTCGGTTCAGGTCCGGAAACGCATGCTCTAGCGCTCGATAAAGTTGTGACAAAAATCCTGCTCATGCAGCAGGGGCTGCCTACACCAAAATTTGCTGTTCTTGATAAGCCGGACAGCCCGCTGCGGGAGTCGCTTACCTATCCTCTTATCGTAAAACCAAAGGACGAAGCGGTATCGTTCGGTTTGAAAATCGTGCATAACGAAGAAGAGCTTCGCGAAGGCGTCCGTGTCATCTATGAAACATACAACGCTCCGACGCTCGTAGAAGAGTACATCGAAGGCCGGGAAGTAAACGTAGCGCTGATCGGCAACAATCCGGTAGAAGCACTTCCGCCGGTTGAACTCGTATTCGGGGAAGGTCCGCAAATTTATACGTTTGAAGACAAGAAAAATCAAAGCGGCCGGACCGTCGAAAAAGTCTGCCCGGCGCCGCTCTCCGATGAAGAAACAGAACGAGTGAAAGAGCTGGCTGTACAGACGTTTAATGCGCTTCACTGTCATGACAGTGCGAGGGTCGACTTCCGCATTGACCGGGAAGGGAACCCGTATATTTTGGAAGTGAACTCAATGGCCAGTCTTGGTGCAGACGGCTCGCTCGTGTTTGCGGCCGATAAAATCGGCATGGATTATGCGGCGCTCGTTAACCGGCTGATCGATGTGACGTGTGAACGCTATTTTGGCAAGGATTTCTTTGATCAGGAATCATATGAAATGAAGACGACTGCGGATAAATTGTTTAAGCGGCTTACCACTACGCGCGGCAGGCTGGAAGAAGAGCTGAAAAGCTGGACGAATCTTTCCTCGAGAACAGAGGATGCAGTCGGCTTAAGCAGCGTACGGAAACGGCTTGAGGAACGGCTTGCAAAGCTGTCGCTGAAGGAAGTTCCCGAACTGACTAACGGCAGGTCGGCATGGACGTGGGAAACGAAGGCAGGTCTTAAAGGAGGAACGCTTCTCGTGGTTCCGATCGATGTGCCGGGGAAGCGAACCGGTTATCCGCTCTCGTTTCGAAAGGAGCAGGAATGGATTTATGGCGAAGGGGTCGCCTCCAGCCGCGCGGGAATTACAACAGCTCTTGCAGCCTTGAAGGCACTGAAGGATGAGAAAAAGCTTGCGGGCACGAAAACGGGTATTTTCTTTTATGCTGATGAAGGACGCGGGATGCGCTATTCCTCTGCGATGCTCGAAAAAGCAGCGGCAGAGGCTGAGGATGTTATCGTGCTGCAGCCGGGCTTTGTGGAAGGAAAAGTCGTCGATCAGCGCCGCGGTTCACGTGACTATCACATCATTGCGGAGGGAGACCCGGAGCGCATCGGCAGAAAAAGCCAGCCGCTTGACGTGCTTACGTGGTTTCTGGATCAGACAGCGAGTCTGCGTGAGTTAAGCAGCCGCCGAAAAAAGATCGCTGTCTCCGTCCAGGATATTCAATCCGAACGGTACAGCGTCCTCATGCCGCATCGCGTCACAGCAACGATTGCCGTTACTTATTTGGACGATAAGCTGGCAGAAGAAGCAGAAGAACAAATGAAAAAGCTGTTCAGACCAGGTCGTACGGGAATGAAAACGTACATTGAACAAATCACAGCCCGGCCGCCGCTGAGACGGCAAAAGAGTCACCCGATGTTGGAGCGGCTGGAGCACTGGGCAAAGGCCTATCAGCTGCCTTTTGGAACAGAATCAAGCTTGCTGGCGACAGCGTCCGGAGTCGTACCGGAGCATATTCCGTGTATTTGCGGATTTTCACCGGCAAGCAGAAGGCTGTATACGCCGGATGAGGCGATGCATCGAAGTGAGCTTGTACAGCGGGCAGTCCTGTTAGCACTTTACCTGCAGGAGGAATCTACATGAAGCAAGCTCTCCTTCCGATTTTGATTTCAGTCCCTCACGGGGGATCGCATATGCCGGACCATTTAAAAGAAAGACTGCTGCTGTCCGAGGCGGACGTTGTTCGTGACGGCGACACGTGGACGCAGGAGCTGTTTGATTTCCGCGGCAGCGTGCAGACGTTTATGGCAGCTGATACTGCCAGGGTCGTCATTGACCTGAACAGGGATCCGACGGACCGTCCTCCAGCAAATCCGGACGGAATTGTCAAAACGCTCACTGTCGACGGCCAGCAGGTGTGGAGCGAACCGTTGAGCGACGAGGAAACGAATAGTCTGATTGAAGCCGTACATGCTCCGTATCATCAAAAGCTGATGCATGCATCTAGTGAAGAAGGGCTGCGTTTTGCAGTGGATTGCCATACGATGCTGGACATTGGACCGGCTAAGGACGGCAATACGTGGGAACAGCGTCCGTTAATGTGCATCAGCAACCGCGGCAGTGCAGGCGGAGGCAGAGAGACAGAGACGATCACGGCGCCGCCGGAATTCATGCAGCTGTTTAAGCAGGAGCTGGAACGGGAGTTTGCAGATGAAATGGTAGAAGGAATCCCGCTTGTGCTTGTAAACGCCCCGTTCAGAGGCGGGTACATTACGCAGCTGCACGGACCGCGGACAGATATTCCGTGGATACAGCTTGAGCTGAACAGGCGCCTGTACCTGCCGGCTGCAGCGGGTCCCGTCCCGTCCGCTGCTGATCTGGAGCGGCTGACGAAGCTTCGTGACAAACTGCTCCTTGTACTGGAGCGAGTGGCAGCACCTGCGCAGCCTGAGGCGGGGGAAGAACCTGCTTCCTAAACGATCAGACAATAGGAGCCTGCAGCAGGCTCTCGCTTTGCTGCAAGGGCCGGGTTTGTTCGCAGGGAAGAGGTGCTTTTCGGCAGCGGGCTTTACAGAGTACCGCTTGAAAGGGTACAATGAGGCTACAATTCGATACGGAACGCACTGGGGGTGCTGCAATGCTGAGAGACGGGTCTTCCCGTTAACCCTTTGAACCCGAACTGGATAATACCAGCGTGGGGAAGTGCAGGCGGCTTTCTTTGCCGGTTACCTGCATCTTCTGAGACTGATCATGAAGATGCTCTTTTTTTTCGGTGCCGCCTGTCAGAATAAATGAATTTTCAGCATGTAAGACAGTCCCGCGGGGGGACTGTCTTTTTTTCGTTCGAATCGTAAAATAATCTGGCGTTCGCCGCCGGCTGGAGGAATGTTTCAATGAGTCAGGTCAGTTGTGGAACAAGCAGAATTGTAGGAGTGCGCTTTGCGGTATATCCGATGTCCGATCAGTTTGCGGACATTATCAAATCCGCTTTGCAAGAGGTTGATACGTCGAAAGTATGGATGCAGACAGATGATATTACGACCTGTGTCCGCGGCAGGAGTGAGCACGTTTTTGATGTCGCTGAAGCTGTATTCGTACAAGCGGCAAAGAACGGCACGCACACGGTGTTTAACGGTACGTTTTCGATCGGCTGTCCTGGAGACAGTGAGGGCGACACGTATATGTCAGAAGACGGCATGCGCTTGAATAAAGAAGCATCGGCCGACACAAACGTAGAAGCAGCGACCCATTTCGCCCTATATCCAATGAACAACCCGGAGTATATGCAAGTCATTGCCGACCAGGTTGAAACGGCAAAAGAGCACGGTACGTTTACGAAAGGCGTTCATTATGCGTCACGGCTCGATGGATCAGCGAATGAGGTGTTCGGGACACTTGAAGAAATATTTGTTGATACAGCGCAGTCGAGCTCGCACGGACACGTAACGATGACCGCCACAGTATCTGCGAACAGCCCGTCGAAAAAAGACAATGAGAGGAACGGCTGATGCTGCTTAGAGACTGGAAGCTGAAAGAAATTGTCCTGATGTCCATTCTCGGCGTCGTATTTGCCTTTATTTATCTCGGCTTTTACTTCTTCGGTCAAGGTCTGCGAAATGCACTCATGCCGTTCGGCCTCGCGCCGTTCGGCTATGAGCTGATTTTTGGAATTTGGTTTATCGTTTCCATTGTAGCGGCCTACATCATCCGGAAAAAGGGCGCTGCGTTCTGGTCGGAGCTGATAGCAGGCACGGTACAGGTGCTGGTCGGGAGCCCGGCAGGCCCACAGTTGATCATTTCTGCGGCGATTCAGGGGCTCGGTGCCGAAGCTGCGTTTGCAGCGACAAAATGGAAAAATTATTCCCTCTGGGTGCTTATTGCAGCGGGGATGTCCGCTGCGCTGTTCAGCTACGCCTGGGGCTGGTTCCAGTCCGGCCTGGCTGCACTTCCGGCAGGCTTGATTATTGCAACGCTGCTCGTCAGATTGGCAAGCGGTGCGCTGCTCGCCGGCGTACTCGGAAAATGGATCAGCGATCAGCTCGCCAAGACGGGGGTGCTCAGAGGCTATGCATTAGGGAAGGTGAAACAGCATGGACGGATTCGAAAAGCATCCTAAACCTCCTGTCATAGAGCTTAAGCGCGTCAGCTTTGCCTATGAAGAAGAAGCTCCGCTTCTTCACGATATCAGTCTTCAATTTCAGGCAGGCGAATGCTGCCTGATCGGAGGCGCGAGCGGGAGCGGGAAAAGCACGCTCGCTCTGATCATGAACGGACTCTATCCAGAAGCGGTGGAAGGAACGATGCGCGGCGAGGTCCGGCTGCATGGACGACCGCTTTCCAGCTATAGGAAAGGGGAAGCAGCACAGCACATCGGCGTCTTGTTTCAGGACCCGGAGAGTCAGTTCTGTATGATCAGTGTGGAAGACGAGCTGGCGTTTGTGCTCGAAAATATTGCCGCTCCACGAGACGTAATGGACGAACGAATCGATCATGTGCTGAGAGAAACAGACATGACCGACTTTCGCCACCGGGCTATTCATGAGCTGTCCGGCGGCCAGAAGCAGAAGATTGCGCTTGCTTCCGTGCTGCTTCTTGATCCGGAGGTGCTGATCGTCGATGAACCGGCGGCCAATCTTGATCCAGCTTCAGGAGAAGAGCTGGTAGAGCTGATCGGCCGAATCCGCCGATCACGCGGCTGTACGGTGTTGATTATCGAGCATCAGGCTGACCGCTGGCTGTCCCTTCTAGACCGGGCCGTGTTTCTTGCAGCCGGCAGCGTCATGCTGGACGGGAGTCCGGATACTATCTATCAAACGAAACGAAGCCTGCTTAAACGCGAAGGCATTCATCTGCCTTTCCGATACGATCCGCTTCCGCCGCGAAGTCCGGGTCCACACCGCGGAGAGACAATCTTCCGTGCAGAAAACCTGACAGTCTCCAAGCGGAAAAAAGCGATCGTGCAGCACGCTTCGTTTCAACTGCACCGCGGAGAAATGCTGGCAATTGCCGGTGAAAACGGATCTGGAAAGACCACACTTCTTCAGGCAGCCGCCGGACTGCTCCCGCTGGACACCGGCCGTATTGAACTCGGTGGAAAAGCCTTGCAGGAACTGGGTGAGGAGCAGTTTCGCAAGCGTACCGGATTTGTATTCCAAAATCCGGAGCACCAGTTTATTACCGATACGGTTCAAGAGGAGCTGTTATTCGGTCCGGAGCTTGCAGGACGTGATGATGCAGAAGAGTGGATGGAGGCGCTGTTGAGGCGCTTCCGGCTGGAGAAGCACCGGTATCACAATCCGTTTATGCTTTCCGGTGGTCAAAAGCGCCGTCTTAGTGCAGCAGTCATGCTGGGCGACATTCCAGACGTGCTGTTTTTGGACGAGCCGACGTTTGGCCAGGATGCGGCGTCTACAGCTGATTTGATGAACATGCTTGATGAGCTGCGCAGCGGCGGAACCGCAGTTGTATTGATCACCCATGACATGATGCTTGTCGATCGCTACTGTCATCGCGTGTTAGTCATGAAGGGCGGAGAAGCGGCTTTCGAGGGGGAACCGCAGCAGCTTTGGAAAGAGCAGGACCTCTTGCAGTCCTGCAGCTTGCTGCAGCCGGAACGGGAGGCGGTGACAGGATGACAGCTTCCCTTAATCCGGCTTTGAAAGCCGTGACGGTTCTCATTCCGGGTGTCATACTGAGCTTCAGCTTCGATATATTCACCCCGCTTGTGTTTTTACTGTTTATCATCGGCTACACCGTATTTTTCAGCGGCGTTCCGCTGAAAAAGTGGCTTCTGTTCTTCCTGCCTTTTACGGTGCTTGCGGCAGGGTTTGCCTGGATGAGCATGTTGTATGCTTCAGGATCGTTTGCTGAAGGCCGAACGTTATTTACCGTTTGGCGGTTTGAGGTGACCACAGGATCCGTTGCTGTCGGGATAAGTCTTGCCTTGCGCTCTCTCTGCTTTGGGGCTTTGTCGCTGCTGTTTATTTTGACGACCGACTCTACGAAGTTCATGCTTAGTTTAATGCAGCAGTTTAAACTTCCGCCTTCCATTACTTATGGAGTGCTTGCAGGCTACCGGTTTCTGCCATTGTTCCGTCATGAATTTCAGCTGCTGCGGCAGGCGCAGCGGGTTCGCGGAGTTGGCAGAGCGAAAGGGGTAAAGGCACGGATGCTGCAGTTCCGCCGCTACGCTGTTCCCCTGATGGCCAATGCGATCCGCCGGGCAGAACGGACGGCAAATGCGATGGAATCAAAAGGATTCACCGGCTCCACCGAGCGGACACACTACCATCACATGCAGATACAGGCACGGGACTGGTCGTTTTTCGGGCTGATTAACGGTGCCATGCTGCTTACGTTCGCTGTTTCGTACTATCTTGGCTACTTATCGATCTTTGGCTACCAAGCAGGGTCATAGCGGCGGACAGCCGAAGCTGAGGTCTTCAGAGAAGGATCTGTATGAGCATAAAGCCGGACCAGTGGAAGCCGGGGCCACTGAAAAAGTCCTTGATGAAGACTAGAAACGTCCTTGTGGACGTTTTTGGTCTTCTTTA